>NZ_JAGINT010000001.1:2212448-2528512 GCF_017876295.1 Kribbella aluminosa | reverse complement strand
CGGGGCCGCCAGGGGCGAGTCGCTCGTAGGCGTCATCGACGGCCGCAGCGACGGCATCGGGCATCGGTGCCGCACGGATCAGCTCCCGGATCGCCACGGTCTGCGTCTCCAACGCATCCGGGTCACTCGTTGCCAGCGCGTCGATGATGATCCGGAGTCGCTGGCCGAGAGCGCCGCGCCGGATGAACGCGGCGTAGGCGGACGTCGTGACGCAGAACCCGGCTGGGACCGGAAATCCTGCCTGAGTCAGGTCGGCCAGGGTCGCACCCTTGCCGCCGGCCTCATCTCTGGACAGGCAGGTCTCGTCATCGAATCGGAGCACATACTGCATCGTCTGGTCTAGCCTCCAAACCGGCCGCGCGTCGCCCGGATAAGAGTTACGGCGCGAAACGTACGCGCCCGACGGATCCTGAGCAGGCAGCTGTTCCGCCGGACAGAACATCCGCCTTCGGCGTCAGATGTCGGTCGCGGCGGTGCCGATTGCCTCGGCACTCAGGGGCTGCCCGTCGCCGAGGATGGCCTCGGTCAACGCTTCCGCGGACGCGGACGGATCTCGGCGGCTGCTGAGCAGGACGAGATCGATCTCGCCCAGTTCCGGCAGCCCGGCCCCGACCGGTATCTCTACCAAGCCGGCCGGAATGAGGCTGCGCAGGAAGATCCCCAGCCCCAGTCCGGCCCTGCAGGCTGCCACTGCGCCGAGGACATTACGCGCGGTGGTGGTGACCCGGTACTGGATGCCGGCGCGGTCCATTGCTTCGACTGCGAACGATCGGCTGATGCTCGGCGCCCGGTCGACGATCAGCGGCACGGGACGGTCATCGGAGAGCACGCCCGGGGTACCGACCCAGACGAGGCGGTCCCGACGGACCAGCCTGCCCCGCGTCTGGTCGGGCGGCAGCTTCACGAAGGCGATGTCCACGTGCCCCGACTCCAACTGCCGTTGGAGAGAGTCGTTCGCGGCCACCGTCAGCTCGAGATCTATCCGTGGATACAGCTGCCGGAAGTCACGGAGGATGCGGGGCACCGAGGTCAGCGCAAGGTCGTCCGTAACCCCGAAGCGAACCCGTCCGCTCAGTCCCGAGCCGGTGAAATAGCTCACGGCACGGTCCTGAGCGGCCAGGATCGACGAGGCGAAGTCACGCATCGCATCTCCGTCGGCAGTCCGACGCACGGAGTGCGTGTCACGAATGAAGAGGTCTCGACCGACAACGCTCTCGAGCCGTCGGATGTGCTGGCTGACCGTGGGTTGGCCGAGACCAAGCGCCGCAGCCGCCTGCGTGAAGCTCAGCGAATGACTCACAGCCAGAAAGGTGCGCAGCAGGACCGGATCGTACACATGACCAGCGTACATCATATATCGCGATAACAGTCATCCTAGAGATCACTTTGCGCAATTACCGATCACTCCCCACAATCGAGAGCGACCCTCGGCTGGCTTCGAAAGGGACCATCAGTGACCACACTCTCGACCCTCGACCGCTCCACTGGAGTGCCGTCGCCCGACCCATGCACTACGCGGCTTCGTCGTCGGTCGGGCTCGACATTCAGCTCGCTGGCTGTCCGCAACTTCCGGTTGTTCCTGATCGCACACTCGATCTCGATGACCGGGCTATGGGTGCAACGGGTCGCCCAGGACTGGCTGGTGCTGACGTTGACGCACGACCCGTTCGCGGTCGGCCTCGTCACGGCCGTCCAGTGCCTGCCCACGCTGCTGTTCGGATTCTGGGGCGGTGTCGTCGGCGACATCCTGCCCAAGCGGCTGGTGCTGCTCGGGACGCAGGTTGCCATGTGTGTACTCGCGGCAGTGCTCGCCGTCCTCACGCTCACCGGGGATGTGCGCACCTGGCACGTCTTCGTCATCGGGGCGGCGCTCGGTCTGGTGAGCGTCGTCGACAACCCCGCGCGCCAGGCCTTTGTCGTTGAGATGGTGGGTGCCGACCGGATCCGCAACGCGACCAGCCTTGCCTCGTCGGTGTTTCAGCTGGGCGCGATGGTCGGGCCGGCGGCGACCGGTTTCATGATCCAGGCCGTGGGCGTCGGCACAGCCTTTACGCTCAACGCGGCCTCGTACGCCGCACCGATCATCGTGCTGCTGGCCATGAACCCACGGGACCTGAACCCCGTTACACGCCGCAGCAAGGCGTCCGGTGACGATACGACCCCGATTCTTTCGATCCTCAGGAGCCGGAACGTGATGCTGCCGTTGATCATCGCCGGATCGTTCGGACTCTTTCTCCCCAATCTGCCGGTCACCATCGCGGCCAGCACCTCGGTCGACTTCCACAGCGGGTCTGATCTCTACGGACTTCTGACGGCCGTCGTGGCCTGTGGATCCCTGTGTGGCGCGCTGTTCTCGGCGAGCCGACATGGCAACGGACTGCGCACCTTGTTCGTGCACGCAGCGCTGCTCGCTGGTGGGTACGGCGCGCTGGGGTTGCTGACCACTCCTGTCGCGCTCGCGATCGGGCTGTTTCCGGTCGGGGTCCTCACGATGCTGGTCATCACCGGCACTATTGCGAAGGTCCAGCTCAGTGCACCTCCCGAGAGCCTCGGTCGCGTCATGGGGATCTACGTCCTCGTCGCGTTGGGGTCCGCTGCGCTGGGTGGACCACTAATTGGCTTTGTCGACGCCATCGCCGGAGCCCGAGTGGGCTACCTGGTCGCCGGCGCCGTCCCGGCCTTGGTCCTGCTCGGCATCGCGGTCGTCAACCGCCCAAACCACTCGTCGCCGAACGGCACGTCAGGCCGACGACGCGGCTGAAACGAGCCCGCCAAGGCCCGTCGCAATCCCTGACCGAGCATCAGCGCTGTTCGACCGTCCGAGCGAGTATCCCGAGCGTGGCCCGCAAGGTCGCTTCGGAGATCACCGGGAAGTTGCGCTTGGCCCGAACCTCGTCGGCGATCTCGCTCCAGTCGTGGTACGACGTGACAAGGGTGCACTCTGCGCTTGGCTCGAGCAGGTAGCCGAACGCGTGCCGAAGGCGTGGCGGCTCGCCGGACCCCGAGACCATCCACTCGATGCGCCGGTCACGCTCGAACCGGGTGATCACGACCCTGATGTCGTACCTGCCCAGGGGTTTGTCGTTGAGTGACTCGCGATCCATGTGGACGAGGAACTCATCACCCACCCTTTCGACGGGCGAACCCTCGGCGGACTGCAACATGCCTGATGCATCGATGGCCACATGACCATGCGGTGAGCAGAGGACCGCGAAGATCGTTGCGGTGTCCGCAGCGACTCTTCGGGTGACCTCGCATCGTTCGGTGGTCATGTCTCCCCTCGCTACGGATTCGCGCGTCATGAGCGGGCAGGACGTCTTCGGGTTCAGGCTCCGGACACCGCGGCCACGCGCCGACGCGCCTCGTCGTAGGCGTCCCGGCCGAGAGGACCTTTCGACGCGGCGGCAATGTTGTCGGCCAGGTGCTGCGGCTTGCCCGTCCCCAGGATGGTCGAGTCCACGCTCGGCGTGGCCAAGAGGTAGCGAATCATGAACTCGGTCCGGCTCGCCCCATCCATCAGGTCCTCCAGTCCGGCGGCCTCGAACTTGTCCCGGTTCGTGAGCCACTGCTGGCGCCAACCGTCGGGAATCGCCTCGACCTTGTCGCGGCCGGCCGACACGATGCCGCGGGCGACGCCGTTCCGCGCAATCGTGCCGACACCCGCCTCCGAGGCCTTGACCAGGAAGTCCTCGTGCTCGAGCTCGACCAGGGAGTACGGCACCTGGATCACGTCGAACACATCCATGTCCAGGTGCTCGTAGCAGTGCGGCAGAGTGGCGGACATTCCGATGAACCGGACCTTGCCGTCATCCCGGAGATCGACCAGCTCCGCGACGGCATCGTGCTCCTCGAGCTCGGAGCGGCTGGGGCTGTGGTGGAACTGGATGATATCGATGTGGTCGGTCCTGATGCGACGAAGGGACTGCTCGACGGCCGCGCGGATGATCGGCCGTTCGAAGGTGTGCACATTGCTCTCGAAGGGCTCGCCAGTGGCGCGCACGGAGCATCCGCACTTCGTGGCAATGAAGAATTCATCGCGCCGCCGGGACAGGTGCTTGCCGATCAGCTCCTCCGACAGCCCGTAGTCGGGCGCTGTGTCGATGAGGTTGATCCCCAGGTCGAGCACAGAGTTCAGCAGCCTGGACGTGGTCGCGTCATCGACTCTCGTGGGCCAGTCGCCGTACGGCCCGCGAAGCTCCATCGCCCCGAAGCCGATCTTCGACACCGCCAGGCCGGTACGTCCGAGGGTCACATTTGGCAGGTCAGTCATGGGCGGCGATGCTAGGCCTGCCGAGGCCGTCCCACGGTCGTCGGTTCCGCGCGCTGGAACCGACGCCTCCGGCACCATGCAACGTACTCGAAGCCGTTGAGCAGCCGCACGGGTAGGAGCAGCCGTTCCAGCCCCGGTGACAGCGCCGCCAGTACGACTCGTCCTACCTCGTGACCTGAGGTCCCGAGATGTCGGACTGTTGACGCCACGCGCCACTAGTCGTTCGGCCGCAGCAACAGATTCTCGGCGGTACCGGCGACTGCGAATCCCTGCCAGCGCGGGAAGTTCGGTCTGCTCGGCGATGACCCCATCGATCGAAAGTCAGTGGGTCGATACCTGCTCCGCGGACGCGACACCGATCATCTGGCCCACAACGGACCGCCTCGGGTACCCGCTGACAGCGTATTCACCCCGGGCCAGCTCGAGTCGATGCACCAGGTCGTGGCCGGGTTGTTCGCGGCGAGCATGATCAGAGCCGCGAGCGTTCCGATGGTGGCGACGCGGCATACCGGCCACGTTCCGGTGCATGCAGCCACGCCGGCCGCAGTTCGAGGCTGCCGAACCAGATGACTGTCAATCAGTTGCTCATGCCAGAAATTCAGGCCGGCAGCGCGTAGGAGACGCCGACTCCCTGCTTCTCGGAGGAGTGGACGAGGCCCGACATCGGGTGCTTGCTGGTCCGGAGGTTGTACTCGTCCACGGCAGCCTGATCGTCGGCAACGACGATCATGGTGTGCGTGTAGCCGTTGGCCGAGCCGGCGCGATTGCGACCCCAGCTGGCACGTTGAATCCCCTGGACCTCGTCACCGATCGCGACCATCTCCGCGAACGCACCCTCGATGGTTTCGATCGGCGCGTCATCCTTGAACATCCAGCTGTAGACGGCGTAGCAGACCGCCTGCTGGGCACGGGACGAATTCTCTTGGTCAGCCACGTTGCACTCCCTGTCGTTGTCAGGCCACTTCACTCCAGCGGGCCAGACGTCAGGCTAGAGAGATGGCCGAGCACCAGTAGGGCACGGTTCCGCAGCACGGAATAGTCAGGTTGGTCGCTGTGTCCATGAACCAGCTGAGCTCGGTGGTCCGACAACGCCGGACCGAGCACCCGCGGACGAAGTGGGGGTCCCAGTGGAGGATCGGCGACCACGGTCACCTTCGATCCGCGACCTCGAGGTGCATCACGCCCAAGGCGGTCAGGCGCGCCCGGCGCCAGCGCCCATGAGCATGCGACTGATCGTGAGGCGTTGGATCTGGCCTGAGCCCTCCCAGATGTCGAAGACCCGGATGTCTCTGCACCACTTCTCGACCAAGTGGCGCTCCGAGGTACCGTCCGGACCCATGATCTCGGCCGTCCGCCGGCAGACCGCCTCAGCGACCTGTGGGGCGTAGGCCTTCGCAGCCGACGCCTCGCGCCGGTTGTCCCGTCCCTTGTCCTGGAGCAACGCCGCGCGGAGGTACAGCAACCGCGCGGTCGCCAACGCCGACGTCATCCCGGCCACGTCCTCGTCGATTCGCTGTCGGCGCTGGATGGAGAAGGCGCGGCCGTGCTGCGCGACCCATTGCTTCAGGTAGTCAACGCATCCGGACGCGATGCCGACCGCCCAGGCGGCCGTGAGGGGTCGGCTCGTGTTCAGCGTCCCAAGTGCGGCGTAGAAGCCGCGGCTGTCCTGGTCCTCACTCCCCAAGAGAGCGTCCTCCGGGACATGCATGTCGTCGAACGCCAAGGCGGAAGTCTCGAAGGCGCGCATCCCGAGCTTGTCCTCGCGCGCCTTTGTCACGACGTACCCAGGCGTTTCCTTGGTAACAACGAAGGCGCGGATCCCGTTGCGGCCGACCTCCTTGTCGATGGTGGCGAACACGACGGTGTAGTCGGCGCTGGCCCCGAGCGAGCAATACATCTTCGAGCCACGGATCACCCATCCGGTCGCGGTCCGCGTCGCCGTGGTCGCGACCTGGGAGGCGTCGGAGCCGAAATGGGGCTCCGTGAGCGCGAAAGCACTGGAGCGGAAGTCACCCCGCATGAAGCCGCCGACCCACCGCTCCTGCTGCTCGGGGGTACCCAGCGCCAGTATCGCCTTCTCGGCGATGCTCCCCCTGAGGGTCGCAAGCGGCCAACTGTCTCCGTAGCCGATCGCCTCTGAGATCGCGGCACCGAGGACGTACTGCGTAGTGAAGTCGGCGAGCGGGAACTCAGTGCCCCAGTCCGCGCGAGTCCGGCCGAAGGTGGCGATTGCCAACGGCGAAAGGTCGACTGGACAGCTCGCCATCACAGCATCGGCCTCGGCCGGCAGCCCCTTGGACCGGTCGCTCTCCCGAGCCAGCGGCCTCACCTGATGCAGGCTCCAATCGCGAACCTCGTCGCACAGCTTGGTCACGTCGGCGGGCAGCTCGAAATTGACTGTCATCGATCACTCCCATTGCTCACGAATTGCTCCTACCGGGTCGGCATCAGACGATGCCGGGGACCGCGAGAGGATCGGTGTCGATAGCGGCCAGCGTCATCGCGCTACGCCACCAGTACTCGACCGGGTGGTCCTTTACGAAACCCGACCCGCCGAGGACCTGCACCGCGTCGCGCGTGACGCGTTCCATCGCTGCGCAGACGCGAGCGACTGTGCTCGACACGAGATCGTCCAGGACCGCCACATCGGTGATCCTGTCGAGCTCATTCGCCGCCGACCAGACAGACAGCCTCGCCGCGTCGATCGCGGTGTCGGCATCTGCGACAAGGAACGCCACACCCTGGAACGCGGAGATAGGTCGTCCGAAGGCCACGCGCTCCTGCGCATAAGCGGCCGCATACGCGTTCGCTGCCCGCGCCGCGCCGATGGCGACGACGGGCACCGTCAGGCGCATCCAGCCCAGAGCACGCGCCAGGTCGATCCCGCGCCCCGGGAGGACAGCATCCGGGGGAACCCTCAGATGACGGATGGCGACGGCGCCGGTGTGTGCGGCACGTAGTCCGCAGTTGGGCGTTACCCGGTCGTCGGACCCGAGAACGTAGCCAGGAGGGGTGGACTCGAAGACGAACGCCCGGAGATCACCGGTCCCGATGTCAATCGCGAACATGATCGACACTGCCGCCGCGGCGGGGTTGGCAACGAAGAACTTCTCACCGTTGAGGCTCCAACCGGCAGGGTCGCCCGCGGCGCTCGCCTCGATCTCGGCAGCTCTCCTGCCCCATCCCTCGTAGTAAAGGACACTCCCCAGCTCGCCGTCGGCCAGCGAAGGCAGATATGCCGTCTGCTGCTCCGGACTTCCGCAGAGGCCCAGGATCAGGGCCGCATGCCCCGTCGACAGGGCGCCATAGGCAATGCCAGGGTCGCCACAGGCGAGCTCCTCGGTCGCGATGAGGTAGTCGAGTGGGCTCATGCCACCGTTCTCGCTCGCACCGACCTGCGGGGTCGTCACCCCGAGCGCGTGAAGCTTCGCCTCGAGATCGGCCGGCACTCGTCCCCGGACATCGCAGGCCGGGCCGGCCGGACGAAGTTCTCGCTCTGCAAAGTCCACCAGGACGTCGCGGAGGGCAGATTGCTCAGCCGTGAGCTCGACATCGACCACGGGCCTACACCTGCTCTACGAGGTGGACGAGCTCCGGACGGCGTCTCGACACACCCGCACGATCAGCGGTTGCCCGCGAGACGCGGCCATCCCTGAAGAACTCGAGGTACACGTGATTGAACAGTTCGGGCAAATCCGTCTGGGACTGATGACCCGCGCCGTCAGGGTAGAAGAACTGAACGTGTGGCAGGACGTCTTCCTGCTCGTGTCCCCACACGACGGGCGTGAGGACGTCATCGTTGCCGTAGAGGTACAGGGCCGGGATCTTCAGTCGCTCGAACCTGCCCTTCGTCGACAGACTCGCCTGAAGGTCCGTGTGCTCCCACGGAAGGGTTCCGCGGTACTGCAACTGGGTCGGCCACCACTGGGCACGCGACTCTCGCTGCAGCTGGGCGGAACGCCAGCGCATCTCGACCAGCTCGTCCTCGATCGCAGCATCACGTCCGATGATCGCCGCCATCAGCCGCCGCATGCTCTCACGGCTGCCGTCGTACTCCTCGAAGTGCGCCGCCGCCGGCGGCCTTCTTTCGAGCGGCGCGACGTCCCCGATGTCCGTGCCGATCAGAACGTAGCTCAGCACCCGCTCTGGATGGGCGACGACGTAGTTGACAGCGGTGGTCCCTCCCATCGAGTTGCCGGACAGGTGGAACTCGTCGAGACACAGGGCATTTGCGAACTCGTGCACGAACTCGACATGCGAATGCGGCCCCTGCGGCCAATGCTCCTGACGGGTGTCGGCCAGCCCGAACCCGGGTTGGTCCGGACAGTACACGCGGAACCCACGGGCACCGAGATAGGGCGCCATGAAACGCCAGCCGGCCGTCCCTGAAGAGCCGGGCAAGCCGCCATGCAGGAGGATCACCGCCGGCCCGGTGTCGCCCGAAGTGACGTAGTGAGCTCGAGCTCCGCTCGCCAGCTTGGCCCACCGGCTCGACAGGCCCGGCACCGGCATCAGCCATTCTTCGGTTAGCGCCACGCTGCACCCTTTCGCATTGGTCCGTTACGTCCCCAAGGGTCCTGGGAACGGTCGCATCGTTGCGGAATCAGGTGCGCGCCGCCAACGTCGGTTCCGCTGACACGAACGGTGATGGCTGGGGCTGCCCATGCCCGGCAGCACGCAGTTCGAGAAACTCTGACCCGCCTACGAGACGAGGTGGACTGGCTGCGACCTCATCACATGCCCCAGGTCTCGAAGGATGCCGTGTACGCCGGACTGGCAGAGGGCCAGGCCCACTGCCAGGCTCGTGTGAAACCCGCGGGCTCCTCGTTCGGAGCCGACGAGGACCGTGCAGCAGATGTCGGAGCCGACGCCGTACAGCTGAACGGTGAACACGCGGGAATGTTCAGATCTGAGCGCGGTCGCCGCGTCGTGATCTGGCCGGCTGTCGGTCATCCATACAAGACGCTGCCCTGAGGGTGGCCGGAGCACGACGCCTGTTCCTTCGGGCCACTGGACGACTTCGTCGACGTAGGCACTACACGCAATCACGGTGGTCCTCCTCCGCCTGCGGTTGACTCGTCGGTGAGACTAGGACGCGCTTCCGACCATGTCGTGCCAACGTCCCGTAGATCGGAACTGGCGGGCCGCGTACTGCGACTGACGGTCCTGCATCGTGCAGCATGGACGGCACATCTCAGTCGGCCGTTTGGCTGGCTGAAGCTGCGGTCATCCGGGCTGAACATGCTCGGCCGTCGACTCAGTACGGCGAAAAGCGAGCCGCCAGAAGCTGAAAGCCGACAGGGATCCAACTGCCGCCGCACCCAACGCCCACCACCCGCCAGCCCAACCGGCCACGCCGAGAAGGTGATCCACAGACCACGTTCCCGGCCCCAGGGCAGCGACGGCCACCGCCACCATAGCCACCAACACCGTGTATTCAGCTCCACCTTTGAAGACGAAGTAGCCCTTCCCACGGTGGTCGGTCAGCGCCGCCACGACCATGAGCCCCACGAACGCGGCGCTTGCGACCGGAGTCATGAGACCCACCGTCATCAGCAGACCTGCACCGCTCTCCGTCACGGCCGCGACTCGTGCGTGCAGCCACGCCGGATGCAGCCCGAGTGCGCCGAACCAGCCCGTCGTGCCTTTGAGGCCTCCGGGGCCGAAGACCTTGTTCCACCCGTGCGCGACGAGCATCGGGCCCAGCGCCAGCCGCAGGACAAGCAGCCCGAGGTCCTGATCCATCGTGGTGCTCCATTCGCTCGGTCGAAGCCGACAGGAAAGGCCGAAAACCGCTCCATCCGCAGCCTCAGTCCGGTAGTTGTAGTAGATGCCGGTACTTGAGTCGTCGGAGGTATGAACGAGGTCGGACGTCGGGGTGTTTGCTCGGACCGCGTTCCCTGGAGCCTCAGGCTATTAATTCCATATGGCGCCCGGCGGCACCCGTTCCGCGGCACGGAATCGTCGCGGTCTCTGGCGGGCACTGATCAGTACGCCGATCCGCCGCCGGCGCCGCATCGAGGAGCCCAGCGGATAACCCAGTAGCGCACTCCGTAAGGGTCGTCGTCGTAGTCGACTACCGCATGGTGGCGAGGGGTGAGGACCTCGCGGCCACAGTCCACCAGAGACTCGACATCAGCCCACAGTTCGTGTGCGAGCGCGGTGTCGAGTGCGATGAGCCCCGCGGGGTCGGGGGTGGTGAGCAGGGTGTGGAGGGTGTCGTCGAAAGCCCCGGACCGATGGTCGAGGTGGCCTGGTGCCTTCTCGGACCGCTTGGCCGACCCGTTGGCGACGACGAGCCAGCTCGGGTCGTCGCCGGTACGCGATGTCGAGTCGAGCAGGTGGGCCGCCACCTTGGCGCCCGCCCCGGTGGCGAGCACCTCGACCCGTCCGCTCAGGGAACCCACCGCAGCCAGGCATGCTGCCCGCAGGTCGGCGACGGGGTCCTCGATGCTTGCGTATGAAGGCAGCAGGGCCATGACACCGGGGATCAGCACGACCCGCGGAAGGAGCAGAGTGTCTGCAGTCACTGGAGTCCCCGGATCGCGCGGGAAGGCGCCCGTCGCCCGGCGATGGTCCACACCATGTCGACGGCTTGCCGGGTCTCGACGACCTCGTGAACCCGGTAGATCCGAGCACCGGCCATCGCGCAGATCGCCGTCGCTGCCAGCGTCCCGATCAGCCGCTCGCCCACCGGCCGGTCGAGGGTCTCTCCGACAAAGTCCTTGTTGGAAAGCGATACCAGGACCGGCCAACCCGTGGCGACCATCTCGTCCAGGCGCCGGGTCAGCTCCAGGGAATGGAAGGTGTTCTTGCCGAAGTCGTGGGCGGGGTCGATGACCACCGCGTCGGGCGACACGCCGGCGGCCACCGCGCGTTCGGCGTAGGCAACCGTGTCCTTGATCGCCGATGCAACGACGTCGTCGTACTCGACCCTGTACGGGCGGGTACGGGGCGTGGCGCCCCCGGTGTGGGTGCACACGATCGCGGCTCCGTGGGAGGCTGCTACATCGACCAGCTCGGGGTCGGCCCCGCCCCACGCGTCGTTCAGCACATCGGCGCCTGCCAAGCAGGCCGCTTCCCCGACCGATGCACGCCACGTGTCAACCGAGATCACCAGGCGGGGAAAGGATGCCCGGACCCGGGCAACGAAATCCACAACGCGCGACCGTTCCTCGGCCTCACCGATCTCGGCGCCGGGAGCAGCCTTGATACCGCCGATGTCAACCATTTCGGCGCCCTGAGCCACAACCAAACCGACCCGGGCGAACGCTGCGTCCTCGGCCCAGGTGGCTCCACGGTCGTAGAAGGAGTCAGGTGTGCGGTTGACGATCGCCATCATGATGGTTGTGTCGTCGGCAAAGACGTGCCGACCCAGGCGCAGCGTCACCAGACCTCCCGCGCCGGCGGACGCTCGACGATGTCGACAGATCGCTTCACCGGTTTCAGCCCGGCTGGAAACTGTTCCAACAGGGGCGGGTCCACGACATTCACGCCACGCCGCGCCAGGCTCGCCGCCAGCACTTGGACGGCCATCCCTCCCAGGTCGAGCAGTGCCTGATGGCGGTGCGACCGCGTGCCCAAGTCGACTTGCGCGATAGCACCGGTCCCGCGACCGACGGCTGTGTCCACCAGAGCGGCGAGCTCGACGCCGTACCCCGTCGGGACGGAGAGCGAGGCGAACAGGTCGCGTCGTACCGCCCACTCCCCCGCCAGCGGCTGAACCAAGCCAGCGAGCTCCGGGTGGAGCAGCGCGATCAGCGGCCGTGCGACCAGCTCGGTCACCCGCCCACCGTCCAACGCACCGTGCCCGCCCGGCCGCTCGTAGTACCCCTTCACCAGCTCGACACCCGGGTCAGACAACAACGGACCTAGTAATCCCGGTACGAAATGGGTGTCCCAGTCCTGCAGGTCCGCATCCATGAAGACGACGACATCACCGGTCGTGACGAAGAGCGACTTCCACATCGCCTCGCCCTTGCCCGGGAAGGACCCGAGGTCCGGACGGATGTCACACGACCGGTGTACCGTCGCACCCGCATCAACCGCGACGTCGTACGTTGCATCGGTCGAGTCGCTGTCGATCACCACGACCTCGTCGAGCAACGCGACGGTCTCCATCAGGGCCGCACGCACCCGCGAAACGACCGCTCCCACCGTGGCAGCCTCGTTGCGCGCCGGAACCACCAGACTGACCCTCGTCGACCCCTTGCTTGCAACCAGGGTCTCCAAGGCCCAGTCCGTCCAGTGATGGTCCGCGAACACGCAGTCGACTCCAGCAGACGTACGTCGCCGTCCCACAGCGATGCTGGGCTGCTTGCAGGTTCCAGCTGCCGTCCAAGTCCCTTCTTGAGCGGTCATAACCCAACTGTCTTGCGCCGAACCGCCCAACACAGGGAAATGTGCCGTCAGGCGGAACCGCATCCTGACCGGGGCAGAGAAGGGCGCGAATCTGGTGAGCATGAACCTCACGACAGCTCCCATCACGGTGCGGGTGACCAAGGCGGCACAACGCCTGGCCGACTCTGCGCGGACCGGCCGTCCGTGCGCGCCGATACGCGACCTGATCGGGCGCAACGACGGTGCAGCGGCGTACGCCGTCCAGCAGCAGGTCGTGGCCCTTCGCATCGCCGGCGGCGCCAAGGTGGTGGGTCGCAAGATCGGTCTCACCTCTGCCGCGGTACAGGCGCAACTGGGAGTCGCCCAGCCGGACTTCGGCGTCCTCTTCGACGACATGGCCTACGCCGACGGCGACACCATCCCCTTCGACCGGGTGCTCCAGCCTCGCGTCGAGGCCGAGGTCGCATTCATGCTCAAGGCGGACCTGGGGTTCGGAGATCTGTCCATGAGCCAGGTGCGAGCTGCTGTGGAGTATGCGGTGGCGGCGTTGGAGATCTGCGGAAGCCGCGTGCAGAACTGGGACATCAGCTTCGGTGACACGGTTGCCGACAACGCCTCCGCAGGGGCATTCGTCCTCGGCAACCAGCCGCGCACCCTCGACGCGTTCGACCCCAGTACGGTGTCGATGACGATGACGGTCACCGGCCAGGACCTGTCCACGGGGAGCGGGTCCGCCTGCATGGGTGATCCCCTGCTGGCACTTCAGTGGCTTGCCCGTCAGGCTCGCGACCTGGGAGCACCCTTGCGGGCAGGCCAGATCATCCTCTCCGGAGCACTTGGTCCGATGCGGTCCGTGGCGCCCGGAGCAGAAGCCAACGCGACGATCTCCGGCCTTGGTGACGTCTCGGTCCGGTTCAGCAACGAAACCTCGGACAAGGATGCGTGAGTCAGTGACTCCTCCCAAGGACCCCCCGGCCAAGGTCAAGGTCGCCATCGTCGGCTCCGGCAACATCGGCACCGACCTGATGATCAAGGTGATGCGAACGAGCAAGCGCCTCGAGATGGGCGCGATGGTGGGCATCGACCCCGCGTCGGACGGCCTGGCGAGGGCAGATCGCTTGGGTGTGCCAACGACAGCAGACGGCGTTGCAGGGCTGATCGCCCTGCCCGGGTTCGCCGACATCGCGATCGTCTTCGACGCCACGTCGGCAAAAGCACACAAGCACAACGCCGAGTTGTTGTCTGCGCACGGCAGGCGCCTGATCGACCTGACGCCCGCCGCGATCGGTCCTTACGTGATCCCGGCGGT
The DNA here is from genome assembly GCF_017876295.1 of Kribbella aluminosa. Taxonomy (NCBI): domain Bacteria; kingdom Bacillati; phylum Actinomycetota; class Actinomycetes; order Propionibacteriales; family Kribbellaceae; genus Kribbella; species Kribbella aluminosa. Next base: position 2,514,593 of record NZ_JAGINT010000001.1, on the reverse strand, counting down.
CAACCTCGAGGAACACCTCGATGCACCCAACGTCAATATGGTGACGTGCGGGGGCCAAGCCACGATTCCGGTCGTGGCTGCGGTCGCCCGGGTGGTGCCCGTGGAATACGCCGAAATCGTTGCGTCCATCGCCTCGAAGTCCGCGGGACCCGGGACCCGGGCCAACATCGACGAGTTCACCGAGACCACGTCGGCCGCCATCGTCAGCGTCGGTGGCGCTGCCCGGGGCAAGGCGATCATCGTCCTCAATCCCGCTGAGCCGCCGCTGATCATGCGCGACACGGTGTTCTGCTTGGTGCGGGCCGAGGACTCCGCCGTCCAGGAGCAGATCCGGGCCAGTATCGAGTCGATGGTCGCCGCCGTTGCCGCCTATGTTCCCGGGTACCGACTCAAGCAGACGGTGCAGATCACAGACATCAGCCCGGACCAACCAGTCGAGACGTTGCTCCACAGCGGCGCCCCCCGACCGACCCAACAGGTGTCGGTGTTCCTTGAGGTCGAGGGCGCCGCACACTACCTGCCTGCCTACGCCGGCAACCTCGACATCATGACTTCCGCGGGCGTACAGGTGGCCGATCAGCTTGCCGATTACCTTTCCGCCACACAGCTTCGGGGAAAGGCCTCCATCGCGTGAGTACTCCGATCTACGTCCAGGACGTCACCCTCCGCGATGGCATGCACGCCATCCGTCACCGGATGACCCCTTCCAACGTTCGGCTGATCGTCGCTGCCCTCGATGCAGCTGGTGTCGACGCGATCGAGGTCGCCCACGGTGACGGCCTTGCGGGCAGCTCCGTCAACTACGGACCCGCGTCTCACCCCGACTGGCAGTGGATCGAGGCGGCGGCCGACGTGGTCCGGCATGCCCGGCTCACCACGCTCCTGTTGCCGGGGGTCGGCACCATCCACGAACTCGAGACCGCCTGGGACCTGGGGGTCCGCTCGGTGCGGATCGCCACGCATTGCACGGAAGCGGACATCTCTGCCCAGCACATCGAGGCGGCTCGTGAGATCGGCATGGACGTCTCCGGCTTCCTGATGCTCTCCCACATGGCACCGCCCGGCGAGCTGGCCAAGCAGGCCAAGTTGATGGAGTCCTACGGCGCGCACTGCGTCTACGTCACCGACTCCGGCGGCCGGCTCACCATGGACGAGGTGACCGCCCGCGTACGCGCCTACCGCGATGTCCTCGAGCCCGGCACCGAGATCGGTATCCACGCGCACGAGAACCTCTCGCTGTCCGTCGCCAACTCGGTCGTCGCGGTGCAGAACGGCGTACGCCGCGTCGATGCCTCGTTGGCTGGTCACGGTGCCGGCGCAGGCAACTGCCCACTAGAGGCCTTTATCGCCGTCGCCGACCTCTCGGACTTCGAGCATCGTTGCGACCTGTTCGCGGTCCAGGACGCCGCCGATGACCTCATCCGTCCCCTTCAGGACCGACCCGTGCGGGTCGACCGTGAGACGCTCACCCTCGGCTACGCCGGCGTGTATTCATCGTTCCTGCGCCATGCCGAGAACGCCTCCCGCCAGTACGGTGTGGATGTCCGCGACATCCTCATGGCGTGCGGACGGCGGCGACTGGTCGGTGGCCAGGAGGACATGATCATCGACATCGCCCTCGATCTCGCGGCCTCTGCAGCCACAAGCCACTAGCCCGAACGTTCTCACGGCTCGGCGCGTCAAGTGAAGCTGGGGACTTCGACGACGGCTCCTCCTTGGAGGGCTGATTCGTGGGCGGCGAACCCGGCTGCCGTCCACTGCGCGGCGACTACCGCGTCCAGTGCCGGCCGCCGGGATTCGACGATGCTGCGGACGAACTCGTGCACGAGCCGCGGCGAGGCGCCGTTGTAGTTCTGTGGCAACGCCAGCGTGGGCCGCAGTTCCTCGGGCACGGTCCACGAGAGTTCCGGCGGAGAGTACGGCTCAGCGATCACGGTTCGCCCGCGGCCGCCCGGGCCAGGCGCACCCCAGGAGTAGAAGAGTGCAGTCTCGTCGTTGGTACGGCCGGAGTCGAAGCCGTGGCGATCGCCCCAGACCGAGAAGGACTCGATCGGACTACGAGTGGTCTGAAACATCGACCGGGTGACCTCGAGGGTGACCGGATTGTCCTCGAGTTCGTACAGCGCCGTCTCCAGCGGGTAGGGATTACCCCACTTCGCTTCACGATCCGACGGCAACCTCCCCGACCCGAGAGCGCGAACTGTTGCCGGCCGGGCGCCGAGAATCGCGAGGAGGGGGGCCAGGGCGTGGATGGAGTACCACATCGGAGGCAGGCCGACCCAGTAACCTGGCCAGCCCTCCATATCCTGGTGATGCTCGCCCCGGCCGAACGTGACGTTGCCGAAGGCACCCGAGTCGATCTCCGCACGCAGGTGGACGACGGGGTCGCTGTAGGCCCCCGTCTCCATCATCATGTAGTTCAGACCTGTGTCCTGCTGGGCTTTGACGATCTGATGCAACTGGTCCAGCTCGAGAGCAGGCGTGACGGCCACGGCACAGTGCTTCCCCGCATGCAGAGCCGCCAGTGTCTGCTCGGCGTGGAGCTGGAGTGGCGTCAGCAGGTGAACGGCGTCGATCCGAGGATCCGCAAGCACGTCGTCAAGGCTCTGTGCCCGGTCCGCGATACCGGTCGACGCACCCACCCGCTCGAGCGTCTCCACCGACGCGTCACACAGCACCACCCGATCGACGTCGGGATGGAGCTGATAGAGCGGAACCCACAGTTCGCCGAAGTTCAGGCCGGCAACGGCTACCGTCAACCCCACGCCGGCACCTCCTTCCGGACCGGAGCGCCGGCCGGACGTAGCGAACGGAACTGGTCCAGGAGTTCATCCGCGAACGCGTGGTTCGCGTCGATCGTCCGGCCGGCATTGTGCGGCGTGTGGACGACGTTGTGCCGGCCGAGGAGCGGATCGTCGAGAGGAAGCGGTTCGATGTCGAAGACATCGGCCGCCAGAGCGATTTCGTCGGCGAGCACTCGACGACGCAACGCCTTCGCGTCGATCACTTGCATCCGGGTCACACAGACCACCAGACAACCTACCGGCAGCGCATCGACGAGATCCGCGCTGATCAGTCCCTCGGTGGCCGGGAGGTGCGGAACCATCGGCGCGAAGATCTCGGCGTCGGCCACCAAATCCTCCAGCCGGAACTCCCGCCGGACTCCCGAGCGATGGAACACCGGATCCGGAGCGGTCGCCGCCCACCCTGCGACATCAGCTCCGAGCATCGAGCAGAACGACGCGAACCTCGAACCGATGTTGCCGAGACCAACTACCCGAACCCGCTTGCCCGCGACGGTTCCGGACGCGAACGCGGGATCGTCGCCGAACTGCGCGGCACGGCGGCCGGGCCGCCCCTTCCCCGGCTCGGGCAGGTACTGCCAGGTCTCGTGCGACGTCAGCATCGAGTGGTAGGTCTGCGGAATCCGGCGCAGGCCGGCGATCGTCAGCCCCAAAGCGAACTCGGCGACCGACTGACCCCAGAACCCCTCGTTCCTCGGCACGTAGACCGCCACGCCCCGACGGCGCAGTCGCTCGGCCGTCTCCGGGTCAGGTGCGTCCGAGAACGCTGCCTCCTCGAGTCGAGGCCAGCGCTCGATCGCGCCGTCGTCAAGGCGGGTGTCCATGTCGAACGACAACACCAGCAACCGGGTCAGGTCGGCCGGCAGGTCGAGCTCGGCCAGGCGCTGGCCGGACCCGCTGTCGAGACGCTGGAAGTGAAGCCCGGCACCGTGCCAGCGCCAGGCGGCGTGGTCAGCGCTGAAGGACCAGTGCCGTTCGAAGGATTCGTCCACGACGATGGCGTCGCTCATGCTGATCTCTCCTCTGGTACGAGCTGTGCTTGTGCGGCCGAGTTGCGCACGACCGAACGTTTCTTCGCTACTGAAGGGACGGCTCTCCTTGACGAATATCGACAGCACGAACGCGGAGCAGGCGATCCCTGCGGCGGCCAACAGACTCGCCCTGATTCCGGGCGGAGCGCCGTGGCGAGCCCCTTCGAAACGGCGTGGGTGCGTGCGGGAGTCGCTGTCACCAGTTGTTCCGCGGGGTGACGGAGTCCGGCTGCACCGGCTCGGCGGAACCCTGGCGGATTCCTCTGGCGACTTCGACCGTTTGGCCGGCGAGCGCGCTGATGGACGAGCCGTCGTACCCGAACACCGCGCTGCGTACCAGATCGTGCAACGGCGCCGTCCATCGATCGTCGATCGATCCGGCCAGGATGCCGGCCACCGAGCCGGCCGTCGCGCCGTTGGAGTCGGTATCGAGCCCTCCCGCGACCGTCAGACCGATCGTCCGGTCGAAGTCGCCGGCTCCGTAAAGCAGGCCGGCTGTCAGTACCGCGGCGTTCGGCAGCATATGGACCCAGCTGATCCGGCCGTACTCCGTTTCGATGCGATCGCGCGTGTCGGCCCAGCTCAACCCGGCGGCCCACCAATCGCGCACCCGCGCAACCGTTTCGTACAGCCGCGAACGCGCCGGCACCACGGCGAGAGCGCTGTCGACGGTCTCCTCGGCCGACGCTGCGGTGAAAGCCGACGCGACGAGTGCGGCGCACCACATCTCGCCGTACACGCCGTTGGCCTCGTGCGACAGCACGGCATCGCGGTATGCCAGCTCGGCCGCGCTCCCCGGGTCCCCCGGATTCACGTAGCCGAAGACGTCCGCGCGGATCGCGGCTCCGATGAACTCCCGGTAGGGATTGCGCCACAGCGCCGCGCGCGACGGCTCGTCGCCGCGGAGGAGATTGCGGATCGCCACCCGCTCAGCTGTGTAGGTCTGCAGGAACGGCAGCATCGACAACCATGCGGCCGCCACGTCGTCGGTCCCGAAGCCGGCGCCCCGGGTCCGCAGAACGTGGAGGTTCAGGATCGTGTAGTCGACGTCGTCGTCCCGCGCCGATCCGTCGATCTTGCCTGCCGTCGTCTCGACCCAGCAGGCGATGTACTCACGGACACCCGGCTGCGTTCGCGTCGGCGCCGGGAAGTAGTCCGACAAGGGCCACGCGGAGTACGCGTCCAGGAGGTCCTTGATGTCTTCGCGCGGCCAGCCTTCGACCGGCTTGCCGAGCATGTTGCCGACCACTCGGCCGGTCCACGCACGGTTCACGGTCGCTTCGTACGCCTCGTCGAGAGGCAACGACACCTGCGCAACCGGCCAACGGGAGGCAGCCATGATCGCGGCCAGCTCCGCCGGCTCGTCGTACTCCCAACCAGCTCGGCGATTCGCCTTGTCCAGCTCGCCCAGCAGAGCTTCGGCCTCCTCCCGGTCGAGAGACTCCACTTCACCGAGCCGCGCTACCCGTTGCTCGACCTCAGAGATCTCGAAGCCACTCTCCCGGCGTTGGTCAAGCTCCGCGCGGAGGAGGTGATGGGAGTTGAGTGAACCATGCATGAGCTAGCAGATCCTTCGGTCGAAGTTCGCGAGCGACCCGGTTGATCGGGGTTGGAAATCTCATTATCAACGCGAGTTGCATGTACGTCAACGCGTGTTGCAAGGACGAGTTCGCGGCCTCCCCGACGGGTCGAGGGAGTCAGACTGGTGAAGCGCAGCGGGTGGTGCCGCGGTCAGCTCATCCCGCCATGCCAGGTGATCGGAGGCACGCAGCCGCAGCTCTCACCGATGAGCATGTTGCCGCGGAGGGCTCGATGCACCGGCGACACCGGATGCTCGCCGGCCCGGTCCTCGAGATCACCGAGCAGGATGCTGACCGCCGCTCGCACCATTTCCTTCAGCGGTCTGCGCATGCTGGTCAGCCGCGGCTGGCTGAACAACCCCTGCCGAACGCCGTCGAAGGATACGATCGCGAGGTCGTCGGGGACCCTGATGCCGAGCTCGTGGCACGCGCGCAGGGCTCCGAAGGCCTGGACATCGCTGTTGACGAACACCGCCGTGGGCTTCTGCCGCCGGCGTGAGCTGCGGTAGGACTCGTCCGAGAGCAGGATGCGCAAAGCCATCGAGCCGCCCTCTTCGCTCACGTCCCCGTGGGTGACGAGTTCGCGGCCGGAGGGCAGGCCGGCTGACTGCTGTTGCGAGCGCCATGCATCGACCCGGACCTCGCAGTCGCGCCAGCCGACCGGTCCGGCGATACACCCGATCACGCTGTGTCCGTGCAGTTGGAGATGGTCGACAGCGCGGGCCGCGTCGTAGTGGTTGTCGGTGTAGACCGAAGGGATACCCAGGCCGGGCACTTCATCGAGGACCACCTGGCCGATGCTCCGTTCCTGGTGCGCGACGGAGGACGTGACCGAGGCACCCGAGGCGATGACGAGGCCCGCCATCCGCCGATCCTCGAACGACCTCAGGTGAGCCTCGTCCTGCTCCGGATTGAAGGTGCTGATGCCCATCGACAGCAGATATCCGTGGGCGAGCAACTCTGTTTCGATGACCTGCGCCATCTCGGCGTAGTACGGATTCAGCGGACTCGGAATGAGGAGCCCGACGGACGTGCTGCGGCCGTCGCGGAACGCGTTCGCCAGTGCGTTCGGACGATACCCGAGGGCCTCGATCGCTGCTTCGACGCGAGCACGCGTCGACGTGGACACCGGCCGGGGACCTCCGTTGGTCACGTAGCTGACCACGGCGGGAGACACGCCGGCCATGCGTGCGACGTCGGAGCGGGTGATCTTCATGATTCGCGCCGGATCACTTCACGCGCTGGCGAGAGCCAGCCAGTTGCCGGACCTCTTCCCGGAGCGGGTACGACGCCTGCGCGCCGACCCGGGCAACGGCAAGAGCGCCGACTTCGACGCCGACCCGAACCGCACTCTCGAGCTCGCGTCCCTCGGTGAACATGGCCGCAATGGCCCCGATGAACGCATCGCCCGCCCCGGTCGTGTCGACAACCTCGGCGACCGGCAGGCCAGGGACGATGCCGCTCGCGCCTGCCACGGCCCAACTCGCCCCCGCGGCCCCCAACGTGATGACCGCCGACTTGGCCTGTCGCGCGATGTCTTCGGCCGCCTCTTGCGCACGCGCACTGCTGTCGATGACATAGCCGGTCAGGAAGGCAGCCTCGACCTCGTTCACAATCAACGGATCTGCGGCCTGGAGGGTTTCGGCAGGCAACTCGACGAACGGTGCGAGGTTCACGACCGCTCGAGCGCCGGCCTTGGACGCCGCGACCACGGAGGCCGCGATGCTCTCGACCGGAATCTCGCCCTGCACGACGACGACAACCACACTGTCATCGGTGATCAGCCGCTCGACCGCCCGGGCGACCCGTTCGGGAGCTAGCGTGAAGTTCGCACCTGGCACCACCGTGATCGCGTTCTCGCCCTCCGGCAGCACCGAGACCATGGCCATGCCCGTCCGCTCGCTCGTGGTGATCTCGATCTCGCTGGTGTCGATCCCCTCCGAGCGGAGTTCGCGGATCATCAACGCGCCGTCATCGTCGTCGCCGACGGCGCCGACGAAGCCGACCTGGGCACCGAGCCGTGCGCAGGCTACCGCTTGATTGGCCCCCTTGCCCCCGGGAAATTTCTGGAACGTCCTCGCGAGCAATGTCTCGCCGGCCGCTGGCAGGGCGTCGGTCGTCATCACGTAGTCCTGGTTCGCCGAACCGACAACAATCACATTCGCCACGGAGGCTCCTTGGGTATCGATGCTTCGCTACATTATCAACGCGCGTTGAGGTCGCCGGACCGCGGTGGACGGGCTTCCAGCACGGTTCCTTTCCCAGTGACCCGACGCACATCGGAGGCGGCCGGCAGCAAGACCGTGCTCCCGTGTCGCACTGCGGTACTCCCGGTGGATCCTTCGATCCGGAGCGCACCCTCGAGACAGAGCAGGATCACGAAGCCGGCGGCGATCGTGCCAGACCCGTCGATCACCTTCTCGTCCAGCCGGAAGTACGCCTCGGCTTCGCGCCCGAGCCCCGTCGTACCGTCACCCGCCCGCCGGACCAGCCGGCCGACCAGCTCCGTCGATCGGGCCTGGCACTCGACTGCTTCGAGCGCTCGCTCGAATCCGAGACCGAGGTGCCCCTGTACGGATCCGTCGATCGCGAACCCGCGCCATTCCAGCAGGATCGACAGATCCTCCGGCTCCTGGACTTCGGCCAGGAACACTCCGGCACCGATCGCATGCAGGACACCCGGTGGCACGAAGACCCGATCACCGCGGTCGACCGAAATCCGATGCATCGCGCCGAGCAGTGTGCCCGCATCCTGCCGAGCCACCAACTCGCGCAACTGGGCAGCCTCGAGATCGGTGTTCAGGGCCAGGTATACCTCGCCGGGCGACAGGATGTACCAGGCTTCAGCCTTGCCATGCGCGGTGCCGAGATGTGCGCGGGCGAAATCACCACTCGGATGCGCGTGCACCGGAAGACGCTCGCCCGCGTCCAGCAGTTTCAGCAGGAGCTTGCTGTCGGCACCGAATTCCGCGACGTGATCCGGGCCCAGCCACCAGATCGGATCCGCACTGATCGCGTCGGCAAGGAGCCGGCCGTCCGGCAGGACCGTCTGTCCGACGCCGTCCCCTCCGCGCACGCTCGTCGTGGAGGCGATCCAATCCTCCGGCACCCGATCGCCTGTGGACGTCATGCCACGGAACCGAGCGATCCGGGCACCTCCACGATAGAACCGCGCCGGTGGCTGGTTGGACTGCAGCACGATCGGCGGTACGCCTGGAATAGCTGTCACAGTCGCTCCTACCCGAGCTCGATCGGTATGACCGTCAGCTTGTAGTGCTCAGCCGGCTTCCTGAAGTCACCTGCCGTGAGCACATACACGCGATCGGCCGACTGCCATCGCGGCAGAATCGCGGGCACGTAGTACCCCGCCGGGAAGAACGCGTGGGCCCCGCATTGAACCCACGGTCCCCACGGCGTCGGCGACTCATAGAAGTCCCACACCGTCTCGTCGGTGACGCCGACCGACTCGGGCCAATCGACCTTGCCGCTGCCGGCCGGATAGTGCCATCGGATCGTCAGGTAGCGACCACGATCCGCAAGGTAGTTGATGCCGGACCGGCCTAGCCGGCCGCAACGCTCCAGAACGCGTCGCGCCGTCGAGGGATCCGGTCCCCAGTTCGCGTCGTCGGCGCCGTCTTCGCCGACGAGGAACTCCCAGTCCGCCCCGTTCAGCCGGGCCAACTTTTCGCGCGACACCCGGCCCAGGACGAGGAAGTCACCGTTGTCCCAGAAGCCGTTGTTCGACATCGCGTAGACATAGCGCTCGGCTCCGTGCGGGCGCTCGTCCGACTCGCCGTAGTCGATGAAGTACGGGGCGGCGAAGCTTGTGCCGGGGAATGTCGGGTGCGCGAGAGCCTCTTCGGCTTTCGGCGACCAGGTCTGTCCCCCGTCGTCGGACACAATGATGGTCGTGTTCTGCTGGGTTTCGCGGGACAGCAGGTCGCCGGCCATCTCGCCGTACCCGTTGCGGGTCAATGCCCAGTACAGACGTCCGTCGACGTACGTGCAGCCGCTCGACTTCCAGGTGCAGCCGTCGCCCAACTGTTCGGTTGGCAGGAGGCCGTTCGCCTTGAAGTACTGCGCATCCCGGATGGTCTGCTGGTCGAGGGCGTAGTACTCCGGCATCGTCGTGATCGTCGTCCCTACCAGGGAGTAGGGATCATCACCTGTCAGCGTATTGAAGACCACCGTAGAGCCGGCGACACCGCGCGCTTCGGCCTCGGCGAGATGCCGCTTGACCATCTCGTCGGGATCGTAGACGGCGTCGTGGACACCTTTGAGCTTCTCGGCTTCCTCGGCGGTCAGGTCGAGCGCCTCGGCCACCCGCTCCCACAGGCGGAAGCCGCCGGAGTCGTTCGCCGGCAGGTAGAGCGTCCCGTCAGCACCGAGTGCGGCGATCCAGTTGTCGCCGGAGTTGTCGCCGTACACGTACGGCTGTCCGACGGTGACGGTCGTGACCGGGAGCGATCTGGAGGGGCTGGACATGCGGTTCCTCTCTGTCGAAGGAGCGAGAAACACGGCGCAATATGCGTTGACAGTCTATGCAACTCGTGTTGAACTAGGTCAAGCATCTCCTGAAGCCGCGTGAATGGCAACCTCCGCACGGCAATGACCGTGGCGCGGCGCCGACTCCCCGATCGGGGCAGCAGAGCAGCAACTCCAACCGCCCCAGGCATCGACTCAAACGCAGGCAATTCCAAACGAGGTGTGACATGCCCAACCCTGCAACGGGGATATCCCGCCGTTCCTTCCTCCTCGCCAGTGCGCTAGCCGCCGGCGCACCGGCGGTTGCGCTGTCCGGCTGCAGCTCGAACCAGTCGAAGTCCGCGGCGGTCACCTTTGGGACCTTCGTTGGCGCGGCGAACACGAAGGCCTACAAGACATTCCTCGATCAGTTCACCAAGGACAGCGGAATCAAGGTCGATCTGACGGACGTAACTGGTGACTACGTCACGAAGATGCGGACCGAGTTGATCGGCGGCCGGGCGCCGGACGTGTTCCTCGCCGACGACTCGATCATGGGCCAGGCGCTGAAGGCCGGCCTGGTCACGAACTACAGCGACTGGTGGAAGAAGAACACCGCCAAGATCCCGCTGGACAAGTTCTACCCCGACCTCTCACTGTTCTGTAAGAACGACAGCGGCCAGTTCTTCGGCGTCCCACAAGACGCCAACCCGGTCTCGTTCTGGTTCAACCAGAACCTGTTGGACCAGGCGAAGGTCGCCCAGAACCCGGCACAGTTGCAGGAGGCCGGCGACTGGAACCAGGAAGCTGCCACCGAGATCCTCACCAAGCTCAAGACCACCGGCAAGGTGCCGATGGCGATCGAGACCAACTGGTGGTACTGGACCAGCTGGATCACCGCACTCGGCGGGCAGGCCTTCGACGACGCCGGGAAGTGCACCTGGGCGACAGACCCGGCCTCGCTGGCGGCGCTCAAATGGATCTTCGACCAGTTCGCGAACGGGAATCTCGTGTACGCCGGGACGCTGCCGAAGGGCCAGGCCGTCGACGCCCTCTTCTACAGCGGCCAGCTCGCCACCTGCCAGTACGGCCGCTGGATCGCGCCGAACCTTCAGCAGGTGAAGAACTTCGAGTACGACGTTGCACCGTTCCCCTCGAAGTCCGGCAAGGACTTCGCGCCGGTCGGCATCCTGGTCGGCGCGATCTGCGTGAACGCGAAGTCGAAGAACGCCGACGCGGCCAGCCAACTCGTCGCCGACTTCTGTGGCCTCCGTGGGCAGAAGTACCGCGTCGAACTGGGCGCCGTCGTACCGACGATCGAGGACAAGTCACTGAACGGCGCAGTCGCCGTCGCCAAGACGCCGGCCCACGGGCACTGGTACAGCGACATCGCGGCCAAGGCGTACCATCCGCTCTACCTGTCCAGGAACCCCGACGGCAACGCCGCCCTGCCCGGCACGATCGACAAGCTGCTCCACGACAAGTCCGACTACAAGACGTTCGCGGAGCGGACTGCGGCCGTGATCAACGGAGAAGCATGAACAGCCGGACTTCGATGCTGACGGCAAGCAAGGCGTCAGCCGACCCGACCACCGTGCAGACGTCACCGAAGCCCGCTGCGGTCCGGCGAGCACGGCTGCGAGACTTCGGCTGGGCAATGGGATTCCTTGCTCCCCAGTTGACCGGGCTGATCGTGTTCGTCGTCGGGCCGATGGCGTTCGCGTTCTATCTATCGTTCACGAACTGGGACGGATTCAACACCCTGTCCATGGCCGGTCTGGACAACTACCGGTTCGTGTTCACCGATCCCCAGCTGGCCGCCTCGGCGCGCAACACCCTGTGGCTGACGGCGCTACAGGTACCGGGCCTGCTCGTCTCCGGACTGATCGTCGCCTACTTCCTGCAGAAGGCCGGCCGGATGACGAGCTTCTACCGCCTGCTCTTCTTCGCGCCGCAAGTTACCTCGTCGGTCGCCGTCGCGGCGATCTGGCTGTATCTGTTCAATCCGCAGATCTCGCCGATCAACAGCGCGCTGCGGTCGGTCGGCATCACAGCACCCGACTGGCTGCAGAACCCGCATACGGTCATTCTCTCGCTCGTCGTCGTCGGTATCTGGCAGGGACTCGGCTACCAGGTCGTCATCTTCATGGCCGGCCTGTCGAACGTGCCGCGGACGCTGCTCGAGGCCGCGTCTATCGACGGCGCGAACGAGTGGCAGAAGTTCTGGCGAGTGACCATTCCGATGCTCTCGCCGACGATCCTGTTCCTCTCGATCACGTCGATCATCGCGTCGTTCCAGGTCTTCGACATCGTCTACGTCATGTTCGATACGAACGCCACGTCGTCGGCGCGAACGATCGTCTACGAGATCGTGCAGATCGCGTTCCAGCAGAACTCTTTCGGTCAGGCATCCGCGTTGGCCGTCAGCCTGTTCGTCTCCCTGCTCCTGCTCACCGGCCTGCAACTGCTGGCCCAACGTCGATGGGTGTACTACGCCGAATGAGTACCACGACATCGCACCCAACCCGCCGCACAGCGATCCGCTGGACGCAACTCCAACTGCACCTCATCCTGCTGGTCACCTCGGTGCTGATGGCGATCCCGTTCCTGTGGATGCTGTTCGCGTCCTTCAAACCGCTGGACGAGATCTTCCGGTACCCGCCGTCCCTTCTCCCCGAGCACTGGACGACCCGCAACTACGACACCGGCTTCGCCCAGGTCGACTTCGTCCGCGCCTTCGCCAACAGCGTGACCGTCGCGCTGTCCGTCACCGTCATCTCCTTGCTGACGTGCGCGATGGCGGCATATGCCTTCGCCCGAATCCGCTTCGCCGGCCGGGGCATCCTCTTCACCGCTTTCCTCTGCACCATGATGGTTCCGCCGCAGCTGACCATCATCCCGCTCTACATCATCATGGGACGGATCGGTCTGCTCGACACTCTCTGGGCACTCATCCTCCCGTCCGGACTCTTCAACGCCTTCGGTGTCTTCCTCCTGAGGCAGTATGTGAAGGGCATCCCGCTGGAACTCGAGGAAGCCGCCGCCATCGACGGAGCCGGCCGGATCCGCACGTTCGTGACGATCGTCCTACCGCTGCTGCGGACTCCACTGGTTGCCCTCGGCATCTTCCTTTTCCTGGGCCAGTGGAACTCCTTCTTCTACCCGTTGATCTTCCTGAACTCGACGAGCAACTTCACCCTTCCGCTGGTCGTGAACCAGTTCAAGGGCGCCTTGACCTCGGACTGGGGCGCCCTGATGGCGGGGGTCACGATCGCCGCGGTTCCGATGTTGCTCGTGTTCCTGCTCGCCCAGCGCAAGATCGTCGAAGGCATCGCCTTGTCGGGTTCGAAATCCTGAGCCAAGGACCGCGAGACCGATCCGTGCCTCCGGCAACGGCAGCACAGCGGGCAGGACCCAATCCCAGGCCCTGCCCGGCTCGCGGTACAACACCAAGAGATCCGTCGACTCCGCGCCACCGCCAACCTCGACGAACCTGCTCGACTCCGAAGATCCGCAAAAGGCACCTACAGAGCCCTCTCCAAGATTTCCGAGTCCACCCGGCACTTCACCAGCAGTCGGCGCTCGATCCCCTCCGACTCGCGGTGCCACCTCGGCCGGGCATGAGGCGGGACGGGCCGAACCACTCCACGACCTGCTCGACAGATGGACGGAGGTCATCGGCGGGGTCCAGTTGGTCCAATCAGCTCGTTCCGCCGCTCACGGACGGCTCCTTAACTCACTCGGCGCCGACGACCTCGAAGGACTGGTTCACGAAGATGTGGTGCGGCCAGTTGACGCCGATGTTGTGCACTTCGTACTCACCACTGCTCAACTGCACGACGCGGTCGACGACACCGCCCGGATACGCGGCAAGCGCCGCCGTGGTCGCCTTGTACGCCGTCGTTCCGCTGACGACTGTGCCGTCGCCCTCTTTGTAGTCCTGCGGAATCTGACCAACCTGCTGCGCGGCGCTCTGCGTCCCACGCTGGAACGGGACGACCTGTCCGCCCGGCGATCCCGACCCGGACGCCGGATCGACGACAACCTGCACAGCAGTGATCGTCGTACTGTTTGTCGTGCCCAGCACCAAGACCGATGCGCCGTTCGTCACGGCGGCCTGAGTCGTCGAACTGGACCCTTTCAGGTAGATCGTCGAGGAACTCTCGTTGATCGTCGCCTTCTCCCCCGCCGACGTCGTCAGAGTGAACGACGTCCCGGACAGGTTGCTCACGGTACCGACTGAGCCGCCGGCGGCCGGACCCGAGCGCGCGTTCGATCCGCCTTCCCCGCCTGGCACCTGCGGTCCCGCGGCAGCCGGAGGGGTGGCCGCATCCGAGGCCGGCGACGACCGGGCCACTGCATACCCTGCCGATCCGCCCACCACGCAGATCAGCACCGCGACCCCGACCAACCGCCTCGGTCCCGAGAACAGGCGCCGTACCTTCGACTGCTTCGCAGACTCATCTGCCATCATCAGCTCCTCGTCCTGGTTTCACCGACGACCCCAGAATCTCTGACGATCCTGCAAGACCACTCCAACCATCCTGCGAACCCACTGGCAGTCGCCCGCAGCCGTAGCTACCCCCTCCTGAATCGCTTCGGAGCTGAGGTGACTACTTGCTCGCGGGGCCGCGAGCAAGTAGCCATGTTGCCTTGTGCATGACCACCCGAGCGTGGCGGAACTGCCCCGTGCAAGTCGCACGGTGCGGGCCTTGCCCTGCGCAACGACCTTGGTCGTCAGGCCGCTGACACTGTGGATCACCACCTCTGACACCTTGCCTTCGCGCCGCCACAGATCGACGCTGAACCCCCTTCGGGCCCGACTCCGGTGAGCCCGTCCTTGCGCTGCCCATGCACAGGAAGCGCGGGGACCAACTCGATCTGGCCGAGGTGCGGGCAGACCAGCATCTCGAGCATCGCGGTCGGCGTACCGAAGTTCGCGTCGATCTGGAAGGCTCTGCTGTTGGCGTCCAGGGCCAGATGTCGAAGAGATTGAGAGCGCTGGGCCGACGCTGACGGTCGAGGGCCATGAGGAGCTTGCGCTCATGAAGGCAAGGCTGCCCTCGATGGGACGACCACGTCTATTGGGGACCCGGCTCCTCCCACCGACCGGACGGTTCTCCGCGTTCTATTGACGATCACCCGAATCGCCGCCGAGTCCGCCGGCGGCCTTCAAGGCCTAAGTAGGTGTTGGGAAAGCGACGGCGTGGCGTCGTGGCTGGTGGTGCCTGTGTGACCGATGGTGTATTCGTGCGGTCTACTTCCCCAGCCCGTTACCCGTCGGATCTGACCGACGAGCAGTGGACGTTGATTGAGTCGATGGTGTCGGTCAAGCGCGGCGGTCGGCCCGCGAAGCATGCGCGGCGCCGGATCGGGGAGGCGATCTTGTACGTGGACCGGACTGGGTGCTCGTGGCGACAGCTGCCGCACGACTTCCGCCGTGGGACACGGTGTATTGGTATTTCAAACGGTGGACCGCCGATGGCACCACTGACCGGATTCACGACGCGCTGCGCGACCGGGTGCGCGATGCGCAGGGACGCGACCCGATGGCCAGTGCGGGGATCATGGATGCCCAGTCGGTCAAGGGCGCAGACACCGTCGGGGCCGGGTCTCGTGGTTACGACGCGGGCAAGAAGATCAACGGGCGCAAGCGTCACGTCGTGACGGACACCCTCGGTCTGCTGGTAGTGGTGTTGGTGACCACGGCAGGTTTGCAGGATCGTGATGGTGGCCGGCTGGTGCTGGACCGGGCACGGATGCGCATGCCCTCGATCGTGCTGGTATGGGCGGATGGTGGCTACGCCGGCAAGTTGGTCGGGTTCGCGAAGCAGTATCTGCGCATCGTGGTCGAGATCGTGAAACGGACCGACAAGAAGCCCACCTTCGAGGTGCTGCCCCGCCGGTGGGTGGTGGAACGTACCTTGTTCTGGCTGATGCGTTGTCGCCGGCCGGCCCGCGACTACGAGCGCCTCCCCGAACACTCCGAGGCGTTCGTCGAATAGACCATGATCGGGCTGATGACCCGCCGTCTCGCACCGGCACCGGGCAGACGGCCATGGCAGCCCCCAAACGCCACATGACCCCCTTTCCCAACACTTACTTACAGGCCCCCACGTGGAGAGCAGCGTCGATTTCGGCACGCGCGACCACTTTATGACCACTGACTGAGAGCGGTGCGAAGGAAAGCGTCGCGCCTTTCGGTGACGGCAGCGGCGCCCAGGAGGCTACCGTCGTCGGCGAATCCCGCCCAACCGTCCATCACTGTCGGCGTGTTCAGCGCGGCCACGGCATCCCAGTAGGGCACGCCGACTGCCTCCCGGCCCGCCTGCTGCTCCCAGCCCTCCAACACATGGGACGGCGCGTCCTGGCCGTACTGAAGGGTCAGCTGCATCCGCAGGCTGCCGAGATCGACGCCCGGATTACCAGCTCCGGCTGTATTCCAGTCGATCAGCGCAACGCAACGGTCACCCTCCCACAGCATGTTGCCGCCCCAGGCGTCACCATGCACGAACACCGACGCGACTGCCGGCATCCCGTGCGACCTGACCCGCTCGTCGGCCTGCTGCAGCAAAGGTGTGGTCGGCATCAGGCCCCGCCAGCGTTCATCGGCGCGGTCGTCGACGGCGCACGGCCGGGGCCGGTATGGCAGGTGGGCCTGCGGAACCAGCCTGAAGGCGTGGACCCTGGCAAGGGCCGCTCCCGCTTCGCGGAGCCGGGCGACCGAAACCGTCGGCGAGAGACCGGCGCTGCCGGGCAGGAAGGTCTCCAGGGTGGCGACGGTTCCGCTCGCCTTCCCGTCGAGATCCGCAGCGATCAGCCGCGGCGCGGCCAGGCCATGAGTCTCGGCCAGCTGAAGCGCGCGTGCGTTCGTGATCACCCACGCGGCGGCGATCCATCCCCGGACAGGGACCTTCAAGATCACGTCCCTGGTCCGGGCCGCCGGTCCTTCGATTCCCAGGCGGAACGTGCCCGAAGGGCGGTGCTCGCCGCGGGTCAGGCCCTCGGACGAAACGACGCTCGTCCCGCCAACCACCTCGGCCGCCCAGCGCAGAATCTGGTCATTCGGCATCTCGCCTGTGCGCGCTCTTGCCATTTCACTACTTTATTGCGCAGCAGTGGCTTTCCCAACACACAGTAAGGGCTGCTCACGCCACGCCGCTGCCCACATGCCGGATCCCACAACGAGACCGGCGGGCAGACTCAACGCACCTCTTTACGCACCCCAATCAGCGCGAGAGGATGGTTGCCGATGAGAACTAATACGAACTGAGCAGTCGCGAGATCCTTTATCTATAAGAACTTTCGCCCATCAGCGACAAACGCTGGTCAGTCTCGGCCTGCCGCGTCAATCAAGTGCGTCCTCGCGCGTTGAGCACCGTCGGTGTTTCAGCGTGCTGGGAGGCTGTTGTGGCGTTTGCGAAGGATCATCAGTGGACGAAGTCAGTGAAGCTGGCCGATGGGTCCCTGGTACGAGAGCGGAACGAGAAGCGCTGGGGACGCGGGAAGCGGTGGCGCAGGCAAGGCTCGGCTCGACGAGATCGGTGAACGGTGGCTCAAATCCCGGACGGTAGACCCGGCATCGCAGATCCGGTACGAGTCGATGTGGCGGCTCCATCTGCAGCCGGTCTTCGGGCAGCGGATGGTCAAGAGCATCGTGCCGTCAGAGATCGCGGTCTGGCTGACTCGCCTCGTCAGTACCTACGGGGTATCTACCGCGCGAGGTGCGTTCCTGGTGCTGAACGGATGTCTCGAGCTCGCAGTCGCCGATGAACTCATCAAGCGCAATCCAGCCAGGTCACGCGTCGTCAAGAGGCCCGCCCTGGCCAAAGCCAGGGTTGAGGTCTGGTCCGACGAGACCGTCGATCGCATCATCGCGGCCCACCCTGAGGAGTTCCGACTGATTCCGATCACGGGATCGGCCGCGGGGCTGCGCCAAGGCGAGATCTTCGGGCTTTCACCGCACGACCTCGACTTCGATGCGGGAGTCATCCGAGTCCGGCGACAGATCAAGCGGCTCGGCAAGCATCTTGTCTACGCACTCCCAAAGAACGACACGGAGCGAGTCGTACCGATGCCATCCTCATACGCCACGATCGCCAGGGAGCATATCGAGCGCTTCGGCGCGACCGCCGTCTCTCTACCCTGGGAGCACGAGGACGGAGAGATCGAGACGGTCGACCTCCTGTTCATTTGGCAGGATGGCAGGCCGCTGCGAGCGAGACTCTTCGATGAGGTCGTCTGGAAGCCGGCCGTCTCAGCCAGCGGGGTCATTCCCCCACCGACAAAGGACGCTCGTGGACGTCGGCGTTACATAACCAACCGGAAGGCAGGGATGCACGCGCTGCGGCACTACTACGCGAGCATCACTCTCGCCGACGGCGTCAATGTTAAGGAGCTGTCCGAATACCTCGGGCACCACGATCCAGGCTTCACTCTGGAGCAGTAAACGCACCTCTTGCCATCCCCACACGAGCGCGCAAGGCAGGCGGTCGACCGACGGCTGGAGCCGTTGGCCGCACGGCTCACGGAGCAGCGACGGAGTAGGACGTGTCAACTTGTCGATCAGGAGGAGCCCGGCGCCGGACCCGGCCTGCTCTGAGCGAGCGCTTGACTGCCCACAACGCCTTACAAGCAACATAGCTTCAGCAGCTTTGCCGAGCATCGCCTCGTCGTGATGAGGTGCTCTCATGTTGAGCGCGACGAAGATCCACCAGATCTTCGAGGACACCCCGATCGGCACCAAGGTCCAGATCTACGGCGAGTACTAGGTGGCACGCCGCCTCGCCCCCCTCGCCGTACTAACCCTCGCCGTACTAACCCTCACCGCCTGCACCACCCAGCCGACACCGCCAACACCCAGCCCCGCGCCAACGATCGCGCCGCTCACCGTCGAGCAGGCGAAGCTGGCCGCGCTTCGGGTCGCCGACCTGCCGAAGGGCTGGGACGGTGGAGTTGCGCCCGACCCGATCCCCACGCTCCGCGTGCCGATCACCTACGACCCGGTCGACTGCGAGGTGCTCCGCGACCCGTTGCGTGATCGGGAGGCGCCGACGCTGAGCGTTCGCGGCCAGTACTTCCTCCGGCGAGACAGTCCGGGCGGCGATACGGACGCCACCGAGGTGATTGCGTGGTGGCCGACGTCGCAGCTTCCGCTGCTGCAGAAGATCGCCGAGATGTTGCCGCGGTGCCAGACCCTCGCCGGCACCATGGAGGGCGAGACGTTCCACGTATTCGCTCGGCAATTGCCGATGGCAAGCTTGCGGGACGGGATCGTGTTGCGGTTCGGAGACCCCGCGGATCCGAAGCTCAAGTCCGGCACGTACACCGCGTGCGTCGTGCGCGGCGGCACCGTCCTCGCGCTCAGAGGCAGCAGCGAGACCGTCACGACGGATGCCGCGTTCGTGCGCTTCGTGACGACAGCTGTTGCCCGGCTGGACGCCGCCGTCGGCGGTTAGCTTCTGATCGGTTACCAGAGGAAGTCTTGGGGTTTCTTTTGGGTCTCGGTGCGGAGGGCGTCCAGTTGGCCGGCGAAGAAGGTTGTCAGGCCGCAGTTGAGGCAGGCGACCGCGCTCAGGGTGGACAGCGGGCGTTTCCAGAGGGAGCGGCCAGCTGGGTGGATGCCTACTGTGTATTGGCTGATGACTTCCAGGTTGCCGATTTGCTGACCGCCGCAGCTGGTGCACGGGGGCAGTGTCGACGCGGGTTGACTCATCTCTTCAACCTATCGGTCGGGGCTGTGAGACCGCTCGATGGTGTCGAGGCGTCAGCTTGTCGGCCAGGCCCGCTGATGGTTGTCGAGGTGAGCGGCCAGGGCCAGCGCGGTCAGGTCCTGGTGGTGGGGCACGGCCAGTTGGGCGCCGATCGGAAGGCCGTCGCGGGAGAAGCCGGCGTTGACGGTGGTGGCGGGGTGGTGGGACATGTTGTACGGGACGGTGAAGGCGATGTGTTCGAACGGCTTGCCGGGGTCGTCCGTCGGGTAGGCGAGTTCGGCGGGGAAGGCGGTGATCGGGGCGACCGGCGACAGGATGACGTCGTACGTCGTGAAGACCCTCGTGACGGCTGTGGCCATCGCGGACATCTGGCTGTAGCCGTGGAAGATGTCGGCGGCGGTGAGGTCCGTGGCGGTCGAGACCCATTGGCGGATCTGCGGTAGCACCTTGGCGCGGCGTTCTTCGGGGAGGGCGGCGATGTCGGTGGCGGAGCGGATCCGCCAGAAGTGGTCGAGGCCGTCGAGCATGTCGCGGGTGATGATCGGGGCGATCGGTTCGACGACCGCGCCGGCCTGCTCGAGTGCCGTGGCCGTGGCCGAGACCGCCGCGCTGACCTCGGGATCGACTGGCAGGCCGACGCCGGCGTCGAGCAGCAACGCGACCCGCAAGCCCTTCAGCTGTACGTCGAACACGTCCGAGGCCGGCGGGATCGACGTGTAGTCGCGCGGGTCGTACCCCGACATCACCGACAACGCCAGCGCCGCGTCGCCCGCGGTCCGCGTCAACGGCCCGATCGCACGCCCGGCGTACGGGTTGCCGACGGCGATCCGCCCGTGCGTCGGCTTCAGCCCGACCAGCCCGCACCACCCGGACGGCAGGCGGATCGACCCGCCGATGTCCGTACCGACGTGGATCGGCCCGTACCCGGCGGCGCCCGCGGCGGCCGCGCCCGCGCTCGATCCGCCGGCGGTCTTCGTCAGGTCCCACGGGTTCCGCGTCAACCGGTGGAACGTCGACACCCCCGACGACAACATCCCGTACTCCGGCATCGTCGTCTTGCTGAAGATCACCGCCCCGGCCTCCCGCAACCGCGCCGCGGCGGGCGCGTCCTCCGCCGCCGGTACCAGCTCGGTCGCCGCGGTCCCTTGCGGTACGGGCGTTCCGCGCGTCGCGATGTTCTCCTTCACCGTCACCGGCACGCCATCCAGCGCACCCGCCGTACCGTCCCGCCACCGCTGCTCGGACTCGTGCGCCGCCGCCCGCGCGCCGTCGGGGTCCAACGCGTAAAGCGCACACAGCTGCGGTTCGAGAGCGGACACCCGGTCGAGGACATCGGAGATCACCTCGACGGGCGACACCGAGCCGTCGCGGTACATCGCCAGGAGTTCGACAGCAGTCAGGTCGGCGAGACTCATACAACCTCCTAGTTCGGTGGTTCGAAGCGGCCGTCGACTGCGGTCCAGCCGCCGTCGACGGCGAGGACGCTGCCGGTGACGAAGCTTGCCGCGTCCGAGGCGAGGTAGACGACCGCGCCGGCGAGCTCGTCCGGCTGCGCCCAGCGGCCGAGTGCGCTCTTCTGCGCGTAGGCGTCGTACCAGCTCTGGTCGGCCTTGATCTGTGCGGTCAGCGGAGTCTCGACGACTCCGGGGGCGATCGCGTTCGCACGGACGCCGGACGGTCCGAGCTCGGCGGCCGCGGTCCGCAGCAACTGGACGAGACCGGCTTTTGTTGCCGCGTACACCGATTGGCCCGGCTCGACCGTCGTAGCGCGGATCGAGCTGAACCCGATGATGCTCCCCCGCCCGCGCTCCGCCATACCGCGGCCGAACGCGCGTACCAGCTGGAACGAGGCCCGCAGGTTCAGCGACACGACCCGATCGAACTCGTCGGCCGTGTAGTCGAGGATCCGCTTCCGCACGTTCGTGGCGGCGGTGAACACCAGCACGTCGACTGGATCCAGGTCCCCCACAGCCCGGTCGATCGCGGCGTCGTCCAGGATGTCCAGTTCGTACGCCGCCAACGCGGTCCCGGCGGTGGAGCGAGCCGCGGTGAGGTCCCGATCCGCACACGTGACGCGCGCCCCGTGGGCCGCCAACGCCAGAGCACTCGAGCGGCCGATCCCACTGCCCGCGCCGATCACCAGCGCATGCCTGCCGTCGAGCCGGAAGAGCCTCGCATAATCCATCGCCGTCACCTCCCGTGGTCTCCCGACCTTGTGAAGCCACCAACCGTTTGCGACGGCGAGAAATGGGCGGTGGCTTCACAAAGTCGGCTGTTGGTGGTCATGGGCGGGGGCGGATGATGGCCATCCGGGTCGTCGTCAGTTCTTCGATGGCGAAGCGTGGGCCTTCGCGGCCGGTGCCGGAGTCCTTGACGCCGCCGTACGGCATCACGTCGGACCGGAACCCGGGGACGTCGTTGATCACCACTCCCCCGACGTCGAGCCGGTCGATCGCCGCGAACGCGGTGTCCAGCGACGACGTGAACACACTCGCCTGCAAGCCGTACCGCGTCTCGTTCACGGCCCGCAGGGCACTGTCCACATCGGCAACCGACCGTACGGCGATCACCGGTCCGAAGATCTCCTCGTCCCACGCCGGCAGACCATCCGGTACGTCGGTCAAGACCGTCGGACCGAGCACGTCGCCAGGGGCCTCGTACGCGATGGACGCCCCCGCGTGCACCGCATCGCCGACCCACTGCCGGACCCGGTCCGTCGCCGCCGGGTTGATCAGCGCGGACACCCGCGTCTCCGGATCACGCGGATCACCGACGACCACACCGGGGAGCCGAGCACCGAGTTTCTCCAGCAACACGTCTCGCACCGGCTCGACCGCGATCACGCGCTGCACCGAGATGCAGGCCTGGCCGGAGGCGTAGTACCCGCCGCGTACGATCGCGTCCGCCGCCGCGTCCAGATCGGCGTCATCGGCAACGACCAGTGCTGAGTTCGACCCGAGCTCGAGCAGTACCTTGGTAGGCGCCGCGTCCCGCGCGATCCGGTGCCCGACGGCGGCCGATCCAGTGAACGACACCGCGCCGATCCGCCGGTCCGTGGTCAGCGTCGCACCAACCTCCCGCCCGCCCGTCACCACCTGCAACGCGGTCGAAGGCGCACCCGCGTCGGCCAGCGCCGAGCGCATCAGGTGTGCGAGCCAGAGCGTCGCCAGCGGCGTCTGCGGCGCGGGCTTCACGATGATCGGGCAGCCGGCCGCGAACGCCGGCGCGATCTTATGGGCCGCGAGCAACAACGGGTAGTTGAACCCGGTGATCCCGACCACCACGCCGATCGGCTTCCGCACCCAGAACCCCTGCAGCCCTTCACCGCTCGGCAAGAGGTCGAGCGGCACAGTCTCACCGTGCAGCCGCGCGACCTCCTCGGCCGACGTCTCCAGCGTGAGCAGCGTCCGATCGATCTCCACCCGGCAGTCGACCAGCGGCTTCCCGGTCTCCAGCACCAGCAGGTCCACGAACGCGTCCCGCTCGGCCAGTACCGCGGAATGCACGCCCTGCAGGACTTTCCGCCGCAGGTACGACGGCATCCGCCCGACCGTCTCACGTACGGCGAGCGCGCTGTCGAGGGCGGCCCGCGCCATCGCGACGTCCCCGACCGGGGCGTCCGCGACGACCGAACCGTCGTACGGGAAGATCACCGGTGTCGCGCCCGGTGCCTCGATCCATGACTCACCGATCGGCAAGCCGGCGGGGAACCTCATGCTGGATCTCCGTTCGCGAGCAGGTCGGAGGTGGTCGCGCCGGACAGCGCCCGCTGCAGCGTCGGGATCGCGGAGACCAGGCGTTGCGTGTACGGATGCTGCGGGGCGGCGTACACGTCCGCGGTGTAGCCGGTCTCGACGATCTGGCCGGCGTTCATCACCGCCACGCGATCGCAGACGTGCTTGACCACGGACAGGTCGTGCGAGACGAACACCAGGGTCAGGTCGAGGTCGTCGACCAGGTCCGAGATCAGGTTCAGGACCTGCGCGCGGACCGAGACGTCGAGGGCGCTGACCGGCTCGTCGGCGATCAGGATCCGCGGCCGCGGGGCGAGCGCGCGGGCGATCGAGATCCGCTGCCGCTGCCCGCCGGAGAACTGGTGCGGGTACCGGTCGCCCGCATCGGCGGACAGACCGACGGCTTCGAGCAGCTCGCGGACCCGCTGACCGGAGGCCGGATGGCCTTGCACCACAAGGGGTTCGGCGATGATGTCGCGGACCCGCATGCGCGGATCGAGCGAGCTCATCGGGTCCTGGAAGACGAGCTGCAGGTTCTCGCGGAGCGGCCGCAGCCGGCGCTCCGGGAGGTTGGTGATGTCGGTGCCTTCGACGAACACGTGGCCCGAGGTCGCGCGGTCGAGGGCGGCGACGATGCGCAGCAGGGTGGACTTGCCGCAGCCGGACTCGCCGACGATGCCGAACCGCTCGCCGTGCTTGACCTCCAGGCTGACGCCGCGGAGTGCGTGTACGACGGGCGCTGGTCTGACCAGTGACGTCCGCGGACGGGGGTAGTCGCGCACGAGGTCGACCACGCGGATGACCGGCTCCGGATGCGCCGGGCCGTCCTGGCGTGCCGCCGGGCCGTGCAGGCGTGCCGCCGGGCCGTGCTGGCGTGGCGCTGGGTCGTGCTCGCGGTCGTGCGCCGGTGGGACGTGTTCAGGCATCGGTGCCTCCGGCCGGATGGTGGCAGGCGAAGCCGTCGGCCTCGGCCCCGGTCCACGCGGGCCTCTCCTCACACAGGGCGGTGGCGTGCGCGCAACGCGTACGGAACACACAGCCCGACGGGAAGCGACCGGCGGGTGGCACGTTGCCGGGGATCGTGGTCAGCCGCCGGGAGTTCGCCTCCAGGTCCGAGGCCGCGAGCAGACCTTCGGTGTACCGGTGGCGGGGCCGCGTGAAGACCTCCTCGACGGGACCGGCCTCCACGACGCGGCCGCCGTACATCACCAGAACCCGTTCGCAGACCGTGGCGACGACGGCGAGGTCGTGGGTGATGAACAGCAGCGCGGCCGAGCGATCCAGGACCCCGCGAACGATCAGGTCGAGGACGAGCGCCTGGACCGTGACGTCGAGCGCGGTCGTCGGTTCGTCGCAGATCAGCAGCGCCGGATCGTTGGCCAGGGCAAGCGCCAGGACAACTCGTTGCCGCATGCCACCGGACAGCTGATGCGGATACGCCCGGAGCGTCTCGGGCGGCAGCTGCACCCGCTCCAGCAGGTCGGCCGCCGCCGCGCGAGCCGCGGGTTTGGCGTGAGTCTTGTGGATGAGCATCGCCTCGGCGATCTGGTCACCGACCCGCATCGTCGGGTTCAGCGCGGTCATCGGCTCCTGGAACACCATCGCGATGTCCCGGCCGCGGACCCGCGACATCCGGCGTTCGTCCGCACCGACCAACTCGTGGTCGACACCGTCCAGCCGGACCGAACCGCCGGCCCGGACGTCCTCCGGCAACAACCCGAGAATGCTCAGCGCGGTCAGCGACTTTCCCGAGCCGGACTCCCCGATCAGCCCGACCCGCTCCCCCGCGCCGACCGTCAGGTCCACGTCCGCCACGAGCGTCGTGTCCCGGACCGAGACGGACAACCCGCGCACCGTCAGTACGTCGTTCATCCACGTCCTCGCTTCGCTGCGGGCGTGGATGAACGACAGCGTTCGCTGCATTGGATGATGAACTCGCTCCGCTCCTTCATCTGCGGTCCTCCAGCTTCGGATCGAACCGGTCGCGCAGACCGTCGCCCAACAGGTTGAACCCGAGCACCGCGATCGCGATCGCCACCCCCGGGAAGATCGCCAGCCGCGGCGCGCTGAACAGGAACTCCTGGCTCTCCTGCAGCATCCGCCCCCACGACGGCGTCGGCGGCGGCGTGCCGTACCCGAGGAACGACAGCGCGGCCTCCGCCAGCACCGCGATCGCGAACGACACCGACGCCTGAACCGTGATCAGACTCGTCACGTTCGGCAGCACATGCCGTACGGCGATCGGCCACGGCCGGCGCCCCGCGGCACGGGCAGCGAGCACGTACTCCGTCCGCATCACCTGCAACGCCCCGCTCCGGATCACCCGCGCGAAGCTCGGCACCGAAGCGATGCCGATGGCAACCATCGCGGTCAGCGTGCTGGCCCCGAAGACCGCGCCGAACATGATCGCCAGCAGCAGCGCCGGGAACGCGAGCAGCAGGTCGTTCGCGCGCATGATCACCTCGCCCGGCCAGCGGCGCACCATCGCCGCGAGAATCCCGAGCGGTACGCCGATGACCGCGGCCACACCGACCGCGACGACGCCGACGAACAACGTCGTACGGGAACCGACCATGATCTGGCTGAGCACGTCCCGGCCGAACTTGTCGGTGCCGAACCAGTGCGACCACGACGGTGTCAGCAGGCGTGACGCCGGGGTGACGAGGGTGGCGTCGTACGGCGTCCAGACGAACGAGACGAGGGCCATCAGCACGATCACCCCGACGATGACGGCGCCGGCCAGCAGGCTCGGGTTGCGGCGCCTCATGCGGAGGCCCGGAGTCTTGGGTCCAGGGCGACGTACAGGATGTCGACGAGGAAGTTGACCAGGAGTACTGCGAGCACGAGGACCATCACCACGTCCTGCACCAGCAGGAGGTCGCGGTTCGACACGCCGTCCAGGAGGAGGCTGCCCAGGCCCGGGATCACGAAGACGCGTTCCACCACGACCGCTCCGATCAGAAGCGTCGCGAGTTGGAGGCCAAGAACAGTTACGACAGGAACGGCGGCATTGCGGAGGCCGTGTCTCCACAACGCGTGGAACGGGCGGAGACCCTTCGCCCGGGCTGTTCGCAAGTAGTCCTCGCGCAACACATCGAGCACCGCACTCCGGACGTAGCGTGTCAGGACGGCGCCCTGGACCAGGCCGAGTGACAGCGCGGGGAGGATCAGTTGTTTGAGGAACATCCCGGGGTCCTGAGCGGGCGGGGTCCAGCCGTTGGCGGGGAGCCAGCCGAGCTTCACCGCGAACACCACGATCAGCAGGATGCCCGCCAGGAACGCCGGGACCGCGACACCGATCTGCGAGACCGCGGACAGCGCCAGCCCGGAGACCTGCCGGTGCCGCGCCGCCATCATCGTCCCGGCCGGTACGGCGACGATCAGCGCGACGATCATCCCGGCGACGACCAGCCAGAGCGTGACCTGCAGACGGTCGAACACCTGCGGCCCGATCGCCACCTTCGACACGTACGACGTACCGAGGTCGCCGTGCAGCAGGCCGCCGACCCAGTCGAAGTACTGCGTCGGCAGCGGACGGTCGAGGCCGAACTGCCGCCGCAGTTCGGCCACTGCCGCGTCCGAGGCGTTCACGCCGAGGGCGACCCGGGCCGGGTCGCCGGGCAGGATCGCCATGAACGCGAACACCAGCACAGTGCTCACCGCGAGGCTGACCAAGAACACGGCGGTGCGCTCGATCAGGCGGAGGATCATCGGCTGAGCTTGGACAGGTCGAAGGCCTCGGTGATCGCGTTGGTCGGCAGGCCCTTGATGTCCTTGTCCGCGACCATCAGGTTCGGCAGCAGGAACAGCCAGTCGCCCGCGGCCTGCTCGGACAGCCGCCGGGCCGCCTTCTTCATGTCCGCGACCTGCGTGGCCTCGTCACCCGCGTCGGCCGCGGCCAAATCGGCCTGCAGCGTCGGGTCGTCGTACCGGGTGTAGTACTTCGCGTTGAACACCGCGCCCAGGTCCCGCGGCTCGACGTGCGCGATGATCGACATGTCGTAGTCGGCGTTCTTGAACACCGTGGTCAGCCACGCGGCCGGGAACTCGAGCTGGTCGATCTGCACCTTCAGCCCGGCCTGCTCCAGGTCGCTCTTCACCACCTGGCCGCAGGACGTTGCGTACGGCAACGTCGGGAGCCGGAGCCGGAGCGTCTGGCCGGCCGCACCGGAGGCCTGCAGCAACGACTTCGCCTTGGCCAGGTCGTACGGCGCGATCCCGGTCAGGTCCTCGTACCACGGGTCGGTCGGCGGGACCATGCTGCCGATCAGCTTGCCGCGACCGGCCCAGCAGGTGTCGAGCAGCGCCTTGTGGTCGATCGCCATCCGGATCGCCTGCCGGGTGCGGACGTCCTTGAACACCGGCCGCGAGTTGTTGAACGAGAGCAGCACCTCGCCGTTCGTCGTGCCCTCGATCACCTGGTACTTCGAGTTGCTGGTGAACTGGCTCAGCGCCTCGGGTGCCTGCACCGTGCCGATCACGTTGATCGTGCTGGTCAGCAGCGCGTTGTTCAGCGCGGTCGCGTCCTTGAAGTACTTCAGCGTGATCTGCGCGAAGTTCGGCTTCGTGCCCCAGTAGTCGTCGTTACGGGTCAGCACGATCGAGTCGCCGCGGTTCCACTTCGAGAACTTGAACGGCCCGGTGCCGACCGGGGCAGTGGCCAGTGCGCTGACGCCGGTCTCGGAGAACATCGCCCCGATCCGGGTGGTCATCCGGAACAGCCAGTCGTTGCTCGGCTTGGCGAGCGTGACCTGCAGCTTCGTCGGTGACACCGCCGTCGCGGCGGAGACGACGTCCATCGCACTCTTCAGCGAGATCGTCCACGCGGTCTTCACCCGGTTGATGCTGAACACCGCGTCGCTCGCGGTGAACTGCTTGCCGTTCGTGAACTTCGCGTTGTCGACCAGGTCGAACGTGTACGTCTTGCGGTCCGCCGACACCGTCCACGACTTCGCCAGCGACGGCACGATCTTGCCGGAGTCGTCCTGCTTGACCAGCGTCTCGTAGACGTTGCCGAGCAGCGCCTGCGGGATCGCCGCCCCGTCGGTGGTGGTGAAGTCCAGGCTGGCCGGCTCCGCGACCAGGCCGATCGACAGGTCCTGCCCGCCACCCGGTGAGCTGCCGCCGGACGACGTACCGGATCCGGCCGAGCACGCGGTCACGGAGAGTAGCGCCGCGGAGGCGAGGAATGCGACCACTCGCGTAGGGAACGACGACTTCACGTCTACTCCTCCAGTGCACCCAACTGGTCCGACCAGTGGACTAGGTCTCAATGGGCCACTAGGTTTGTCCCCTGGTCAGGTGCCTGTCAAGCGACTGGGGGTGTGCCGTATGCCGAAGTCTCCGCGGTTCGAGCCCGTGCAGCCCGTGCGCGCCTACCAGCGGATCGTCGAGCAGGTCGAGGAGGCACTCGCCCGCGGCGAGCTGACCCCCGGTCAGCGACTGCCGAGCGAGCGCGAGCTGGTCACGCAGTTCGCGGTCAGCCGGTCGACGGTGCGCGAGGCGCTGCGGGTGCTGGAGAGCAACGGAGTGGTCCGCTCCCGGCCCGGCGACCCGAACGGGCCGGAGATCCTGCCGTTCTCACAGGCCGCGCTGCGCAAGCAGGTGGCCCGGCTGGCCCGGGTCGACGAGGTGACCCTGAGCGAGCTGATCGGGTTCCGGATGATCATGGACGGCGCCGCGATCCAGGTCGCCTCCCGGCTGCGTACCCTCGAGGAGCTGGACGAGCTCGAGGCCACGCTGGTCGCGATGCGGGCCGCGATCGACGTCGACTTCGACGCCTTCGGCGAGGCCGACCTGGCGTTCCACGAGCTGATCGCCCGGATCAGCCGGAACTCACTGATCCAGACCTGTAACGAGGTCGTCCGCGGCGTCGTCCTCGGGCTGATCTCGGACAAGATCGCGCACGCGCCGAACAGCCGCGCGCTGATGCTCGAGTCGCTGCACCACCACGCCGAGGTGGTCGACGCGATCCGCACCGGCAACGGCCACGCCGCCGCCCGGATCGCCCGGCAGAACATGTTCGACTACTACGCCGGCTACGTACCGGAGGCGGAGCAGGACACGCTGCTGGCCCTGATCGAGGACTGAGCCCGACCAGCGAAGACCCGGGGCCTCCTCAGCTGTCGTGCTCGAGGATCCGGATCCGCGGAACCTTCAGCACCTTGCGCGCCTTCGCGGTCCAGTCGGAACACAGGAACCGGGCCGCGGTCTCCGGCCAGGCGACCACCACGACCTCCTGACCGCTCGTCGTCTTCACCATCTGCATCAGCGCCAGCAGCACCTCGCCGTGCGTGATGGAGACCTGCACCGGGTATCCGCTCGCGGCCCGGAGCCGACGGGCGCTGTGCTCGATCACCGCGGCGAGATCGACCGCGGGGTCCGCAAGGGTCGCCGTCTGTGTTCGGGCCGTGCGCGGCGGGCCGGTCGACGCCGACGGCGCGGTCGCCGAGCCGGTCACGGACGCCGAACCGGTCAGCCCGGCCACATCCGCGAACGTCGAGCCGAGCAACGCCATCGGACCACTCGGGCCGTTCTCCGGATGACTGGAGATCAGCAGGTGGTAGTTGACGACATCCTCACGCCTCGCGTGCAGGGCGGCAATGCGTCGCGCGTCGCCCTCGCTCATCTCCCGCTCGATGAGCACCACCACGTCGTACGCCATTCGTGGCTCCCTTCGCCAATTCCGTTGTACCCCCGGCCCGGAGCACACCAAAGCACCGGACTCGCGTCCGTCACGGAATTGTCAAAATCCTCTCAGGCTCCTGCCAGACTCGCCCGAACGCAGGTGCCGCGCAGTGCCGGACCGAGCTCAGACCGCCCGCACGCTCGCTCGCGCCCGGCTGTCGGGGGCCAGCACCGCCAGCAGGTGCGGCGCGTCGATCAGAGCGACACTCGCGTTGTCCAGCAGGCGGGGATGCAGCGCGTACACTTCCGCCCCCGGCCGGGCCGCCAGATCTCCGGTGAGCACGGCAACGAAGTCGGCACCGGCCGCCGCGTCGTCGTCCCAGACCCGATCCGGCTCCAGCCGCGCGGTCACCCGGCGCGCGAACGCCGCCGGCTCCTCACCCTCGGCGCGCCGGTACCCGACCACGGACCCGTCGGCACACCGGACCGCGATCTCGTCGGTCCGCGCCGCCGCGTGCCAGCAGCAGATCTCCCACAGGCTGACCCGGTCGCCGGAGCCGTGGACCTCCTCCAGCGTCGCCGCCATCAGCCCGAGCTGACCGGCGTACCGCGCGACGTTGTGGCCGTAGCCGGCGGCGCTCAGATTCACGTCGTACCAGCGGAGCTCCTTCGTGTGCAGGTCCACGCCGAACGGGAGCAGGATCTTCGCCGGCCCGGACAGGTCGAACCGCTCCTCGACGGCCGCCGGATCGAACAGCCCGGACGGCTGCCGCAGCACCCCGGCGAACCCGCGCTCCAGCTCCTCGAACGGTACGTCGTTGTAGCTGAACACGACCGGCAGCAGGTACCGCCCGCCGACCCGGCGCACCGCCCGCAGGTCGACGTCCACGAACTCCGTCGAGCCGCCCGGCCCCGGCGCGGACGTCAGGTCGCCGGAGTGCACGAGCGCGTCCTCGTCGAACCGCAGCCGGGTGTAGTCGCAGAGCCCGACGAAACCCCATTCGTCGTCGAACACCGCGACCGACAGATCGAGGTCGACCCGCCGGCCGCGCGGCTCCACCCAGTGCAGGAACAGCCGGAGCAGCTCGTCCTGCGGAATCGGCACCGCACTCCCCCGCGGCATCCGCAGCAGGCTCGCCGACGTACTCCGCTCCGATCCGGGCGCGGCCAGCCGGGTCAGCTCCTCGTCCAGGAACGCCCGCCGCCAGCGCGGCAGACCTGTTGCCCTCCGCAACATTTCCCCGGTGAGTACGCCGGACAGCTCGGCGGCGAGCGCGGCCGGCAACGGCTCCCGCTCGTCCACCGCGGTCCAGATCCGGGTGGTCCCGCCGCGCGGGAAGAACAGCCGCAGCTCGCCCGGCGGCGTCCGGACCTGCCCGAGCGCGGCCGTCAGGACGACCGGCGACACGTCCGAGACGGCGGTCGTCAGCGCGTCGACGAGCATGGCGTGCTGCTCCGGTGGCAGCGCACGAGCCAGCTGCACAAGTCGCCGTACCAGCTCGCCGGGACGCTGCCGCAGCAGGTCGAGCGCCTGGTCCGGCCGGCCGGACGTGAACGCGTCCTCGACCCGCGAGCCGAACGTGGTCAGCACGAGCCGCCCGTCCGCGACCCGCACCAGTGGATGCCGCGACGACTCGCCCGCCACCGCACGCCCGGCCGGCGTACCGAGGTCCAGGTCGGTACGGCGGAGAATCGCGAACGCCAGCGCAGCGACCGGGAACCGGGCCGCGAACTCGAACGGATGCAGGCTCTCGCCGATCCGCTTCCAAGCGCGCTCGTGCCGGAACAGGTCCTCCACCAGCATCTCCACCGGCAGCCGGTCCAGCCGCCGCAGCACCAGCCGCCGCGTTGCCCGAGGCAACGACTTCCGCCGGGCCGGCGGGGTCCGCAGACCCGGGTCCGCGTCCATCAGCGCGTAGATCAGCCGCAGTACGTCGGTCGCGGTGTCGGTGCGATCGATCATCGCGGGCTCGGCGGCCAGGAAATGCGCGATCACGAGCGCCCGGGTCTCGCGCACCGGGATGTCCGCGGGCAGCCAGGCCGAACTGGCGCCGTCCAGCAGGACCTGCAGGTCCGCGCGATCCGAAGCCGACAACGGCGCTCGCCTGGCCAGCAGCCCGTCGATCGTCTGCCGCACCGAATCGGCGGTGGCCAGCGAGAGCAGCCGCAGGCGGTCCGAGCGAACGTGGACCTCCGCGTCCTCCGCGGCGGACGGGCGGAGGAACGGATCCTTCGGGTCGATGCGCTGCAGACAGAGCGGGCACGCACTGAAGTCGGAGCCGTCCCAGCAGGTCCGGCAGACCAGGTGCGCACACGGCGAGACCGCATGCACGGAGCTCGTGTCGCCGCACAGCACGCACGGCTGCTCCGGCTCCTGCAGCAGCCGCGCGAAGACCCTGTTGACGTAGAAGGTCTCGGTGTTGCCCGGCACGGTCTCCGGGAAGCCGCGGAACAGCGGCGTGTGCTCGGTGTCGAACCCGGACTCGGCGTCGAGCAGATCCAGCAGCGCGCCGCCGAATCCGGCCAGCGCGGGCGCCGACAACGCAGCGCAATACCGGTACAGGCCGACCGAGAGCAGCAGGCCGCGCTGGATCAGGTCCGCCTGCAACGCGGACAGCCCCGCCTGGATCGTCAACGGGCGACGCAGCCACTGCCAGGCGGAACGCCGTACCGGCGGGGTCAACGCGGTGGCGTCGACCAGCCGGCGGCGGCGCAGCAGGACAGCAGCCCGCGGATCCGCTGGTCGGTCGGGCATCGCGTCTCCCCCTGGGCGTCCGGACGAAGGCGCCAGGGGCGGAGAGCGGGCGCGCTACTTTGCCTGGTGAAGGAGAAGGAAGCACGTCCATGAGCCGCCCCTGGCACCGAGAACGCTACCGGGCAGCACCGACAGTTCCGGGGATGGCCCCAAAAGAAGAGCTCCGGTGGCAGGGTCGGGGCCGCCCCGCCCAGACCCCGCCACCGGAGAACTCCAGAGTAGAACGTTCATCCAAATCTCGCTCCACCGGGTCCCGATCTGACCAAGATTTGGCACTGATGCGCCGCAGGCAAACCCTTGATTCATCGATTTGCTCACGGTCGGGAGGTGTCAGGCCACGGAATGTGGTTAACGTGCAAGGTATGGCAGGTGGGGTGATCGAGCGTGCGCGCTGGCGAGATGTGTTCGGGCATGCGGAGTTCCGGGCGCTGTTCCTGGCCGGCGTACTGTCCGTCGCCGGCGACCAGATCGCCCGGGTAGCGCTCTCGGTCCTGGTCTTCGACCGCACTTCCTCGGCCGGCCTGACGGCGCTCACCTATGCCCTCACCTACATCCCCGACCTCCTCTTCGGCCCCCTCCTCTCCGGCATCGCCGACCGCTACCCCCGCCGCACCGTGATGATCGTCACGGACGTAGCCCGCGCCATTCTCGTTGCAGCGATGGCAATCCAGGCCCTCCCACTGATCGCGGTGATCCTGCTGCTGCTCGCCGTGCAGGCGTTCGGCTCACCGTTCAACGCGGCCCGCGCGGCGACGCTGCCCGCCGTACTGCCCGGTGACCACTATGTCCTGGGCAAGGCCGCGAACGACATGGTCGTGCAGTTCAGCCAGGTCCTCGGGTTCGGCTTCGGCGGCGCTGTCGTGGTCGCCGTCGGGACGTCCGGCGGACTGCTGCTGGACGCGGCGACATTCGTGCTGTCGGCCGCTCTGGTCGTCTTCGGCGTGCAGCACCGGCCGACGCCGAACAGTGGCCAGGACGGTCATGGCGCGAATGCGCCAGCGACGAGCTACTTCCGCGATCTCGCGGCCGGATTCTCCCTCGTCGCCCGTACGCCGCAACTGCGGACGCTGGTCCTGCTCGCGACGATCGCCGGCTTCTACGTGACCGTCGAAGGCCTCGCCGTCCCGTACGCGCACGAGATCGGCCACGGCACCACGGCGGCCGGCTTCCTGCTGGCCGCCAGCCCGGCGGGCGCCGTGCTCGGCATGTGGCTGATCACGAAGTGGCAGCCGGAGCATCGCCTGCGGCTGCTCGGGCCGCTGGCCGTCCTTGCCTGCGTGCCGCTGATTTTCTGCATCGACGGGCCGAGCCTGCCGCTGTCCGTGGCGTTGTGGGCGCTGTCCGGTCTGGCGTCGGCGTACCACCTGCCGACCAGCGCTGCGTTCGTCCAGGCAGTGCCGGACGCGCAGCGTGGTCAGGCGTTCGGGGTCGCGAGTACAGCACTGAAGAGCAGTCAGGGGATCGGGATCCTGCTCGCCGGGCTACTCGCCGACAACTGGTCGCCGTCGGTGGCGGTCGGCGCGATGGGGGCCGTCGGTACCTGCGCGGCCCTGCTGGCGGGCACTGCCTGGGCACGTGCCCGCCGGGCCGCGACCGGCACCGCCGAAATGCCGGTCGGATGAGCCGCTGGAGATCCGCGCAATATCTCCCGATCGGCTCCGTAAAATGTCGGTAAAGAAATTCGGTGTCACCACTCGTTGCCGCTGCGGAACCATTCGTTGCCGGGCTTGTGGAGCCACTCGTTGCCCGGCTTCCGGAGCCACTCGTTACCGCCGGTGAACCACTCGTTGCCACCCTGGAACCACTCGTTCCCGGTACCGGTGAACCACTCGTTGCCGCCGCGGAACCACTCGTTGCCGGTGCTGATCTTCGCCATGGTGCAGTCCTTCCTTCGTCATCCCAGAGGATGAAACAAAACGCGGGCCGGTGCTGACCTCGCGTGAACGAACAGTTACTATTCAGGAATAACCGTTCAGGTCGATCCTGGTGAGGCCACAATGATTCTGATCGGTCGGAGCAATTTAGTGCCACCCCGGCAGTGGAAGCTCTGGTCGCTCCCCCGTCCCGCGCTGCTGTACGTGCTCGGGGTCGATGCGGTCGCGGTCATGATCACCGTCCTGTCTGCCGGATCGACGATCGCCAGGGGCGTCGGCCGTGCGGAGTGGCTGGCCTTCGGGGTGCTGACCGCAGCGTCCATCCTGCACCTGGAGTCTGCCCGCGGGATCGAGCGCCGACGCGAGATGGCGGCGAACACTTCGCCGTACACGAACCTGAAGAGCCTCTGGGTGTTCGCCGGCCTGTTGCTGCTCCCGCTCAGCCTGGTGGTCGCGCTGGTCGTGATCTCGTACAGCTACTCCTGGATCCGGGTCTACGGCCGGACGATCGCGCACCGCAAGGTGTTCTCGGCCGGCACGTTCATCCTGGCCAGCGCGGCAGGTGCCGCCGTACTGCGGGCCGGCGGCCTGCTGCACGAGCCGCGCGTACCGACCGGCCCGTGGCCGTTGCTGGTCGTGCTGGGCGCAGCAGCGACCTGGTGGCTGGTGAACTTCGCGCTGGTCATCGGAGCGATCCTGTTGTCGTCCCCGGACGCCACTGCGCGTGGTGCGCTGGGCGATCTGGCAGATCAGCTCGTGGTGGTCGCGGGCCTGGGGCTCGGCGTAGCGGTCGCCGCGCTGCAAGCGTCGTACCCGTGGGTGGTTCCGATCCTGATGGTGACCGTGCTCACCCTGCACCGCGATCTGCTGCTGCCGCAGTTCCAGCGGGCGGCGGGCACCGACGTGAAGACCGGTCTGGCCACCCCGGCGTACTGGGCCAACGCAGTGCCGGCCGAGCTCGCCCGGGCGCAGTCGCTGCGCAGCACCGTCGGGCTGCTGATGCTGGATCTCGACAAGTTCAAGGAAATCAACGACACGTACGGACACCCGGCCGGTGACCAGGCACTGCGCGCGGTGGCCGAGAGCATCCGCGCCGAAGTCCGCCAGGGCGATCTGGTCGCACGCGTCGGCGGCGACGAGCTGGCGGTCCTGCTGCCCGGCGCCTCCGAGGGCGAGGTGCTCGAAGTGGCCGGACGGATCCGCGACCGGCTCAGCACGCTGAGCGTGGCCGTGGAGACCGCGAGCGCCCGCAGCACCGTGATCACCGGCGTACCGGCGTCCATCGGCGCGGCGGTCTACCCCGAGGTCGCCGACACGATGGACCAGCTGATCCTTGCCGCCGACAATGCACTGCTGAGCGCGAAGCGGGACGGACGGAACAAGATCGTCACCGCCCGCCCGGGCCTCGCCGATCGTGCCGACGAATCCGTCACCGACTGACACCGGCAGCGTCGCCGAACTGCTGCGCGGCCACCGGCGAACCGCGGGCCCGATGCTGCGCGCTGCTCGGCAACAGAACGCAGTACTGCTCGGGTAGTCAGGCGATCCGGATCAGGGCTTTGCCGCGGAGGGTGCGGCTTTCCAGGGCCTGGTGGGCTTTGGGGAGTTCGTCCAGCGGGTAGGTGCGGTCGATGACGGGTCGGAGGTCGCCGGCGGCTGCGCGGGTCAGGACGTCGTGGGCGGTGACTGTGGTGGTCGTGGAGTCGGCGCGGAGGTCCATGATGCCCTTCACGGTGATGCCGCGGCGTTCGGCGGTGGCCGGGTCGATGGTGGCGAAGCCGCCGCTGGGGGCGCCGTGGGCCGAGAACCAGCCGCCGTCCCTGGTGACGGTGAACGCGGTGCTGCCGAGTTCGCCGCCGGCGCCTTCGAAGACGATGCCGGCGCCCTGGTTGTTTGTTGCCTCTAGCACCAGCTTTTCCCAGGACGGGTTGCTGTAGTCGATCAGTACGTCGGCGCCCTGGGCCTGGCTCAGCGCGAGCTTCTGCTCGCCGCGGGCGGCCGCGATCACGTGTGCTCCGGCCTTGTGCGCGAGCTGGATCAGGAGCAGGCCCATGCCGCCGGCGGAGGCGGTGATCAGGACGTTCTGCCCGGTCATCGACGGCGCCAGCTGCTCGAGCATCAGGGCCGTGAAGCCGTCGCCGTACACCGCGACCGCGGTCTGCAGGTCGAGCTCCGGCGGTACTTCGACGTACGGTGTGAGGACGGCCAGCTCGGCGTGGCCGCCGAAGTTCGGCGGGCGGCCGACCACGGTCTTTCCGATCCAGTCCGCCGGTACGCCGGGGCCGACCGCGCGGACCCGGCCGCCGAGGTTGCTGCCGGGGATGTACGGCGGCTCGACGTCGAAGAACTTGCCGTGGCCGCCGCGCCGGATCGCGGTCTCGACGAAGATCAGGTCCGCGATCTCCACCTCGACGAGCACCTGTCCCGCAGCCGGAATCGGGTCCGGTACCTCGCGGGTCTGGATCACTTCCGGACCGCCGAACGCGGTCACCACTGCTGCACGCATGTCTGTTCTCTCCTGTTGGGGACTACGAGCGTGCAACCTCAACGTTGGTTCAGGTCAAGTTCTGTCGGTCGTGCCACGTACTCTGCGGGGCATGTTCGACGCCGTCTTCGTGCCTGCCGATCCGCCGCGCGCGGGTCGGCTGGCGCTGTACGGCGATCTTTCGGGTGAGACCGCTGACGGCAGTGTCGAGCTGGTTCTCCCTCGCGGTACGGCGGTGCGCCGTACGACGGTGCCTGCGCGGCTGTTGTCTGTGGACGAGGTGATCAGTCGTCTGACCGAGCCGGAGCGGGACGCTTCAGGGAGCTGGGCCGCGTGGCGGGCGGCGGGGCTCGCCGGGCTGGTGCTGATCGGGCGCGGGCGGCTGGTGCCGGACCGGAGTGCGGAGGGGTACGGCGCGTGGCGGGTGGCTCCGCTGGATCCGATCGACCACGCGTGGCTGCGGAACCTCGGCGCCGCGATGCCGGCGTACGGTCATGCGCTGCCGATCGCGGGCACCCGCCCGGTCCGGCTGGTGGAACCGGAGCAGCTGATTCGCGCGTTCTGGGATGCGCTTGCCGATGCTCTCGTCCGTACGCCGGCTGCGGCGGTGGCAGTTCGTCCGGGCGCGGCGCCGTTCGCGGCCGTCGAGTCCGTCGCGCTACCCGGAACCACAACCTGGCTGGACGAAACGGCGTTGGCCGAACAGGCAGGCACCCGGCTGGTACTGCGTATCGAGCCGCCCACGCCGGCCGATCCGCTCGAAGCGGAGGAGTTTCGGGCGGTGTTGCAGTTGCGGAGTGGGTTGGATCCGAGCTTGCTGGTGGATGTCGCGGACCTGTGGAACGCGCCCGCCGCCGTACTGACCGCCCTCGGCGAACGCGCCGAGACCGACCTGCTGCTGGCGCTCCGCCGCGGCGCACGCGTCTGGCCACCGCTCGGGACGGCTCTACGGGACGCCGCCCCGGAGGACATCCCGATCGACGACGCCGCGCTCGAGGAACTCGCCGAAGGCAGTCCCGAGCTGGAAGGCGCCGGCATCGAGGTGCTCTGGCCGACCGAGCTGTTCGCCGGGCAACTGGCGCTCCGGGCGAGCGTCGCGACCCCGGCACCCGGCGCCGTCACCGGCCCCGACTTCAACCTGAACGAGCTGGTCGCCTTCCGCTGGCGCCCGACCGTCGACGACCAGGACCTGACCGAGGCGGAGATCTCCGCGCTCGCCGAGGCGAAGCGCCCGATGATCCGGATGCGCGGCCGCTGGATCCGCGTCGACCACGACGTCGTACGCCGGCTGCGCGACGGCTCCACGCGCACCCTGACCGGCGCCGAGGCGCTCGGTGCCGCGCTGACCGGGACGATCGACGTCGACGGCGAACTCGTGCCGTTCGACGCCGACGGTTCGCTGGCCCGGCTGCTCACCCGACTGCGCACGGCCGACGAGCCCGCGCCGTTCACCCAACCCGCCGGCCTGCGCGCCACCCTCCGCGACTACCAGCGCCGCGGCGTCGCGTGGATGGCGCAGCTCGCGCAGCTCGGCCTCGGCGGCTGTCTCGCCGACGACATGGGCCTCGGCAAGACGATCCAGGTCATCGCCCTGCACCTGCAGCTCAAGGGCCGCGGGCCGACCGTCGTGGTCTGCCCGTCGACGCTGCTCGGCAACTGGGAGCGCGAGTTCGAGCGGTTCGCCCCCGACGTACCGACCCGGCGGTACCACGGCCCCGGTCGTACGCTCGGCGATCTCGCCGCGGACGAGGTCGTGCTCACGACGTACGGCGTGGTCCGCCAGGATCACCGGCTGCTCGGGGAGATCGCGTGGGGCCTGGCGGTCGCGGACGAGGCGCAACATGCGAAGAACCCGCTGTCACGTACCGCCCGCGCGTTGAGAACGTTGCCGTCAGCGACCAGGATCGCGCTCACCGGTACGCCGGTGGAGAACCGGCTCTCCGAGCTGTGGTCGATCCTCGACTGGTCGGCGCCCGGGCTGCTCGGCCCGCTGGACCGGTTCCGCCAGGACGTCGCCGTACCGGTCGAGCGGTTCCACGACGAGGAGGCGACCGCGCGGCTGACCCGGGTGACGCGACCGTTCCTGCTGCGCCGCCGGAAGAGCGACCCGGGGATCGCGCCCGAGCTACCGCAGAAGACCGAGCACGATGTCGTCGTACCGCTGACGACCGAGCAGGCCACGCTGTACCAGGCCGTCGCGAAGGAGACGCTTGCGAAGATCGAGGAGGCTTCGGGGATTGCGCGCCGCGGGCTGGTGCTCAGTCTCCTGACGCAGCTGAAGCAGGTGTGCAACCATCCGGCGCAGTTCCTGCACGAGCCCGGTCCGCTGGAGCGACGGTCCGGGAAGCTCGCCGCGCTGGACGAGCTGCTCGACGTGATCCTCGCCGAGGGCGAGTCGGTGCTGATCTTCAGTCAGTACGTCGAGATGTGCCGGCTGATCGAGGCACATCTGGCAGCGCGGCAGGTGCGGACGTTGTTCCTGCACGGCGGGATCGGGGTGCGGAAACGCTCGGAGATGGTGGAGCAGTTTCAGGCGGGCGCGGCGCCGGTGTTCCTGCTGTCGCTGAAGGCCGGTGGTGTGGGGCTGACGTTGACGCAGGCCACGCATGTCGTGCACTACGACCGCTGGTGGAACCCTGCCGTCGAGGACCAGGCGACAGACCGCGCGTACCGGATCGGCCAGGACCGGCCGGTGCAGGTCCACCGGCTCGTCACCGAGAACACGCTGGAGGACCGGATCGCGACGGTCATCAACGCGAAGCGGGACCTCGCGGACGCCGTCGTCGGATCGGGCGAGGCGTGGTTGAGCGAGCTGTCGGACACGGAGCTGACCGAGCTGGTGGAGCTGTCGACCGGGCCGTCGCGGTCGGGGTCCGCGAGCGCGTACAACCCGTCAGCTGTTGGGAAATCCGTGGCCGGTGAGGCCGATGGCTGAGGAGGAGCGGCGGCCGTGGCAGGGATGGCGCCGGAAGGACGAGGACGCCGGGTTGCCGGCGGCGCGCGGGGCGGGGAGCCGGCGGACGTTCGGCGCGACGTGGTGGGGCCGGGCGTGGCTGGAGGCGTTGGAGCACCGGGCGCGGCTCGATCCGGGGCGGTTGTCGCGCGGGCGGTCCTACGCGCGGCGCGGCAGCGTGCTCGAGCTGACGGTCAGCCCGGGCGAGGTCGAGGCGATGGTGCAGGGCAGCCGGGTCACGCCGTACCAGGTGACGGTGCGGATCCGGGCGTTCTCGGCGGCGGAGTGGGAGGCCGTGCTGGACGTGGTGTCGGCGCAGATCGGGCGGGTCGCGGCGCTGCTCGACGGGGAGCTGCCGCCGGAGGTCGTGGACGACGTACGGGCGACCGGGCTGGATCTGCTGCCCGGCGCGGGCGAGGTGCTGACGAACTGCAGCTGCCCGGACTTCGCCGTACCGTGCAAGCATTCCGCGGCCGTTTGTTACCTCGTGGCCGACGCTCTGGACGACGACCCGTTCGCATTGCTGCTCCTGCGCGGCCGGCCTCGGGACGAACTACTCGCAGCCCTTCGTGCCCGCCGCGGCGGCGGAACAACCCCACCGGCTCCACGCACTCCCACCCCGGCCGGCATCCCGGCAATCGCCGCCTTCGCCCGCCATCAGTCCAGTCAACCGGTCGTGCCGATTCCTGTTCCGCCTCGGCCATTGGGGGCTCCGGGGGTGCCGGCGGCGGTGAAGGTGCTCGATCCGCCGCGGTCGTCCGGGGTCGACGTACGGGATCTGGTCGCGCTCGCCACGGACGCCGCGCGCCGTGCGTGGGAGCTCGCGTCCGGCGACGTCGGCCTCCCGCTCACCTTCGAGCAGGACCTCGCGCGACGGGCCGCGGCAGCCCTCGGTACGCCGGAGCTCGCCGACCTCGCGCACCACGCCGGCATCCCCGCGCGCCGGCTCACCACCTGGGCCACCGCCTGGCGCCACGGCGGCCCCCGGCGGCCTCGCCGTCACCGTCGACGCCCCGCACACAGTCACCCCCGAAGCCCTCACCGAGGCCGTGACCGCCCTCCCCCACGCCACCACCGATGCCAACCGCGTCACCACCGGCAAACTCCAGCTCCGCCTCGGCAAGGACAACCTCTGGTACCGCTTCGACAACCAGTTCAACGACTGGACCCTCACCCGCCCACCCGCGGCAGACCCCCAATCCCTCCTCTAAGCTCCGCCCAAAGCACTGTCCTGGGGAGGAACCACGCTGCACTGCCGAGCGACCATCACCGCCCTCCTGCTACTCGCGTTACTCGGCTGCGACCCCCACACCGTCCAACAACAATCGGCTCCGCCTCCAACAGGCGACCTGTGCGAACGCGTACGCCAACAACTCGCCGGCAACTGGACCACCGAACGCGGCAACCCCCTGTCCCACGGCACCACTCGCGGACGCCTGCTCGCTGGTGGATCCGGCGCAGCCGACCCACCGGATCCAGGTCCTCGTCTCGATTCTTCCGGTCACCGACGCGCAAGCAGCCAGATACCGCAAGGCCGACGAGGTGGACACGACGCAACGCGGCTACGCGGCCAAGGTCACCGGCGGCCGAATGGGCAGCAGCTCCTGGGCACTCGACCCGGCTGCCGCCGCACCGTGGCTCGTGTTCCGCACCGGCAATCGCCAGGTGCGGCTCCGGGTCGTGACCGACGGTGCCGGCACGATGGATGAGCTGGTGTCGATCGCCCACGCCATCACCACGGTTCCCGGCGGGCTCCCGGTCGCGAAGCCAAGGACGGTCCGCTTGCAGTGCGACCGCGGCTCCGCCGCAGCCGAGCACGTCATCGGCGGCACGGCCGTGGTCCGGCGGGACGCGCTCGTCGACGGACATCTCTGGTGCGCGTGGGGCTCCGAGGCCGCCTCCGTGTGGGTCATGTCCGGTACGGACGGATCCGACCAAGCGTTCGACTTCCAGCTCGTCCACGACGCCGGCACCGGCACGTTGGACCCGTCCCATCGCGTCTCGGTGGGCGCCGAGGGTTGGCAGCAGAGCGACGGCTACCTGGTCTTCCGGACCGCTCGGGGCCAGTTTGTGAGCATCAGCGCCGCGCCGAACGACGAGATGAAGCCCGTCCCGATCGTGATGCTGGCGCGGGCGATCTCCCCCGCCTACTCCTGACTGTTGCGCGCAGCAACAAACGCGCGGGCGATCCTGGCGATGAGGTCGTACGGGATCGGCTTGCTGAGGGGGAACTTCAGGGTGCCCTTGCCGGAGCGGTACGGGGTCAGGTCCTCGTCCAGCGGCGGGATCGGGTAGAGGGCGACGTGTGACTTCCAGCCGCTGAAGTGCAGCAGGGCTGTGCCGTCCAGGGTGATCGTGGGGATCTGATAGCTGACCTTCTCGCCCGCGTCCGGCACGGCAGAGTGGATCGTACGGCGCACCTCTTCCAGCACCGTCCGCACCTCGGGAGGGAACGACGCGATGTACTCGTCCACGGTCTCGAACCTGCCGGCCACACGCCCAATCTAACGCCGACCTGAGGCACCCGCCTCACCCCGCGCCCCACCCCACCCCCACCTACCGTGCCTGACTCATTTGCCCTCCCCACAGCCCTCCCCACAGCCCTCCGCACTGTTGCGCCGCGCTCGCCCCTCGCCGCACCCAGACGGCAAGCAGGCGACTTTGAGAATCCACCAACCACTTCCTCGCGACAAGATTGGTTGGTGGCTTCCCAAACTGCAGGCGCGAGGTCGCGGGACGCGCGCGCGGCGCGGGTCCGCGGGACACGGGTTCGTGCGGTTGCGGCGCGGGTGCGCGGGGGCGGGTTTGCGGGGGCGGGTTTGCGGGACGCGGATGCGGGCGGGTCGCGGGACGCGCGGTCGCGACGCGGGTACACAGGACGCGCGGTCGCGGTGTGGGATGGCGGTGGGGCGCGTCGAGGGTCGGCGATCGGGGGTGGGGACAGGTCGTGGTGTCGGGGGACCTGTTATTGCAGGTCCCCCGACACCATTGCCTGTTCGCGCCCCCGATCAACGTCACGATTTCGGCGCGCGGTGGACCCCATGTTCCTGTGTCGGCCAGGGTCTGTGTGGGCAGGTTCGTTGAGCGCTACATGCGGCGACGTAGGGACGTGTGTTCCTCGACGGCCGAGATCAGGTGGTCGGCGATCTTGGTGTGGCCGGCGACGGTTGGGTGGACCTGGTCGGTGCAGTCGTCCTCGGTGATCCAGCCGGTGGAGTCGACGCAGACCAGGTTCGGGTCGTCGAGGGTCTTCACCGCGGCCTGGATCGTCTCCGCGTGCTTCCCGCTGAACGGGGTCAGCGACACGATCGTCGTCGCCGAGTACGCCGCCCGCACCCGGCGGACGTACTCGGCGTACTCCTCGACCTCCAGCGTCGGGTCGTTGACGCCGAGGTTGATCACCACCACGTCGGACGGCTCGACGCGTTCGGCCCGCGAGCCGGCGAAGTTCCAGCCGA
Organism: Kribbella aluminosa; assembly: GCF_017876295.1. Lineage (NCBI taxonomy): Bacteria > Bacillati > Actinomycetota > Actinomycetes > Propionibacteriales > Kribbellaceae > Kribbella > Kribbella aluminosa. The sequence continues at coordinate 2,471,115 of NZ_JAGINT010000001.1, read as the reverse complement.
ACGAGTCCACGCCGGACGGCACCTCGCCGTTCCCCGGCTTGCTGATCCCCTGACTGCCGAACCCGACCTGGTACGCCGTGGCGCCGAACGCGCGGGCGGTGAGGTACGCGAACGACGTCGTACCGTCCGCGCCCTCCGACTCGGGGTGCTCGCTCAGCGACCGCACCCCCTGCGTGATCGAGTCGCCGTAGAACTCCATCCGCGGGCCACCGGGCCGCCCGCTGAGCCGCAATACCGTCCTCGCGTCGAGAACGAGACCGGCGAACACGACCGCGCACCCGAACGGCGGGTTCCACCGGTTCGCGTGCTCGTTGACGTCCTTCACCACGACGGACACCTGGTGCCGGCCGTCGGGCGCTACGAGCTCGATGACCGGCTCGTCAACCAAATACAACGAAGGCTCGGTGTCGTCGACGGTGATCCACAGGTGCGGCGCGACGGTCAGCCCGTCGGTGTCGAAGAGCAGCTGCACCCGCTCACCGGCGTACGAGAAGGAGAGCCGGGAGCCGGAGTTGACGGTGATCGCCACGCCGGGCTGGTGTCCCCACTGTCCTTCCAGGACGATGCGCGGGTCGGACGGGGCGACGACCTCGCCGGGCTCGAACGTCACGGGCACTCCTTCTGTTGTCGGCGAGCCCATTGTGCCGAACACGTCACCACCCTTCCTTCCGAGCCCGCGCCTCGAACAGCAGGATCCCGGCGGACAGCGCGACGTTCAGCGAGTCCGCCTGGCCGAGCATCGGGATCGACACCGCGTCGAACCCCTCGTCGTGCCAGGCCCGCGACAACCCCGCCCCCTCGGACCCGACCACGAACGCCGTCGGACCGTCGTACTGCGGAACCCGGTACGTCCCGGTCGCCGCCGGATCGGCGAGGTGGACGCGGAACCGGTGACTCCGCAGCCAGGCGGCCGCGGAGGGAATGTCGTCGAACTCGACGATCGGCGTCGACAGCACCGTGCCGCGGCTCGCGGAGTACACGGCCGGGTGCGTCGGGCGGGCGCGGCGGCTGGTCAGGACCAGGCAGTCGACGTTGGCGGCGTCCGCGGTACGGATCAGCGTGCCGAGGTTGCCGGCGTACTCGACCCCGTCGGCGACCAGGACCAGCGAGCGGTCGGAGAAGCGGAACGCCTGCGGCCGCCATTCGGGGACCCGGGCGATCGAGATCAGGCCGTCGGGGCGGCTCTTGCGGGACAGCCGGGCGAGCAGCTTCTCGGAGATGCGGTACACCTCCGCCGCGCGGCCGGCGTACCGGTCGATGTCCGGGATCCCGGACTCCGGGCACCAGAAGAAGGCCTCGATCGTGGCGGCGGTGGTCAGCAGGCGGTCGTGTTCCCACGTTCCTTCGACCATGATCCGGCCGGGCGAACCGTCCTTGCGCAGGGCGAGCAGATCACGGACACGGGGATGCTGCGCGCCGATGGGGCGAGCAGAAGGATGCCCGAAAGAATGCACAGTCATGTGCAGGCTCCGTACGGAGAGAATCAGCAAGCGCGCCGGGGACACGACGGTCCACTCCGGCGGGGCGACACCCGCGGGTGCCGCGGTACTGACGCGGCCTTCCGACCGCGTCAGCCAAGGATTCTCATCACACTCCGGATCGTAGGCAGCCGTACGTCCGCCGTCATCCGGTTTTCCACAGGCCGGTGCCGGGCGAGTTTTGGTCTGTCGGTGCGGGTGGTTAGAGTCCCTTTCCTGCGCTGTCACACGGGAGGAGTGCGGGATGGACGCGACGCTGCTCGACGCCGAGGCCGAGGCGGCTGTGCTGCGCGTCTACCGTCAGGTGTTCGCCGTGCTCGCCCGCGAGGCCGGCGCGATGATCGTCGATCCCGACCTGCTGGACGTCGACCAGGCGATTCTGGACGCGTTCGCCGAGGCCGGCAGCGACGGGCTGACCGTCGAGCAGGCCACCCTCGCCTGCCGGGCCTATCCGCACGACCTGATCGTCCGCCGCTTCGACCTCCTCCGGCAGTACGGCGCGATCACCAAACTCGTCGACCGGCCGAACGAGTTGCGTCACCGCGCCGCGTTCGCGCCGTACGTGATGCTGATGTTCCTGCGCCGGATGTCCGTCCAGGGCGGCCAGGCGGAGCTGCACCAGCTGCTCACGCTCGAAGCGCACAGCGTCAGCGACCCGCAGGCGACGGCCGACGACGGCAAGGCGTCCGTCGAGCGGCTCACCAAGGTGTTCCGGCTGCTCGGCAACGAGCTCGCGATCCTGGTCGCGACCAGTACGGCGGCGCAGCTCCGCGAGAACGCCCAGCTCGCGTGGGGCAACGAGCGCCTGATCGAGCAGGCGGAGAAGGTGCACCGCCTGGTCCTCGGCCGCTGGCCGGAGCTGCACCGGGACTGTACGTCGCTCCGGATGGCCCTCGCCGCGTACGCCGACGCCGTGCAGCTCGCGGCGGGCCGCCTGGTCGAGCGTGCCGGTACGACGCGGGCGCTCGGCCTGCTGCCCATCGAGACCTGGCTGACGTTCACGCGGACCAGCGAGCCCGAGACGCTGGCCGCCGTGCTGGACGGTCTGCTGTTCGACGCCGCCGCGCCGGACTTCTCCGCGCAGACGATGGTCGAGGCGGTGGAGACCGGGCGCCGGAGCGGTACGGCCCGGATGGCGCCGCCGCGTCCCACCGCGGACCAGGACGCCCCGGAGTCGGCCGCCGCGACGGACCGCGAGGACCTGCGTCGTGAGGCGGAGCGGGTGCTCGCGGGACGTCCTGCGGTCGACATCGTCGAGGTCGTCGACGAGGCGGGCGACTGGATCACCGCCCGCCGGGTGCTCGCCGAGCTGACAGCGGCGCATCTGCACGACGAGCTCGACTACGAGCTGGTGTGGTCGGACGGCATGCGCATCGACCCGGCCGCCGGTACGCCGTGGGCGACCGAGGGCGTGTTCCGCCGGGTGGCCCGATGAGCACCGAGGCGGTCGAGCGGCGGCTGTACAACGCGCTCTGGTGGGCGAAGGTGCAGTCCGCCGGACCGATCGAGGTCGACCTGGACACACCCGCGGTCGCCGGCCTGACCCGAGCCTCGTCGTCCGACGGTGTCTGGCTGGTGCCAACGCTTCCGTCGGGCGCCGGCCACAGCGTGCTCGAGGAGCTCGGCGCTCCTCCGGTCCCGGTCGAGCTGCCGAACGAGACCGCCCGCCTGCTCGCGATCTGCGTCGCCTGCTGCTGGACGGACCGCAGCGCCTCGCCCTGGCCCGGCGGCACCGGCACGCTCGCGCAGATCAGGTCGGTGTACGCCGGGATGCGCGGCCGTGCCGAGCAGCCGAGCGACATGACGCTGATCATCGGAAGCCTGCGCCGCCTGCATTCCACGCATTGGCTCCGGTGGGACGAGAAGGCCGCCGAGGTCCGGCTCGGCCCGCGCGTCGTCACCTGGACCGCCGCTGACCTCTCCACGCTCCGCGACCTCTGCCGCCATCTCCCTGAACCGCCGCGCGCGGAGGTGGCCGATGACTGACCACCACGCGCTGTTCGACCCGATGCTCCAGGACCTCAGCGATCGGTCCCGCGACGAGGTGCTCGCCGCGTTCAGCGCGGTGCAGTACGCCGCGCACCCGGTCGCCGAAGTACAGCTGGCAGGTCTGCGCGACGTCACGCTCCGCCGCCAGGTGCAGCGGATGCTCAAGCTCATCGGCCGCACGCTCGTGCACGTCGACGGCACCCACTGGACCGCCGGGTACGACGACGACATCGCGGCGAGCCTCGCCGCCCAGGGCTGGCAGCCGTTGTCGGTGATCGACCGCGCGGTGCTGGTGCTGGTGCTGATCCACTCGGTCGCGATCCCGCGCAGCGAAGGCATCCTGACCAGCGACAGCTGGAAGTCCGCCCGGCCGACCACGGTCGACGAGCTGCGGACGACCCGGATCAGCGGCGAGGAGCGGCGGCTGGCGCTCCAGCGGCTGCGCGCCGCCGGACTGATCCAGCTGTCCGGCGACCACTCGGGCGGACCGTCGTACATCCCCGGTCCACAGTTGCAGCGGCTGACACCGGCCGCTCGCCGTCGGCTGCAGGACCAGCTGATCCTCGCCGCCGCCCCGGCCAGCCCGATCGCCGAAGCCATCCGCGCCCGTCACGGGGTCCCTGTCGAAGTGGGAGAAGAAGCATGACTGACGACGGGCCGTTCGACATCCTGGGCTCGAAGGTGCTGCTCGGGGTCCAGGTCGTCGACCTGTCCCGGCTGTCCACCCACCCGATCCCGATGATCGGCCGCGGCCTGATCACGGTCGCGGGCCAGGGCCCCACCGACTCCAACGGCGCCGGCAAGTCGTCGTGGATCGCCGCGCTCAGCCTGCTGCACGCAGACGACCAGTGGCGCCTGACCAGCGGCGCACCGGGCGCGGCCGAGCTGCTGTTCACGGCCGAGGCGGCCGGCCAGGAAGGCAACTGGTCGAACGTCGACCGCGGCTACATCGTCGGCGTCTTCTCCGACCCGGACCTGACCGATCTCGACGAGATCGAGGCCTCCGCGGTCACGGTGTGGATCCGGATCAACCGCAAGGCGTCGTACATCGACCTGCGCTGGAAACACGGCCTGCACATCCCGTACGGCGCGACCGAGGCCGAGCGGGCCGCGGGCGCCGACGCGCTGTGGGCCGCCCTCCCGCATTCGAACGGGCGCACCGACTTCCACGCGAACAAGCTCTCCCAGGTGCTGTACGGCGGACAGGTCCGGTGCGTCTCGTTCCTGTCGACGTCGGTCCGGTCCAGCCCGACCGCGAACCTGCTCGCCGAGCCGCTCAACGAGCTCGGCCCGGCGCGGATCTTCAACGCGATCGCGACGCTCACCGGTCTCGACCACGAGCTCGAGCAGGAGCAGGCGCACCGCTCCGCCGAACACACCCAGCGCGAGGCGACCAAGCAGGCGACCACCGACCTGCAGCGCTGGGAGCAGGAGATGGCGACCGTCGAGGCCGGCATCCTGCAGCGGGCCGCGGCCCGCGAGGCCCTCGCCGCGGCGAAGGAGTCCTGGCAGGCACGCTCCGCCCGGCACCTGATCGACGGCTCCGCGCGGAACAGCGAGATCCTCCAGGAAGTCGCGGCGCTGGACGAGCGGGCCGCCGAGCAGGAGGCCCGGAAGGAAGCGATCGAGGCCGAGATCGATGCGTTCGGCAACGAGGAGAACCTGCTCCGGGACGTGCAGCTGACCCGTCAGGAGCGGGACACGCTGGACGCCCGCGACCGGGAGCTCGACCTGGCCCAGCGTTCGGTGCGGGAGCAGTTGGAGCGGCTCGGCCAGGAGCACCGACGGCTCCTGGACGCGGGCCGGTCGGCGGACGGCCGAGATCTGGCCGCGGCCGCCGAGGAGCAGGACGAAGCCCGCGCCGTACTCGAGGAGTACATCGGCCGCGACCATGCCGCGCGTTCCGCGGTCGACTACGCGACGGCCGAGTTGTGTGAGGCGGAGAGCGGTCAGACGGTCTCAGCGCCGCAGCAACAGGTCCTGGAGAACGCCGGGATCGAGTGCGGCGCGCTCACCGACATCACCGAACTGCCCGCCTCCGACCGTGCGGAGTGGGAGCCGCGACTGGCGCCGTACCGGGAGGCCGTCGTCATCGACTTCGCCGATGCGACCATGGCGGCGACTGCCCTTGCCGATGCCGACTACTCCGGCTTCCTGCTGGTGCTCGCGAATCGGCCGGGTGCTGCGGCTTCCCGGAAACGCGGACCGAAGTCGGCGGACAAGCGGTTCGTGCTGGACGTGTTCTTCGCGGCGATCGGCGAGCGGGCGACCAAGGACAACATCGACGACGTCGCCGGTGTGGTCGCGGTCGGGCAGTTCGACGAGCCGATCACGGGCCGGACCGCGCGGATCGAGGCGGCCCGGCGGCGCGTGGAGTCCGCGGTCGAGGCCCGGGCAGTCGCGTCGGCCGCGCTGGAACAGGCCCGTTCCCGGGTCGACCAGGCCGAGCGTCGTACGGCGGCCGCTCGCGCGCTGGCCGATGCGGAGTCGGTGCAGGAGCAGATCCGCGCGCTCCGCGAGAGCGTCGACCGGCACGAGACCGACCGTGACTCGCTCGCTCCCCAGCTGCAGGCGGCGAAGGAGTCCGCCGAGGCCGCGGCCGGCCAGCAACTCGTCCGCGACGAGCGGCTGAAGAACCTCGAGGCCACCCGGCGCGACCACAACCGGGTCCTCGACGAGCTGACCGGCCGTCGGCTCGCCTTGCGCGAGGAGCAGAGCGCGCTCGACCTCACCACCCGGACGACCGCCTGGGGCGGCACACCCGAAGAAGCCGAGGAGTTCCTGCTCGCCCTGCCCGACGACGCCCAGCGACGGACGACCGCCGACTGGAACCACCAGGCCTGCACGCAGCTGGACGACGTCATCCGCCGCTGCTTCCCGAGCGCGCGCTCCCGCGAGGAGATCCCGGCCGAGCTGTGGGAGATCCTGAACGGCCCGGACCGCTGGACGAACGGTACGCTCGGCGACCGCGTCGGCCTGGTCCCGGCGCTGCACCGGACGCTGAGCAGCCACCTCGCGCAGCACGAGACGTTCGACAGCCTGCAGCAACAGCAGATCGCCAACCAGCGCGCCGAGCGCAACGCCGCGCTGGAACGCGCCCGCGAAGGCCTCGACGAGGCGGAGAGCACAGCCCGCGCCCACCGCGCCTCGCTGGCCGACGGCATCAAGGCACGCCTCCGGCTGGTGTCGCAGGAGTTCGACCGCCTCGACCAGCAGTACGGCGGGTACGGCGCGAAGCTCGAGTTCCCGGAGCCGGATCCGCCGGCCGAGCCCGACAAGCCGTGGCGCTGGACGGTGACGCCGAAGTGGCGGCGTTCGGAGGGCGGCCCGTTCTCCGCGTTCAACGTGAAGGGCAACACCGCCCAGATGGACGAGAAAGCCGTGAAGCTGGTGTGCGCGGCCGCGCTCGCCGGCGGCTCGGACCGTCCGCTGCTGCTGATACTCGACGAGCTCGGCCGCAACCTCGGCTCCCAGCACCGGCGTGAGGCGGTGGCGCTGTTCGAGCAGATCGGCCGCGACCGGAACATCACGGTGATCGGCGCGCTGCAGGACGACATGGAGCGGTACGCCCTGGCCTCGTCCCGGCTGTACGTGAAGCTCCGGCGCAGCTCGGACACGATGCCGTACAACCAGGCGCCCGTGGTGAAGGGCAACGAGGACAACTCCGCGCGGGTCGAGCTGCTCCGCGAGTGGATGACGTCGTACCGCGGCTCCACCCCGACCCTGGAGCTGGCGCCGCCGACCCTGACGTAACTTGACACTTGTCCAGATTTCGACACGTGGTTACCAAAAGCGGCCCCGGTGCAGACCTGCGACCTCCGGGTACAGCAGTATGGTCCGGTGACTTTTCCGGAGAGCCGCCGTACCCGCGCGCAGCGAGGGCGCGGAGCTCTGGTCAAGCGGTCGTATGACGGCGTACCGTCGCCAGCATCCGGATGTGTGCCACCAGCCGGCACAGCGGCACCTCCGCCGAACCGGCCGCCTCACGATCGGAGGGCGTGAATGGCTTCCTGGCTGGTCCGCGCCCAATGGTCACACCGTGACGAGTCCGTCGAACACCGCGCACTCCGCGTCGGCCGCACGCTGACCGCGGTCGCTGTCGCGTTCCCCGACGTCCACAACTGGACGCAGGACGAGCGCTGGGGGTACCACGTCCTCGAGGCGGACGGCTCCACCCCGCTTCAGGAGATGGTCGAGGCCACGACGAAGGTCCTGGCGAACGGCACGAGTACGACCCGGCTGCACCTGCAGAGCACGGGCGAGCTGCCATGGCTGTTCGACCTGTCCATGGGTGGCACGATGACCACCATCTCGGACCAGCTCACCCTGCACTGGAGCGACGACGACGCCCTGTTGCAGCCGGAGCGCTTCGCCCAGATCCTCCGCGCAGTCGTCACGATCTGGGAACCCCAATGGGCCAGCATCGCCGACACGGAACTGGCCGCCGCAGCCGGCGTCTTCCGCCGCGGCATCCCGATGATGGGCTGGCTGACCTACATCCGCGGCCTGGTGGCCGGCGCCCCCGGCATCGACATCACCCTCACCCCCTACGAACGCGGCACCCTCCTCCAGGCGCCCGTCTCCCCCACAGACATGACTCCCGTCCACATCTGTGCCGCAGCGGCCCTGGTCGGCATCGCCCCCGAAGAGTAGTCACTCCGGCCCACCCGGCTGCAGGCGTGCCAGGGCGCGCGTCAGGTCGCCGAGCGCCGTGTTCAACTGGGTCAGCACCGCGCTGTCGATCGGCACCTGGCCGTTGTCCGGCCCGAGGTTCGCCGCGAACCGGATGTGCGCGTCCGGCGGCGCCTGTTTGAGGTAGGTGTCGAGGGCCTCCTGGAGCAAGGGACTGGGCACCGACTCGGGTCTCTCCCGCCACTTGGTCAGCGTGCGCGGCGAGATGCCGAGCCGCTCGGCGAAGGCTTCGTTCGTGAGGCGCAACGCCGTCCGCAGCGCGTGGGCATGTCGCCCCGTCCACTCGTCGATGATCGTCATCCGTTCTGCTCCCTTGCGAGTCGATTACTCCCTGCAATGAGAATATGGCGATTCGGTGACCGACGGTGGGCCGAATTTGTGCGCTGTGGATACCGGTTGAGTTCCTGGTGCGGACAGCCGCCCGCACGTTGACTTGGGCCATGGACGAGATCAGCGGACGAACCGCGACGCTGCTGCGCAGCGCACAGCGGCGTCATCTACGCATCGCGAACCGTTCCGGGCCGCGCTGCTTCCAGCTGTTCCGGCACGAAGACGTGTCCGGCGTCAGCGGTACGGGCGTTGTCGCGGAAGGCGTGCAGTGGAGCGACGGGACCGTCGCGTTGCGCTGGGGCGGCAGCTACCCGACCACGACCATCTGGCAGGACGGGATCGGCGCGCTGCTCACCGTCCACGGGCACAACGGCCGGACCACGATCCGCTGGCTGGACGAGTAGCCATGCGTATCGATCGCCGGCGGGGCGGGCACACCCTGCTGACAGCCCGCCCCGCCGGCCTACTCGGTGAAGAACTGCTCCCGGTACTTCTTGCGCTGCTCCGCTTCGGAGCCGGTCCGCTCGCGGGCGACCGGGTGCTGGTGCGACTCCGCCGCCGGGGACGTCTGGCTCGCCGTGGCGCCATTCGCGTCCGCCGCGGTCCGAGCCGCCCCGGTCAGCTCTTCGACCGCCGTGCTGAAGGCGAGTTCGGCACGGGTCGGCCGTTGGCGTTCGATCTCCTCGGCGGTGGTACGCCGTCCGGGAAGGTCGTTCGCCGCGGCCGACAGTTCCGCCAGCGTGTCGAGCAGCCCGAGGGCCGTCTCGACCTCGCCCGGGTGGTTGACCAGCCACCAGACCGCGGCCGACCCAGGCGTCGCGAACACGTCGTCCTTGAGGTAGGCACGCTTGTCCTGCTCCATCCGCCGCTCGAGCAGCGTGGTCTGCTCACGGCGATGCAGGGCGGCAAGGTGCTGGAGATGTTTCTGGTCCGCGTCCGGCAACCGCAGCCGTACTTCGGTGGCCCAACTCCGGACCTGGCCCTTCTCGTCGAGCGCCGGCTCGCCGAGCAGCGCGGCCAGCCGATGCTGGTTGAGCGACTCCTCGGTCACCTGCTGCCGCGCGGTCAACGACCGGGCCCGATCGAGCAACGCGTCGACCGCAACCGCGCCGAGGTCGGCATGCCGCGAGCCGGACAACACCGTCGACCACTGCACCACGGCCGAGAAACTGAACTGGAAGTCCGGCGACGCGGACGGCAACCGGACATCCGCAACCGTCCGCGACGGCGGCCCGGAGAACACCGGATCCGGATCCGGCAGCACAACCGCCGGCGCCGCCGGCTTAGCGACAGCGGGACGAGGTTCGTCAGGTTGCTTCCACACCACAGCCAGCAACACCAGCAGCACCACGATCAGCACCACAGCGGCCCACGACGGCAGCCCCGCAACCAGCGAAGCGACATACAGCACAACCACAATCCCAGCCGCCGTCAGCAGCGAGTTCCGATGGAGCTTCATGCTGTCGTTCCTTCACCGCGTCGAGCGGAGGCCAACAGATCACCCGCGACCCACCCGGCGCCGCCCCCGTCCCCACACCAAGCAAGCCACCAGCAACCCAGACCACAGACTGCGCCCCACGACGAGCCCACAAAAAGTCTCCCACCCCCTAACCCCAAGTAGCCGCCGAATGCGTGTCGGGTTAGCCGGTGAGGGAGCGGAGGGCTTGGCGGGAGGGGGTTAGGACTACGGGTTTGTAGGGGCAGCGTTGGTCGGTGAGGGTCTCGTAGGCGCGGATGGCTCGGCTCGCGGCGTCCCAGCCTTGTTCGGCGGGGGTGCGGCCCAGGCCGCGGTTGCGGACGAGGGCGCCGTAGAAGGCGGAGCAGAAGACGGTGGCTTCGTACCAGCCGATGACGGTGCTGGTGCCGATGTAGGTGATGTCGTCCTGGATGCAGTCGCGGATCGCGCGTTGCCATTTGCCGATGCCGGTCTTGCAGCCGTCGGCAATCACGACGCCGCTGGCGATGCCCCACTGGTGATCGAGGAACCAGTCGGCCAGGGACTTCAGCGAGACCTGGGTCTCGCCGTCGGTGGAGAGAAAGGACGGCTCCTCGCTGTGATCACCGTGTGCCATCACGTGCAGCACCGTCGACGGGGTGGTGAGGGCCGAGAACGCGGTCTCGTGGTCCCGGGACCGGACGAAGTTGACGTCGAGGTACGGCCGGTCCCAGCCGGCGTTGATGTTGCCGGTGATGCCCTGCACGAAGGTCATCGACGCGTCGAACGAACTGTCCAGACCGAGGTCCACCAGAGTGATCAGCCGGTTCTTCATAAGCCCACCCCTCCAACGCCTTTCAGCAAATCCTCACGACCCGCGGAACCCATCATGAACCACACCCCCGACAGTTCGCGCGGGGGTATCGCGAGGGTGAGACGGCCGTACGGCGTACGGCCGGAAACCGTGGGTGCGGACCGTGATCGGCCTGGGGTGGCGGGGCAGCGTACGCCGAAGGAAGACACGGATGAGCCAGGTGCCGGCAGTCACACTGAGTCACGGAATCACAATGCCACGAATCGGTCTCGGGACATCGCCGATGAACGACGCGGACGCCGAACGGGCGGTACGGACGGGCGCTGAAGGAGGGTGCCGCGGCTCATCCACTGGCCGAACCCGGCCCAGGACCGGTACGTGGAGGCGTGGCAGGGCCTGAGCGAGACCGAGCTCAGCGCGCTGGCGGCGCTCGACGGGACGGCCAAGCCGGCGGCCGACTCGGACCGCTCCGGCCACTAGCGGGCAGGCACGGCGCGGCTGGGCGCACCGCGGCCCCCGGGGGAAGTGGGAAGTTCCCGGGGGCCGTAGTGCTGTCAGCTACTGAGTTTGCTGCAGGTCAGCTGCAGCCGGAGGTACTGCCGCAGCCCTCGCAGACGTAGCAGGAGCCGCTCGGGCGCATCTTCGTGCCGCAGGTGAAGCAGAGCGGGGCGTCGACCGACGTACCGGTGATCAGCTCGAGCATCTCCGCGGTCGTGTGGGCCTCGCCCTTGATCGGCTTGGCGGCCGCCGCGTCGGCCGGCTTCTCAGCGGCCTCCACAGTGGCCTCGGCCGCGTCGGCCACCGGCTCCACAGTCTTCAGGGATTCCGCCTCGGACAGCTCGACGGGGGCCGGCTCGTACGAACCGGTGTCGAGCTGCCGGGACCGCTCGTCCGCCGAGTAGATTCCGAGCGCGGCCCGCTCGTCGAACGGCAGGTAGTCCAGCGCCAGGCGGCGGAAGATGTAGTCCATGATCGACTGCGCCATCCGGACGTCCGGGTCGTCGGTCAGACCGGCCGGCTCGAACTTCAGGTTGGTGAACTTCTGGACGTAGGTCTCCAGCGGTACGCCGTGCTGCAGGGCGATCGAGATCGCGATCGAGAACGCGTCCATCACACCGGCAAGCGTCGAACCCTGCTTGCCCATCTTCAGGAAAACCTCGCCCAGACCGTCGTCCGGGTAGGACCCGGCGGTCATGTAGCCCTCGGCGCCGCCGACGGTGAACGACGTCGTCCGCGACGGCCGCGACTTCGGCAGGCGCTTGCGGGTCGGCCGGTACTCGATGATCTTCTCGACGATCTTCTCCGCGACCGCGGCCTCGGCGGCGACAGCCTCCGACGAGGAAGCCTTCTTCGCCTTCGCGTCCGCCAGCGGCTGGCCGACCTTGCAGTTGTCGCGGTACACCGCGAGCGCCTTCAGGCCGAGCTTCCAGCCCTGGAAGTAGACGTCGGCGATCTCCTCGACCGTCGCGGTCTCCGGCAGGTTCACGGTCTTCGAGATCGCGCCGGACAGGAACGGCTGCGCGGCTGCCATCATCCGAACGTGGCCCATCGGCTTGATGGCCCGCTCGCCCATCGCGGTGTCGAAAATCTCGTAGTGCTCCGGCTTCAGGCCCGGGGCGTCGACGACGTGACCGTTCTCGGCGATGTACTCGATGATCGCCTCGATGGTCTCCTCGGTGTAGTTGTACTGGCGCAGCGCCCGCGGGACCGTCTGGTTGACGATCTGCATCGAGCCGCCGCCGACCAGCTTCTTGAACTTGACCAGCGAGAAGTCCGGCTCGATCCCGGTGGTGTCGCAGTCCATCATGAAGCCGATGGTGCCGGTCGGCGCGAGCACCGAGGCCTGCGCGTTCCGCCAGCCGTTCTTGGCACCGATCTTCAGCACACCCTCCCACGCCGCGGTGGCGTGTTCCTGGACGTTCTTGTCGATCTCGTGGATGGTGCGGATCGTGTCGTTCGCCGCGGCGTGCTTGCGCATCACCCGGGTGTGCGCGTCCTTGTTCCGCTCGAAGCCTTCGTACGCGCCGACGATGCCGGCCAGCTCAGCGGACCGCTTGTACGACGTACCGGTCATCAGCGAGGTGATAGCGCCCGCCAGTGCGCGACCACCGTCGGAGTCGTAGGCGTGCCCGGTCGCCATCAGCAGCGCGCCGAGGTTCGCGTACCCGATGCCGAGCTGCCGGTACGCCCGGGTGGTGACGCCGATCGCCTCGGTCGGGAAGTCCGCGAAGCAGATCGAGATGTCCATCGCGGTGATGATCAGCTCGACCGCCTTGACGAACTTCTCCGAGTCGAAGAGGTCGTCGTCGCGGAGGAACTTCATCAGGTTCAGCGAGGCCAGGTTGCAGGACGAGTTGTCCAGGTGCATGTACTCCGAGCACGGGTTGGACGCGGTGATCCGGCCCGTCTCCGGCGTGGTGTGCCAGTCGTTGATGGTGTCGTCGTACTGCAGGCCCGGGTCGGCGCAGGCCCACGCGGCCTGGGAGATCTTGTCGAACAGCTCGCGGGCGTCGACGGTCTCGATCACCGAGTTGTCCAGCCGCGCGCGCAGCCCGAACTCGCCCTTCTCCTCGACCGCGCGCATGAACTCGTCGGAGACCCGGACCGAGTTGTTCGCGTTCTGGTACTGCACGGAGGTGATGTCGCGACCGCCGAGGTCCATGTCGAAGCCCGCGTCGCGGAGGATGCGGATCTTCTCCTCCTCGCGCATCTTGGTGTCGACGAACTCCTCGATGTCGGGGTGGTCGACGTCCAGCACGACCATCTTCGCGGCCCGCCGGGTGGCGCCGCCGGACTTGATCGTGCCGGCCGACGCGTCCGCGCCGCGCATGAAGCTGACCGGGCCGGACGCGGTGCCGCCGGAGGACTGGAGCAGTTCCTTCGAGGAGCGGATCCGGGACAGGTTCAGGCCGGCGCCGGAGCCGCCCTTGAAGATCAGGCCCTCTTCCTTGTACCAGTTCAGGATCGACTCCATCGAGTCGTCCACGGCGAGGATGAAGCAGGCCGACACCTGCTGCGGCGAGGACGTACCGACGTTGAACCAGACCGGCGAGTTGAAGCTGAAGTACTGGTGCAGGAGCAGCCAGGTGAGCTCCTGCTCGAAGACCTCGGCGTCCTGCGGCGTGGTGAAGTAGCCGTGCTCCTCACCGGCCTTGCGGTAGGTCTTCACGACCCGGTCGAGGAGCTGCTTGAGGCTCCACTCCCGGTTGTCGTGGCTGACCGCGCCGCGGAAGTACTTCGTGGTGACGATCGTCGAGGCGTTCACACTCCAGAAGTCGGGGAACTCGACCCCGCGCTGCTCGAAGACCGTCTCGCCGGTCTTCCAGTTCTGCTGCACGACGTCGCGGCGCTCCCACGTCACCTCGTCGTACGGGTGGATGCCCTCGGTGCTGAAGATGCGCTCGATGGTGAGTCCCGTGGGCGCGTTCTTCCGCCCGCGGAACCCGGCCGCCGACCGCTTGGTCGACCCCGAGTGGCCGGTCACCGTCTCTGTCATGGTTGCTCCTCGCCCTGTGTCTGCTACCGCGGTCTGTCGGGACCGCCCCGTTGGTCCTGCTGTACTGCGTAACGCCCGATGGTGCTGGTACTACCTGGAACTTCCGTTCCCCCGGTTTATGTCTGTTGGGCCGGCTGTGGCGGCTTATGTCTGTTGGGCCGGCTGTGGCGGCTCAGTGCCCTGCGGCTCCTTCTCGGCCCGCAGTAGCGCGATCTCGGTCTCGAAGTCGTCGGCCGACTCGAACTGCCGGTAGACGCTCGCGAACCGCAGGTACGCGACCTCGTCCAGCTCCCGCAGCGGCCCGAGGATCGCGAGTCCGACCTCGTGCGCGGGAACCTCCGGCGAACCGCCGCCCTTGAGCGCGTCCTCGACCTTCTGGCCGAGCCGCGCGAGCTGGTCGGCGTTCACCGGCCGGCCCTTGCACGCCTTGCCGACCCCGTTGATGACCTTCTCGCGGCTGAACGGCTCGGTCGCGCCGGAGCGCTTCACGACCGTGAGCTGCATCTGCTCGACGGTGGTGAATCGCTTCTCGCAGACCGGGCACTGCCGCCGGCGGCGGATCGCTCCGCCGTCCTCGGCCACCCGGCTGTCGACAACCCGGGAGTCGGCATGCCGGCAATACGGACAGTGCACGACGAATCACTTCCTCCCGTGGGGCCATCCTGGGGATGGCATGTGGATCAACCTGGGGACAACCTGTGCAGAACCTGTGTGCAACTAACCACTACCTGTGGAAAATTACACCCGTGTAACCACTACATCTAGGGATCCTAGATCGCTGCTCCGACAGTTGCAAGCACGCTCGGATTGCCCGCGCGTGTCCTAGGTTTCAACACCCGCGCGACCCCGTGTACTCCCGCGTGGCGCCACCGGGAGGGCCGTTTCGAGGAGCAAACTACGGCCCGCGCAGCGCACTTGCCGGGCCGCCGGCGGGATATGGTTCTCCCGGGTTCCGGGAGGATGTGGTGAGGGTGGCAGAACCGTCCGCTGAGCATGCGCAGCACGGTTACATCGGCGACAAGGACGCGTACCTGCGGCGGCTGAAGCGGATCGAGGGGCAGGCGCGGGGGCTGCAGCGGATGGTCGAGGACGAGAAGTACTGCATCGACATCCTCACGCAGGTCTCGGCGATGACGAAGGCACTCGAATCGGTCGCGCTGGGCCTGCTCGAGGACCACCTCGCGCACTGCGTCGTCGACGCTGCTGCGGCCGGCGGACCCGAGGCCGACGCGAAGATCAAGGAGGCGTCCGCCGCGATCGCCCGGCTGGTGCGTTCGTGACCGACTCCGGCCGGCGGACACCGGTGGTCCTCGACGTCGACACCGGCCTGGACGACGCGTGCGCACTGTTGCTCGCGGCCCGGCATTCAGGTCTCGACCTGAAGGCGGTGACCTGCGCCGGCGGGAACGTCGGGATCGACGACGTGGTCCGCAACACGCTCACGGTGCTCGACGCCGCGGGCCGTCCGGACGTACCGATCGCGCGCGGCGCCGCCGTACCGCTGATCCAGCCGGTGCGTCCGGCGCGGCACGTCCACGGCGCGGACGGGCTCGGGGACCTCGACTGGCCGCGGTCCACCCGGCCCACCGATCCGCGGCATGCGGTCGAGTTGCTGCGCGACGTACTGCGGGACGCGGCGGCGACGGGTGAACTCGTCACGCTGATCCCACTGGCGCCGTTGACGAACATCGCACTGCTGCTGCGTACATACCCGGAGGCGGCGGCCGGGCTGCGGGAGATCGTCTTCATGGGCGGCTCGGCGGGAGTCGGGAACGCGACGGCGTCCGCGGAGTTCAACATCTGGAGCGATCCGGAGGCGGCCGCGATCGTGCTGGCGGCAGCGAACGATCTCGGGATCTCGGTCACCATGTACGGCCTGGACGTGTTCTACGACGTCGTCGTCACGCTCGAGCAGGCGCGCGGGCTGAGCGGATCGCCGTCGGCGGAGCTGGCCTGCAAGCTGATCGAGAAGCGCAGCGAGCGGTACCAGTCGGACGGTGGCAGCATCGGCGACGGCGGCGCGGTGTGCGCGGTGATCGACCCGTCCGGGCTGACCACCGAGCGGCACCCGGTGCGCGTCGAGCTGTCCGGCGGCTGGTCGCGCGGGCGGACGATCGTCGACACCCGGACCGCGTCCGACCAGGCCAACGATGTCCAGGGGCCGGCGCCGGTCATTCAGGTCGCGACGGCGGTCGACGCAAAGCGGTACGCCGACCTGTGGCTCGCGACCGTCAGGTGAGGATGGCACTGTGACTGGATTCCGGCCCGCGTACCCGCTGCTGACCGAGCGGCTGGAGCTACGGCCGCACAGGATGGACGACCTGGACGATCTGTTCGCGTTCCACTCGCGGCCGGAGGTGGTGCGGTACACGCCATGGCCGGTGCGGGATCGTGAGGAGACCCGGGTCGCGCTCGAGCGGAAGCTGCCGCAGGGCGAGCTGACCGAGGCAGGTCAGTGGCTGGTACTGGCGATCGAGCTGCGCGAGACCGGGACCGTGATCGGCGAGGTACTGCTGAAATGGGCCAGCGAGGCGGATCGCCAGGGTGAGATCGGGTTCGCGCTGAACGCGGACTACCAAGGCAAGGGGCTGGCCGCGGAGGCGGCGCGGGAGATGCTGCGGGTCGGCTTCGAGCAGCTCGGGCTGCACCGGATCGTGGCCGTTCTCGACGACCGGAACACCGCGTCGGCCCAGTTGCTCGAACGGCTCGGGATGCGGCGCGAGGCGCATCACCTGCAGGCATTGCAGTTCAAGGGCGAGTGGGCGAACGAGTACGTCTACGCGTTGCTCGCCGACGAGTGGCGGACCGGCCCGGTCAGCCCGCGACCGGGATCTGCAGGGTCTGACCAGGGGTGAGGTCGGCGGGGGTGGCGAGCTTGTTCAGCTTCGCGATCTTCTCGACGACGATCGTCGGGTCCTGGCCCGGGTTCGTGGACTCGGCGATCGACCACAGGGTCTGACCGGGGGCCACCTGCACCGGGACGGTGTGGGTGAAGTGCGGGCCGGGCTCGAGGACGCCGGCGATTCGTAGGCCGAGGACCAGCACCGCGGCACCGAAGACCAGCACCGACACCGCGGTGAGCAGCATCCGGCCGCGGCGGGTGAGTCGGAGAGTCGCCGACTCGGGCTGCTCGTGGACACGGCGGCCCAGTGCGTCACCCGAGCAGCCGCGCACCGGCATCCGGTCGGTGGTCGCGCCCTCGATCCGCCGCTTCGGCGTGACCAGCTTCAGGTCTGGGCGCGGCTCGGCCTTCGTCGAGCGGCGCGGGGCCAGGGCGTCGGCTGCAACGGCTGCTGTGCTCATCAGTCCTCCAGACCTCGGTTGGTGCACGTTCTGCGGTGTGTGGTTCCTGTCTATCGGCCGCCTCCGACAGTTTCTGAAGAAGGCGCCCGTCCGACCGACCCGAACACCTGTTCGATCGAACGTCTGTACGAATGATTAACCGACAGCCGCCCGTCGCGCAACCACTTCCAACCAGGACACGCCCAGAAAATTCCTGACGCCGAAGCTGCCCGCGTACGCCCTATAACCCGACACCCGAACAAACTTGCGAACCGACACGCCTTCGAACAGATGTTTGAAGAATCTCAAGATTCGGTCTACGGTCGTCTCAGTCGATCAAGCTTTCGGCCGGTGCGAGTTCGCCGGCCCGATCCGAGGAGCAATCAGCGTGGACAAGGCAGCGGGCAAGTCGTCGGGCAAGCCGGCCAAGGACGCCGACCGGACCGTCGCCGAGCTTCCCGACGGGCCGGCCGACGCGACCGGCCTGACGCCGCGGCAGCGCCGCGTGCTGGACGTGATCCGGGACTCGGTGGACAGCCGCGGCTACCCGCCCTCGATGCGGGAGATCGGCGAGCGGGTCGGCCTGACCAGCTCCTCCTCGGTGTCGCACCAGCTCCGGGTGCTGGAGCAGAAGGGCCTGCTCCGCCGCGACCCGAACCGCCCGCGCGCGATCGAGGTCCGCTACCCGGGCGAGGCGGACGCGGCCGCGCGGCGGTCGGCGCTCGGCTCGGTGCGGCAGACGGCGTACGACGAGACCGGTGCCGGCGACGCGCACCCGGACGCGGTGTACGTGCCGATGGTCGGCCAGATCGCCGCCGGTAACCCGATCCTCGCCGAGCAGGAGATCGAAGAGGTCTTTCCGTTGCCCAAGGCAATGGTCGGCGAGGGCACGCTGTTCATGCTGAAGGTCAAGGGTGAGTCGATGATCGACGCCGCCATCTGTGACGGCGACTGGGTGGTCGTCCGGCAGGAGCAGACCGCGGAGAACGGCGACATCGTCGCCGCGATGATCGACGGCGAGGCGACCGTGAAGACGTTCAAGAAGACCAAGAACGAGATCCTGCTGCTGCCCCACAACCCCGCGTTCGAACCGATCGACGGCAAGGACGCGACCATTCTCGGAAAGGTCGTAACAGTTCTGCGCCGAGTCTGACATATCGGACGGCGAGCGAAGTCCGGCGTGACGTGTCAGCATTGAGTCATGACGACTGTCTATGACTTCAGCGCGCGGCGGATCGAAGGCAATGAACAGTCTCTTGCCGATTTCCGCGACCAGGTGCTGCTGGTGGTGAACGTCGCTTCACAGTGCGCTCAGACCCCGCAGTACTCCGGCCTGCAGAAGCTCTACCGGACCTACCGCCGGCAGGGCTTCGCAGTGCTCGGTTTCCCCTGCGACCAGTTCGGCCACCAGGAGCCTGGCGACGAGACCGAGATCGCCAACTTCTGCTCGACGATCTACCACGTCACGTTCCCGATGTTCGCCAAGATCGACGTGAACGGGTCGAAGACGATCCCGTTGTACAACTGGCTCAAGCGGGAGCAGGGCGGCCCTGCTCGGCGGCCGGGTCAAGTGGAACTTCACCAAGTTCCTGGTCGGCCGCGACGGTGGCGTGATCGCCCGCTACGCGCCCACCCACGCGCCCGAGAAGCTGGCCGACAAGATCGAGGCCGCGCTGGCCGTTCCGGCACCGTCGCCGAAAACGAACGACTGACAATCGGTGAATTCCTGCGACAGTTGAACAGCAATTGTCGCAGCGACACGCACTATTCTCCGCATTCCGAACAATTCGGCCCCCGGCCGCATGTCGTGAAATGCATTTCAGGGGCGGTCCAGAAGGACCGAATCCGGGTCGATGTCCAGCCGCAGGCCGCGCCACACCGGGTGCCGCAGCCGGCCGTCGCCGCCCCAGCCGGAGAACGTCACCTCGGCGACCAGGACCGGGTCCAGCCAGTGCGCCCGGCGCCGGTCGGTCAGCGGGATCGTCGCCGGGTCGAACGCGGGCTTGTCGACCTCGAGACCGGCCAGCTCGGCGCTCAGCATGTCCAGCGTCGCGAGGTCCAGCCCGGATCCGACCTTGCCGATCAGCACCAGTTGGTCACCATCGTACGCGCCGCAGTAGAACGAGCCGATCTTGCCTTCCCGGTTGCCCTCCCCCGGGTGCCAGCCGCACAGGATGACGTCGCGGGTCTGCACCGGCTTGATCTTGATCCAGTCGGAGCTCCGCCGCCCGGGCAGGTACCGCGACTTGCGGCGCTTCGCCACCACGCCCTCGAGCCCTTGTGCGGCAGAGAGTTCGAGCGCCTCGGCGCCGTCGGTCAGCGCCGACGGCACCTCCCAGAACGGGTCACCGATGTCCAGCGAATCGAGCAGCCCGCGGCGATCGTCGTACGTTGCCTCCAGCAACCATTCGCCGTCGAAGCGGAGCAGGTCGAACAGCCGCACCGACACCGGCACCTCGGTGATCAGGTGCCGGAGCTGGCGCGGGTCGCGGACGTGCATCCGCCGCTGCAGCAGGCCGAACGACGGCGCACCGTGCTCGTCCAGCGTGACGATCTCCCCGTCCAGTACGGCGGGCAGCCGCAGCCCCGGGGCGTCCGCCAGGCCGATCAGCTCCGGGTACCCGCCGGAGATGTCGTGGCTGTTCCGCGACCACAACCGGCAGACCCCGTCGTCGACGTCGGCGATCACCCGGATGCCGTCCCACTTCAGCTCGTACGACCAGCCCGCTCCGGACGGCAGCTCCCCCAGCGTCGCCATCATCGGCAGCACCGGCGGACCGGTCACGGGGCTCATGACGACTGCAGTCGTTTCAGCGCGCCGAGCACCTTCTCCCGGTCGGCGGTCGGCCACATCGGCGGCAGTGAGGCGCGCAGGAACCCGCCGTACCGCTGGGTGACGATCCGCGGGTCGAGGATCGCGACCACGCCGCGGTCGGAACTGCGGCGGATCAGCCGGCCGGTGCCCTGCGCGAGCAGCAGTCCGGCGTGCGTCGCGGCGACCGACATGAACCCGTTGCCGCCGGCCTCGTCGACGGCGCGCTGCCGGGCCGCCATCAGCGGCTCGTCCGGCCGCGGGAACGGGATCCGGTCGATGATCACCAGGTTGCAGGTCGAGCCGGGGACGTCGATCCCCTGCCACAGCGACAAGGTGCCGAACAGCGAGGTCTCCGGGTCCTCGACGAACTCGCGGGCCAGCTCACCGAGCTGCGCGTCACCCTGGCAGAGCACCTTCAGATCCGTCGATTCGCGCACCGCGGCGGTGGCCGCCTCGGCGGCGCGGCGGGAGGAGAACAACCCGAGCGTCCGGCCGCCGGCCGCGGTGATCAGGTCGACGATCTCCTCGAACTGCTTCTTGCCGAGCCCGTCGCGGTGCGGCGCCGGCAGGTGCTTGGCGACGTACAGGATCGCCTGCTTCTCGTACTCGAACGGGGAGCCGACGTCGAGGCCGCGCCACGGCAGCGGGCCCTTCTCCTCGGCCTCGTCGAGCTCGGGCATCTCGTCGTCGCCGTCGAGCTTGTCGTTCGGGCGGAGGCCCACCTGGCGGGCGATCGCGTCGAAGTCACCGCCGAGCGTCAGCGTCGCGGACGTGAGCACCGCCGTACGGTCCCGGAGGACCAGCTCGCGGAGCAGGCCGGCGACGGTCAGCGGGGCGATCCGGAGCTCGCGGCCGAACCGGTCCCGGTCGATCATCCAGACCACGTCGGCGTCGCTCAGCGCTGCGACCCGCTCGGCGACGTCGAAGATCTCCTTGACCGTGCCCTTGGACTGCCGCTTGGCGCCGTCCGGGTCGTCGTCCTTGTCGTCGGACTTCTTGTTCAGGTCGGAGTACAGCCCGCGGGCGGCGTCGCGGACCAGACCGGCGGCCTCCAGGACGGACGTGTTGGTCGGCTCGATCCGGCCCTCTCGGGTGCCGTCGAGGGCGGCCCGGAGCGCGTCCGAGGCGTCGATCAGGTCGTCGGCCTTGTCGTCGTCGACGAACCGGCGGGCCCGCTTGGCGGCGCGCTCCACCAGCTGCGGCGAGAGCTCGTCGCCGGCCGCGCCGGTGACCCGGGCGGGCAGCTCGTGAGCCTCGTCGACGATCACCACGTCGTGCTCGGGCAGGACCGTCCGGTTCTCGAAGGCGTCGATCGAGAGCAGCGCGTGGTTGGTGATCACGATGTCGGCCTTGCGGGCGAGCTCTTTGGCCTTCTCGGCGAAGCACTCCTCGCCGTACGGGCATTTCTGGGCGCCGAGGCATTCGCGCGCGGCGATCGCGACCTGCTGCCAGGCCTGGTACTGGTGGGAGGGCGCGTGGTCCCGGTCGCCGGCCTCGCCGTCCGCGAGCTGCTGCTCGGCCCATTCGCGCAGCTCGACCACCTGGCGGCCGACCTCTCCGGCAGGCGGCACCTCGACGAGCATGCCGTCGTCGTCCGGCGCGCCCTCGCGGATCCGGTGCAGGCAGGCGTAGTTGTTCCGCCCCTTCTGGATCGCGTACTTCGGCCGTCGCGGCAGGAGCTTCTCGGTCGCGTCGAGCAGCGCCGGTACGTCGCGGTCGACGAGCTGGGACTGCAGCGCGAGGGTCGCGGTCGAGACGACCACCCGGCGGTCCTCGATTGCGTGCACCAGCGCGGGCACGAGGTACCCGAGGGACTTGCCGGTGCCGGTGCCTGCCTGGACGAGCAGGTGCGACCCCTCGTGCATCGCGGTGTCGACGGCCTGCGCCATCTCCACCTGCCCGGGCCGGGTCTGTCCGGCGATCCCGGACACGGCAGCTTCCAGCAGTTCCCGCACATCGACACCCACCGCCATACCCTAGCCCGGCGAGCCGACAGATTTCCGTCCGGCGGGCTGGGGTGTGGATAAACCTAGACGACCGCCCCGCGGTCCGGCTGTGCGTCGCGGTCGACCTGCGTGCGCTTCGGGCGCGGCGGCGGCGCCGGGTAGCGGCGCTCCAGCTCGAGCAGCAGCGGTGCGGCGGTCAGATTCGAGGAGTACGTACCGACGAGGATGCCGAGCAGCAGCGCGAGCGCGAAGTCCGCCAGCGAGTCGCCACCCAGGAACAGCAACGCGGCGAGGATGAACAGCGTCGAGATGCCGGTGTTGATGGTCCGCGGCAGCACGTTCACGATCGCGGTGTCGATGGTCTTGCCGAGGTTGCCGGTGGCGCGGGCGCTGCGGGTCTCGCGGATCCGGTCGAAGACCACGACCGAGTCGTTCACGGTGTACCCGATCACGGTCAGGATCGCGGCCAGGAAGATGCCGTCGACGGGCTTCCCGGTCCAGGCGAAGATCCCGACCACGACGGCGACGTTCTGCAGCAGCGCGAGGACCGCGCCGGCGCCGAACGTCCAGCGGAACCGTGCGGCGAGGTACGCCAGCTGCGCGAACAGCGCGATGCCGAGCGCGATCAGGCCCTTGTTGCGCAGCTCCTTGCCGAGCGACGGGCCGATGCTCTCGTTCCGGATCACCTCGGTGTCGCCGGCGGTCCGGGAGATCGACTCGCGGACCTTCTCCGCCTCGTCGTCGCTGATCGTCCCGGTCCGGATCGTGAAGTTGTCGGTACCGGACGCCTGCACGACCGCGGTCGGATAGCCGGCCTCGGCCACCGCGGCGCGCGCCTGGTCCGGCGTGATCCGCTGCGCCGTACTCACCTCGAGCAGCCGGCCGCCGGTGAACTCGATGCCGAGGTTCAGGCCGCGGACGGCGACCCCCGCGACGCTGACCACGATCGCGACGGCGCTGATCACCAGCCAGCGCTTGCTGTGCTTCATCAGTGCGGGCTGCCGAGCCTCCAGCCAGGTGCGGACGCGGCCGTGCCCGGCGATCCCGCTGAGTCCCGGACGCCGCAGTACGAACCCGCGGGACACCACGAACTCGGCGAACACGCGGGTCACCACCAGCGCGGACAGCATGGACGCGATGACACCGATCGACAGCGTGACGCCGAAGCCGCGGACCGGGCCGGCGGCCAGGAAGAACAGCAGCCCGGCGGCGAGCAGCGTGGTGATGTTGGAGTCGGCGATCGCGGACAGCGCGTTCTGGAAACCGCTGCGCAGCGAACGGCGGAGCCCGTCGGTACGGCCGGCGACGTAGTCCTCGCGGGCACGTTCGAAGACCAGGACGTTCGCGTCGACCGCCATACCGATCGCCAGTACGAAACCGGCCAGACCGGGCAGGGTGAGGGTGGCGCCGAGCGCGGTCAGGGCGGCGTACGAGATCGCGGAATACCCGATCAGGCCGAGGACCGCCATCAGGCCGACCAGACGGTAGACCACGATGATGAACAGGGCCGTCAGGGCGAGACCCAGGATCGCGGCGAGGGCGCTGGCCTGGATCGCGTCCTGGCCGAGGGACGGGCCGACCGTACGCTGGTCGATGACCTCGACCGGTACCGGCAGCGCGCCGCCGGAGATCAGTGCGGCCAGGTCCTTCGCGTCCGCCTCGGTGAAGGCGCCGGAGATCGTCGTCGTACCGCCGGAGATGCCCAGGTTGCAGAGCTGGTTGCCGCCGTTCGGGTCGACCTGCGGGGCGCTGATCACCTCGTTGTCGAGCACGATGGCGATCAGCCGCTGCGGCGTACCGACCGGCTGGCAGGCGGCCTTGCCGGTGATGTTCGCCCAGATCTTGCCGCCGTCGCCCTTGAACTTCATCTGCACGAACCAGCCCTGCGCGACCTGCTGCGGGTCGAGCATGCCGTCCGCGCCGCTGACCAGCTCACCGGTCATCGCAGGCTTGGCGAGCCGCAGGAAACCCTGCCCTTGGTCACTCGGCAGGTACGTCTCGCCCGCCGCGGGCTTGGCCGGTTTGGCCGCGACCTGGTCCAGAACCTCGTGGAAGGTGAGCTGTGCGGTCTTGCCGATCACCTTCGCGGCCTCGCGCGGATCCTGGACGCCGGGCAGCTCGACGATGATCCGGTTCTCGCCCTGCCGGGTGACGTTCGGCTCACTGACCCCGAGCGCGTCGATCCGCCGGTGCAGCACCTGCGTCGCCTTGTCGGTGGTCTCCTTGGTCACCTTCACCGTCGGCGAGTCCTTGGCCTGCAGCACGATCTGCGTCCCGCCGCGCAGGTCGAGACCGAGTTGTGGTTTCGCCGTCAGCGTGACGTACGTCGCCCCCGCCAGCACCAGAAACGCGAGCAGAGCACGGACAAGGGACGACCGGTTCACCGAAGCCTCCGGAGGTGGGCACCCAACGCACAGGTGTCTTGACACAGAGCATCCACGCAGCCGTGGAACGCCCAGTGTACGAACGCCCCACAATCACACAAGCGACCGTGTCGCAACCGTAACCTCACCCAAACCCCACGTGCTCCGCGGCCTCACGCAGTCGGTTCAGCCGGACGCATCGCGGGGCTTTTAGTCGTCCAGGCCGTTTTCGATGGCGTAGCGGACGAGTTCGGCTCGGTTGTGGAGTTGGAGTTTGCGGAGGGTGTTTTGGACGTGGTTCTCGACGGTGCGGTGGGAGAGGACGAGGCGGGTGGCGATCTGTTTGGCGGTGAGGCCGCGGGCGACCAGGCGGAGGACTTCGGTTTCGCGGTCGGTCAGTTGGGGGACCTCGGGGCCGGTGGCGCCCAGGCGGCGGTATTCGCCGAGGAGCAGTCCGGCGAGGCCGGCGCTGAAGACGGCGTCGCCTTCGGCGGTACGGCGTACGGCGTCGTCGAACTCGTCCAGGGACGCGGACTTCACCAGGTAGCCGGACGCGCCGTTCTTCACCGCGGCGAGTACGTCGTCCTGTTCGGCGCTGGCCGACAGCACCAGCACGCGGGTGTCCGGCAGCGCGGTGGTGATCGACCGGGTCGCGTCGACGCCGGAGCCGGTGCCCAGCTGCAGATCCATCACCACCACATCCGGCCGGGTCGCCAGCGCGATCTTCACCGCGCTCGCCACGTCCGAGGCGGTCGCGCACACGTCGTACCCGCGGCTGCCGAGGTCTCGGGCGACGCCTTCGCGCCACATCGGGTGGTCGTCGACGATCATCACGCGCGTCACGCCTGCCCCACAAACGACCCGCCAAAACGCAGTCCGGTCATACTTTCAACTCCCATTCGGTTCCTTCGCCGGGGGCGGTGCGGACGGTGACGGTGCCGCCGAGGTCGGTGATGCGGCCGCGGATGGACTGGCTGACGCCGAGGTGGCCGTCGACGCGGGCCTGTTCGAGCCGGGCGGGCGTCGTACCGATTCCGTCGTCGCGGATCGACACCGCGACCTCCTCCCCCAGTTCCTCCACGACGACCCACGACCGGGCGTCCGGGCCGGCGTGTTTGCTCACGTTGCTCAGCGCTTCCTTGACCGCGGCAACCAGTTCAGCGGCCGTCGACGAAGGCAGCAGCACCTGCCCGGCAGGTACGACGACATCGACCCGCGTTGTGGCCAACGGCAACAACAACCCGCACAGATCGACGCGGTCCCCGGGAGCGACGGCCGGTCGCGTCGACATCAAGGTGCGCAGGGCAACCTCCTGTTCCGCGGCCAGCTCGGCCAGTTCGAGCGCCTCGCCGCCGATCGCCGTACCGCGCCGCTGGACCTGCGCCAGCACCTGCAGTACGCCGTCGTGGATCGACCGACTGAGCCGCAGCCGTTCCGCGGTCGCGCCCTCCGTGGCGATCGCCGCACGCAGCCGCTCCCCCGCCTGGCGCATCGTCGTGGCGGCGTACCCGACGACCAGGCCGGTCACCAGCAGCAGTTGCACGTTGCCGAGGATCTTCGACACGTGATCCACCCCGCGCAGCGACAGCAACGCGAGACTGATCGTCGCCGCGCCGAGCAGGCCCCCGTCGCGCCCGCGGGAGATCGCGAGCGCGAGCACCGGCCCGGCCGCCCACACCGACGTCAGCACGGACGCGCCGGCGCGGATGTCGGGCAGCGGCTGCGCCCACAGGGTCGCGTACATGCAGGCGACCGTGACAATCAGGTCCGCGAACGCGAGCCGGGTGTTCCGGCGCCCCCAGCGGATGCTGTAGCCGTACGACGAGATCAGCGTCCAGACACCCATCACGGCGAGCTGCAGCACCGCGCCGTACGGCCGGACGATGCCGTCCCACCGGGCCCACACGCCGAGGCACGCGAACACCCAGGTGAGCACCCGGAACACGACCAGCGCACGCCACAACGGCTGCAGCAGGTCGACGGCCGGGCGCTCCACGCGGGACAGTCTGCCAACCCCGAGGCCGGGCATGCGTGAGCCCTTCTACTCAGAACGCAGGTTTCCCCGAAAGCTTCACAGGTTTTCCTCAGTTCCACTTCAGCTGACCGGATTTTCCCCGTACTCTCGCTGGAATTCACGCTCGGGGGAGCTTCGATCACACAGCGTCATCAGACACGGAGGGGAATCGTGCGCAAGCTACCCGCCGGGCTGTTCAGCCTGGCTTTGGCGGCCACGACCGGGCTCGGCATCGCCGCCGCCTCGGCCAACGCCGCCACACCGCCCAAGTCAGGATCGGCGCCGATCGCCAGCGAGGCAGCGCCGGCGCCGGACGAGCTGTCCAGCCCGCTCGAGGACAAGCGGCGCGAGCTGCGGCAGGAGGCCCTGACCAAGGTCATCAACGGGCAGGCCACGCCGGAGCAGCGCAACGGCAGTACGGTCGTCAACCTCGGCGCCAAGGCGGCTGGTGCGAAGGGCACCAAGAACGCCAAGGGCAAGGTCGACCAGTACGTCGAGCTGTCCCGGGAGAAGACCGACCGGATCTTCGTGATCCTCGCCGAGTTCGGCAACGAGCGGCACCCGAACTATCCGGACAAGGACCAGAACCCAACCATCCCGGGCCCGGCGCGCTTCGACGGCCCGCTGCACAACGAGATCCCGGCGCCGAACCGCTCGGTCGACAACTCGACCGTCTGGCAGGCCGACTACAGCCGGCAGCACTTCCAGGACCTGTACTTCGGCGCCGGCAACTCGGTGAAGAACTACTACGAGAAGCAGTCGTCCGGCCGCTACAGCGTCGACGGTCAGGTCACCGACTGGGTCAAGGTCAAGTACAACGAGGCCCGCTACGGCCGGTCGAACGGCTACCCGTGCAGCGGCAACGTCTGCAACAACACCTGGAACCTGATCCAGGACGCCGTGAACCAGTGGGTCGCCGACCAGGAGACCAAGGGCCGGACCAAGGCCGAGATCACCGCGGACCTGAAGTCGTTCGACCAGTGGGACCGCTACGACTACGACGGTGACGGCAACTTCAACGAGCCGGACGGCTACATCGACCACTTCCAGATCGTGCACGCCGGCGGCGACCAGGCCGACGGCGACCCGTGGCAGGGCGAGGACGCGATCTGGTCGCACCGCTGGTACGCCGGTTTCCCGGGCGGCCCGGCGACGAACCCGAACGGCGGCGCGCAGATCGGCGACACCGGCCTGTACGTCGGTGACTACACGATCCAGCCGGAGAACGGCGGGATCAGCGTGTTCGCGCACGAGTACGGCCACGACCTCGGTCTGCCGGACGAGTACGACACCTCCGGCGCGGCCGTCGAGAACGGCGTGAACTGGTGGACGATCATGTCCCAGAGCCGGGTCAGCAAGCCCAGCGACGGTGGAATCGGCGAGCAGGCAGCCGACTTCAACGCCTGGGACAAGCTGCAGCTCGGCTGGCTGGACTACGAGATCGTGAACGCCGGCCAGAACCGGACCGTCGACCTCGGCCCGCACGAGTACAACTCGAAGAAGGCCCAGGGCCTGGTGGTCACGCTGCCGAAGAAACAGGTGCAGCACCAGCTGGTCCAGCCGCCGTCCGGGACGAAGGACTGGTGGAGCGGCCAGGGCAACAACTTCACGCACACGATGAGCCGCCAGGTCACGCTCCCGGCCGGTCAGCCCGCGAGCCTCACGTTCCAGGCGAACTGGGACATCGAGGACTGCGGTACGACGGCCTGCGACTACGCGTACGTCGACGTGAACGACGGCACCGGCGCGAAGCCGATCAAGGGCACTATCACGAAGGATGCCGAGGGCAACGGTATCGACGGGAACAGCAACGGCTGGGTGCCGGCCACGTTCGACCTGTCGGCGTACGCCGGGAAGACGGTCACGCTGCAGTTCCGCTACGTCACCGACCCGGCGGCCGGCGGGATCGGGTTCTTCGCCGACGACATCAAGGTGACGTCAGGTTCCACCACGGTGCTCGACTCCGGCGCCGAGACCTCGCCGGACGGCTGGACGCTGAACGAGTTCAGCGCGGTCGGGTCGTCGTACACGAGCCAGCACGACAACTACTACCTGGCGTCGAACATCAACTACGTCGACCACGACAAGTACCTGCAGACCGGCCCGTACAACTTCGGCTGGGCGAGCACGCTGCCGGACAAGGTCGAGCACTTCCCGTACCAGGACGGTCTGCTGATCTGGTACTGGGACACCTCGCAGTCCGACAACAACACCAACACCCACCCGGGCGCCGGCCTGATCCTGCCGATCGACGCGCACCCGACGCCGATCAACCGGCTCGACGGCCAGCTCTGGCGCCCACGGGTCGCGGCGTACGACGCACCGTTCGGCCTCGAGAAAGCGGACTCGTTCACGCTGCACGCGAACGGGCAGGCGAGCTACATCCGCGGCCAGAACGCCGTACCGACCTTCAACGACAGCAACTCGTACTGGTCCGCCGACCAGCCGACGAGCAGCGTCAAGGTCCCGAACAACGGCATCAACATCAAGGTCCTCTCGAAGACCGGCACCTCGATGAAGATCCAAATCACCAAGCGCAAGTGAAAGACACTTACGTCCGAAGATCTGAGGGCAATAACCCACAGATCTTCGGACGCAAGTGGTGGAGCTTACTGGTGGTACCGCGTCAGGTCGCCGGCTAGGGCCGGGTGGACGCGGCCGGTGATGCGGGTGCCGTCAGCGGTGTGTTCGAGCTGTTCGACCGAGCCCTCGGAGTGGATCCGGGAGACCAGGTCGCCGCGCTCGTACGGGAGCAGGACGTCGACCAGGACGTGCGGCTGCGGCAGGGCGCCCTCGATCAGCTCGCGGAGCTTGTCCATGCCTTCGCCGGTCCGGGCCGAGACCACGATCGCGTTCGGCTCGCGGTGCAGGATCGGCGCCAGCGCGAGCGGGTCGGCGGCGTCGGCCTTGTTGATCACCACGATCTCCGGTACGTCGGTCGCGTCGATCTCGGCCAGCACCTCGCGGACCGCCTGGATCTGCGCGATCGGGTCCGGGTGCGAACCGTCCACCACGTGCAGCAGCAGGTCCGCATCGGCGACCTCCTCCAGCGTCGAGCGGAACGCCTCGACGATGTCGTGCGGGAGGTGCCGGACGAACCCGACCGTGTCGGTCAGCGTGAACACGCGGCCGTCCGAGGTCGTCGTACGGCGGGTGGTCGGGTCCAGGGTCGCGAACAGCGCGTCCTCGACCAGAACGCCCGCGCCGGTGAGCTGGTTCAGCAGCGAGGACTTGCCGGCGTTGGTGTAGCCCGCGATCGCGACCGAGGGAACCAGGTTCCGGCGGCGCTCCTGGCGCATCGTCGAGCGGGTGCTCTTCATGTTCTTGAGCGACCGGCGGAGCTTGGCGATCTTGGTGTTGATCCGGCGCCGGTCGGTCTCGATCTTGGTCTCACCGGGACCACGGCCACCGATACCGCCACCGGCCGCGCCGACGCGTCCACCGGCCTGGCGGGACAGGTTGCCACCCCAACCACGCAGGCGCTGCTTCATGTACTGCAGCTGCGCCAGCTCGACCTGGGCCTTGCCTTCCTTGCTCTTCGCGTGCTGCGCGAAGATGTCCAGGATCAGCGCGGTCCGGTCGACCACCTTGACCTTGAGCTTGTCCTCGAGGTTGCGCAGTTGCGCAGGCGCCAGCTCGCCGTCCGCGATCACGGTGTCCGCGCCCAGCGACGCGACCAGGTTGCGCAGGTCGGACACCTTGCCGGAGCCGATGAAGGTCGCCGGGTCCGGCTTCTTCCGGCGCTGGATCACGCCGTCCAGGACCTCGGAGCCCGCCGTTTCGGCGAGCAACTTCAGCTCGGCCAGCGAGTTCTCCGCGTCCTCGGCGCTGCCCTCGGTCCAGACGCCGACCAGCAGCACCCGCTCCAGCAGCAGCTTGCGGTACTCGACCTCGCTGATGTCGGTCAGCTCGGTCGACATGCCGACCACGCGGCGGAGCGCCTGGCGCTCTTCGAGGTCGAGGCCCTCGGTGGTCCGCTCGGAATCGTGACCCTTCAACGAATCGCCGGAGTCATCGCCCTCTAAGAGGTCGAGTTCGACGTCGGAGGTCTCGTCGTACAACTTTGATTGGGTCGTCATATACCTTCCATGGTGGCACGGGCCTCAAGTACAAGCGACCCGTTTACAGCAGTCAACGCCCCACGCAGGGGTCAGATTCCCAACCAGGCGCGGTCGAACTCCCCGCGCGCGTGCAGGACGGCCGGACCGGTCAGCTCCAGATGGTTGTCCGCACGCCACGTCACCGTCACCTCACCACCCGGTACGCCGACCCGATACGTCACCGGCAGCTCGTCCCGCGCCTGGCGTGCCGCGGCCACGGTTACCGCACACGTACCCGTTCCGCAGGAGCGGGTCTCCCCCGCGCCGCGCTCGTGGACCCGCATCTGGACGTCGTGTGCGTCCCGCCGTACGACGAACTCGACGTTCACGCCCTGCGGGAACGCCTCCGTCGGCGTCCACGTGGGCTGGTCGCACAGGTTGCCCGGCTCGGCCAGGCTGTCGACGAACGCGACCGCGTGCGGGTTGCCCATGTCGACGTGCAGGGCCGGCCACTGATGACCGTTGGCCTCGACCACGACCCCGGCCGCGGCGGGGAGCTTCGGGGCGCCCATGTCGACGGTCAGCGTGCCGTCGTCGTTCTGCGCGACCTCCTTGACGCCGGCGCGGGTACCGACCCGGACCGGTTTGCCGTCGATCAAGCCCGCCTCGGCGAGGTACTTCACGAACACCCGGACGCCGTTCCCGCACATCTCCGCGATCGAACCGTCAGCGTTCCGGTAGTCCATGAACCAGTCGCCGCCGTCCTCGACGTACGACTGCTTGCCGCCCTGGATCACCCGCAGTACGCCGTCCGCGCCGAGCCCCGCGTGCCGGTCGCAGAGGAACCGGACCACGGCAGTGTCCAGCTCGCCGTGCACCGAACCGTCCGGGTCGGGCAGGATCACGAAGTCGTTCTCCGTGCCGTGACCCTTCACCCAGGAAAAGGTACTCATGGCGCCAAGCGTACGGCGGGCCCGTCCAGGTCGTACCGTTTGGGGATGATCGCGTACTTCTGGGAGCGGGAGGACGCCGCGGACGTCGCCGAACGGCTGGGCGGGGAGGTACGCCGCGGACGGTTCCACGGGGAGGACGACGACGAGGATCACCCGTGGCTCGTCGTGCTCCACGACGTCGACCGCGGCGAACTGGACGCGTTGCTGAGCGAGTACGACGGCTGGCTGGAGTCCGAGGCGGACGACGAGCCGACCGCTCCTACGCCGCTGCCGGACGCTCCGAAGCGGTTGAAGAAATAGCATCAGCTGGACAGGTAATCGACCTGGTACATCTCAGTCGCCAAAGCCGATGATCCGACCAGGACGGCGGCCGGTCGGGGCGCCGTTGGAGAGAACCGGTTGGCCGGCGACCAGGACGTGCGTCACCCCGACGGACGGTTGCCACGGATCGTCGTACGTCGACTTGTCGGCGATCTGGTCCGCGTCCAGGACGACGAGGTCCGCGATCGCGCCGGGCCGGAGCACGCCGCGGTCCGCCCAGCCGAGGCGGGATGCCGGGAGTGAGGTCATGCGGCGGATCGCCTCCGACACGGCGAACAGTTGACGGTCGCGGGCGTAGTGGCCGAGGACTCGGGGAAAGGTGCCGAAGTTGCGCGGGTGCGGGTGCCCGGGGCCGGTCGCGTCCATGATCCAGCCGTCGCTGGCGATCGCTGTGCGCGGGTGTTCCAGGACTGCGGTCACGTCCTCCTCGCGCATCGCGTGGTTGACGACGCTGACCGCGGCCTGGTGGGACTCGAGGATGCGAAGCACGACCTCGGCGGCGTCGACGCCGTCGCGGCGGGCGATCTCGGTGAGGCTCAGCCCACGACAGGCCTCGTACGGCCCGGGCGGGAGGGATGCGATCACAACCGTGTCCGGTGAGAGCAGTACGTCGCCCCGCAGAGCCTCGGCGATCCGCGCCCGCTCGGCAGGATCAGTAAGCCGGTCGAGAAGCGTGTTGCCGGAGAGGGCCCACGCCGGGAGGCGGGTGGTTAGGGTCGTGTTGGTGGCGGTGTAGGGGTAGGCGTCCCAGCCCAGGTCCACGTCGGTCACCTGGCCGAGGTGTTCCAGGGCCAACGCCGCGACTTCCTCGGGCGACGCATAGGTGCCGGGTGCATAGATCAGGCCCGTGGAGAAGCCGACCGCTCCCTGGTCGGCAGCCGACCGCAGCAGGTCCTGCATCAGCCGCAGTTCAGCAGCTGACGGTGCCCGCTGAGCGGTGCCCATCGCGGCGATCCGGAGCGTGCAGTGGCCGACCTGCAGCGCCAGGTTGACCGCCGGTTCCAACGTTGCAGCGAAGCCCGCCAGATCGGTCCACGACCAGCCGTGCCGCGGCCCGAGGAACGCCGTACCGGCCTTGAGGGTTTCCAGGTCGGTGACCGGGAACGGCGACCATCCGCAGTTCCCGGCGACCAGCGTGGTGACGCCCTGCGCGAGCTGCGACGCCGCGCCCGGACTTGTACCGAGACTGAAATCCGCGTGTGAGTGCAGATCGATGAACCCCGGTGCCACAATGTTGCCCGTGGCATCGATTACCTCGGCTTCGGAGACCGGCTCGGCGGGTGGCAGCACCGCACTGATGCGGCCGCCTTCGACCAGTACCGTCCCGGGCCGCGGTTCGCTGCCAGTACCGTCGGCGATCAGGCCGCCGATCAGCGCGAGGCGCATCGAGTCACTCCTGTCCTGGGCGGAGAGTCAGTTCGTCGACCGTGTTCGCGGTGACGAACTCCCGGTCGACCTGATGCCCGAGCCCTGGCCCGTCAGGTACCTGGACGACCCCGTCGACAGCGGTCACGGCGGGCTCGACGACGTCCCGGGCGTAGTACTTCTCCGAGGCGGACACGTCCGATGGGAGGGTGAAGCCGGCGAGGCTGGATAGCGCGACGTTCGCGAGCCGGCCGACGCCGAACTCGTGCATGCCGCCACACCAGACCGGAATCCCGGCCTCCCGCGCCCGATCGTGCGCCGCCCGCGCCACGGTCAGACCGCCCATCCGCGACACCTTGATGTTGAGCACCTCCAGGGCCTCCAGCTGGAGCGCGGTCTCCAGGTCGGCGAGCGTCTCGATGCTCTCGTCGAGGCAGACCGGGGTTGAGATCATGGTCTGCAGGCGAGCGTGGGTGAGCAGGTCGCGAGGCGCGAAGGGCTGCTCGATCATCGTCAGCTCGAACCCGTCCAACTGCTGCAGGTGCGCGAGGTCGTCGGCGGTGTAGATGCCGTTGGCATCGACGTGCAGATCGAGCTTCGGGTACGTCGAACGCACGGCCCGGACAGGTTCGACGTCCCATCCGGGCGCGATCTTCAGCTTCACCCGCGGGTAGCCGGCGTCCACCTGGTGCTGCACCTGTACGAGCAGGTCGTCGATCGTCGGCTCGATCCCCAGCGACACCCCCGCGACAACCTCGCTCCGCGTACCTCCTAGAACAGTTGCCAGCGGCAGCTGTCGCGATTCTGCCCAGAGGACCCAGGCGGCTGTGTCCACGCCTGCTTTGGCGAACTGGTTGCCGCGGATCTTCGACCAGGCGCCTGCCAGGTCCGCGGGGCGGGTCCACGAGCGGTCGAGCACCGCGGGCAGCAGGTACTTCGACGCGATGTGCCAGCAGGACTCGACCGTTTCCGGTGCGTAGTACGGGTCGGAGGACGAGGCGATCTCGCCCCAGCCGATCGCACCCGACGCGTCCTCCAACTCGACCAGGATGTGGTCGAGGAACGCCTTGCGATGCGAGCTCGTCCGGAACTCGTGCACCAGCGGCATCCGCACCCGGTGCAGCCGGGCCGCGACAACCTTCAGCTCAGTTGACATACAACCCCAGCTCCGTGTTCAGCCGATCCCGCTCGACCAGCCGCCGCCGCGCGCCCTTCGCACTGGCGGTGGTCAGCGTGGCGAGGACGTGCAGCACGGAGGCGACGACGGTCGGCGAGTCGACGTACGACGCGCTCCCGGTGGCGACGTAGATGCTCTGGTCGGCGACCTTCGCCAGCGGCGCGTCCTCGAAGTCCGTGATCGCGACCAGCTCCCCGCCGGCCTCCGCGAACCGGCGCGCGATCTCGACCGTGTCGCGCCGGTACCGCCGGAACGAGAACGCGACCATCAGGTCGTTCGACCGGACGTCGGCCAGGACGTCGACGCCACGCTCCACGGTGCCGTCGACCAGCGTCACCTGCGAGAGGCCCGCGCCGAGGTCGAAGGCGAGCAGCGACGCGTACGAGAACGACTTCGCGGAGCCGATGATGAACCGCCGGCGGGCCGCGACGATCCGGGCGGCCGCCTGCGCGATCGACCCGTCGGTGCGGATCTGGTCCAGCGCCTCGTCGATCGAGGCACGTTCCTGCTCGACCACGCGGCGCTGCAGCAGCGTCGACGAGCGCCGTTGCAGGCGGGCGTCGTACCGCTCCTGAGGGCTCGTGAGCTCGCGGTTGTCACGCATCGTCGGCCGCCGCGAAGCAGTAGACGCCAGTACCGTCGGGGCGCCCCTGGCAGGACACGGCGACGAGGCCCTTCCCCAGCAGCTCCTCGAACGAACCGCGGAGGTCGGTCGTTGGCACGGCCAACTCGGCCACCGGAGTCGGGGTCGACGGCTGCTCGCGGGTCAGGTCCCACTCGACCACGACGCGGTCGGTGCCGGGACCGTACATGTCCGGCGCGTACCAGCGCCCGCGGGCGCCGAGCACGTCGAGGTTGAAGTGGGCGTTGCGGATCTGGGCCGGATCGTACGTCCAGCGCATCCGCGACATTCCGTGGCTGAGGGCAACTTCTTTCTGGGCATGCTTGAGCATCCGGCCCAGGCCGTGCCCCTGCTGCCCGGCGGCCACCACCGCGGACTGCGAGTAGTGGTAGAACCCGCGCCGGTCGGTCGCGCAGAAGCCGTACGCGAACGCGACCAGCTGATCGCTCTCGTCGAGGATGCCGACCACCGAGCCGCCGTTGCTCGCGAGCGCCCCGAGCAGCCGCGGATTCAGGCCGTACGCCGGGTCCAGGTAGCCGAACACCCCGCGGTACAACTCCGACGCCTCGGCGAACCGGGACGCCGTGGTGAGCGAGACCGCACGGAAGCCCACCTCAGAGATACGATTCATATCCTGACCATAGCCGCATTCGGAGAACTCTGGCCAGCCGTCGATCGGATGATGATACGTTGACTATCCATGATGATCGAGCGACTCCAGGAGTACGTCGGCGTGGAGACGCCGACCGGTGACGCGGCCGCGCTGAACGCGTTCACCGACCGGCTGGCGACGCGGTACGCCGACCTCGGCGCGACCGTCCGCCGCGAGCAGCACCCGACCGGCGACCACCTGGTGGCGGACTTCCCGGGCCGCCCGGACGAGGCTCCGCTACTGTTCCTCGCGCACCACGACACCGTCTGGCCGATCGGGCAGCTCGACGGCCCGATGCCGTGGCACGAGGCGGACGGGGTCATCCACGGCCCGGGCGTCTTCGACATGAAGGGCGGCCTGGTCGTCCTGGAGACCGCCCTCGAACAGGTCGCCGGCAGCGAGCACCGGCCGCTGCGCATCGTGGTGGTCGCGGACGAGGAGGTCGGTTCGCCGTCGGCCCGCGCACTCGTGACGACCGAGGCCGAGGGTGTGTACGCCGCCTTCGGGTTCGAGCCGCCGCATCCGGACGGCGGCCTGAAGACCTCGCGCTGGGGCAGTACGCGGGTCCGGATCGAGGTCGCCGGCCGTGAGGCGCATGCCGCACTGGATCCGGACAGCGGGGTCTCCGCGATCGACGAGCTCGTCGACCAGTTGATCGCCGTCCGACGAGTGGTCGCCGCGCACGAGCACGTGCTGTGCAACGTCGGCACGATCACCGGCGGCGGGCGGACGAACGTCGTACCGGGCGCAGCCGCCGCCGACGTCGGATTCCGGTTCATGGATCCGGAGACCGAGCGGTCGGTCCTGGAGGCGATCGCCGGACTCCGGCCGGTCCGCGACGCCCAGGTACAGACGCGCATCTTGTCGAACCGTCCGGCCTGGCAGCCGTCGCCCGGAACCGACGAACTGTTGGCGAAGGTGGTCGAGGCCGGGCGGTCGGTCGGACAGAAGATCGGCGGCGCGCCCGCGTCCGGCGCCGCCGACACGAACCTCACCGGATGGTTGGGTATCCCAACGTTGGACGGCCTGGGGCCGGTGGGCAAGGGCGCCCACGCCGTCCACGAGCAGGTGATCGCGGCGACCCTGGCCGAACGAGCAGCCCTGGTCGCCGCGATCATCACCTCTCTCTGACTACTCCGGCCGCTCCCCCACCCCGCCGGGTAGGTTCTGCCGCCGCGAGAATCGCACCACCCGGCAGGAACTCGAGCGCCGCGACCGCACCGATCTCGGCCGCCGAACTCCCCGGCGCACCGGCCGGTGTGAACGTGTGCCCGTACGGTGCCAGGGCGGCGCCGTACTTGTCGATGAACGACTGCTCCGCCGTCACCGACGCGGTGTTGCGCTGCGACGCCCGCGGGGCCGCGATCGCCTGCGGCAGCGTCATACCGCGGTCCAACCGGTTCGTCAGCGTCTGCAGGACGGTCGTGATGATCGTCGAACCACCCGGCGAACCGATCGCGATGTACGGCTTGTCGCCGCGCAGCACGATCGTCGGGGACATCGACGACCGCGGCCGCTTGCCGGCCTCGACGATGTTCGGGTCCTTCGGGTCCGGCACCGCCGAGAAGTCGGTGAGCTCGTTGTTGAGCAGGAAGCCCCGGCCCGGCACGGTGATCCCGCTGCCGCCGGTCTGCTCGATGGTCAGCGTGTACGAGACCACGTTGCCCCACTTGTCAGCAGTCACCAGGTGCGTCGTCGACCGTCCCTCGGTGTCCGGGCGCTGGTCGACCGCACTGCCCTTGCCGCAGCGCGAGTACTTCCCGTCCGGCGAGCCCGCCGGCACCGGCTTGGTCGCCGCCTTCTGCGGGTCGATCAAGCAGGACCGCTCGGCCCCGAAGCCCTTCGACAACAGCTCCTTCAGCGGTACGTCGACGTACGCCGGGTCGCCGACGTACGCACCCCGGTCGGCGAAGGCGAGCGCCGACGCCTCGAGGTACGTGTGCAGCGCCTGCGTGGTGGACATCTGCGCCAGGTGCTGCGACTGCAGGATGTTCAGCGCCTCGCCGACCGTGCTGCCGCCGGATGACGACGGGGGCATCCCGTAGACCTCCAGACCGTCGTACCGGACCTTCGTCGGTGCACGGTCGATCGCGCCGTACGCCGCGAGGTCGCTCGCCCGCAGGTACCCGGGGAAGAACGGCAGCGTGGCGCCGGGCGTCTTCGGCGGGTTCTTCGCGACGGCTGCCATCTCACCCGCGAGCGGGCCGCGGTAGAACACCGACGGTCCTTGCCGGCCGATCAGCGTGTACGTCGCGGCGAGCTCGGGGTTCTTGAACAGCGAGCCGACCTGCGGCGCGTCGCCGTTCGGAAGGAACAGCTTGGCGGTCGGCACGACCTGCGAGAAGCGGTCCTTGTTCTCCAGCGTCTGCAGGCGGAACGTCGGGTCGACGACGAAGCCACGCTCGGCCAGCTCCGCGGCCGGCTTCAACGCTTTGCCGAGCGACAGCGATCCCCACTGCTTCAGGGCGCTGTTCCAGGTGGCGAGGGTCCCGGGTACGCCGATCGAGACGCCGGACGTCACCAGTTGCGCGAACGGGTACGGCTGGTTCGTCGACTTGTTCATGAACGCGTCGGACGGCATCGTCGCGGGCGCGGTCTCGCGGCCGTCGATCGTGGTCACCTTGTGGCTCTTGGCGTTGTAGTACACGAAGTACCCGCCGCCGCCGATACCGGCCGAGTACGGTTCGGTGACGCCGAGCGCGGCGGCGGTCGCGACGGCCGCGTCGACGGCGTTACCACCACGACGCAGTACGTCGAGACCGATGTTCGTCGCGTCCGGATCGACCGACGACACGGCGCCGCCGTACCCGATCGAGACCGGCTGTCTGGTCGGCGCCTGGGCCTGAGCGCTGGTGGTCGCGGTGAAGGCGGTGAGAACGAGGGTTCCTGCGGACAGAGAGGCGATCAGCTTCTTCACTAGGTCTTCTTACCGCACGGTGCAGGAGTCGAGGAAGCGTTGGACCGCGTCGTCCGGCCATTCGACCGTGCCGGAAGGGAACGACACCAGCAGCCACTGGCTCGGAAGCTTCACCTGCGCGGTGAGGCGGCCGTCGAGGGTGCCGATGTGGAAGGTCTTGCCGCCCGCGTCGGTGACCCGCGGGTGCGACAGGGCGCGCGCCTGCGGGGCCGCCTGCAGGATCACCTTCGCCGCGGTGTCCGCGGTCCGCATCTCCGGCTGCGACAGCACCACGTGGCTGGCCGCGATCGGCGACTCGGCCGTCCAGCCCTTCGGGGCGAGGCTGCAGTCGATCGTGCTCCACGGCTGCTGGTTCGCGACCAGCTCGACGACCGGCGCACCGAACTCCGAGATCGTCCGGTTCGAGCTCGGCCGGGCCGGCGGTGCGGACGACGGGTTGGCGGCCGAGGCGACGGTCTCCGGCTGGACTGTCCCGCCGGCCACCTCGCTGCCGCTCCCCCACCACTTCACCTGGTTGCCGATCGCGAGCACGAGAGCCGATGCGGCCGCGATGCAGAGCACCCCGGTGACCCGGCGGCGGCGCTTGATCCGGCGCAGCGCGAGGCGGCCGCGGCTGACGTCCGCGTCGATGTCCGCGTCCGGCAGCCCGTCGGCCGCGCGGTCCGCGAATCCCTCCAGCAGTTTCTTGACCTCGTCCATCGGCGGTCTCAGCTACTCCCCGTCTCTTCCGTCATCAGTTCCTTGAGGCGTTTCAGCGCCTTCGCTGTCTGGCTCTTCACGGTGCCTTCGGTGCACTCCAGGATGCGCGCGCAGGTCGCGACGTCGAGGTCCTGGAAGTACCGCAGCACCAGGACCGCCCGCTGCCGCGGCGCGAGGTCCAGCAGCGCGTCCCGGACCGCCAGGGTGTCCGCCTGGTCCGGTACGTCGCTCAGTCGCGGCTCGAGCGTGTCCGCGGTCACCACCTCCGGGTGGCGGCCGGCCCGGCGGCGTTCGTCGAGGAAGGCGTTGACCAGGATGCGGTGGGCGTACGGGCCGGCGCCTTCGTGCTTGATCCGGTGCCAGTGCACATAGACCCGCGTGCAGGCGGTCTGGACCAGATCCTCGGCGGTGTGCACATCTCCCGCGGTGAGCAGCAACGCCGTACGCATCAGTCGAGTGCGGTCCGCGATCAGGTACTCGCGGAACTCGGCCTCACGGTCACCCCCTCGCATCGACGATCCCGGTGTTCACCTCGACTACGCCGGCGGCGGGCTCGCGGTTGCCTCCGGCTATCACTTCGAGTGCCCGCGCGAGCAGGTCGGGCGCATCGTACGGCAGCCAGGTGATGCGTTGGTCCTTACGGAACCACGAGTCCTGCCGGCGCGCGAACCGGCGGGTGGCCTGCGCGGTCCGTTCCCGGGCCTGGGCTTCGTCGATCTCACCGTTCAGCAACGCGATCACCTGCGAGTATCCGAGTGCGCGGTTGGCGGTCTTGCCCTCAATCAAACCCTTGTCCAGCAGACCTCGCACCTCGGCCACGAATCCGGCGTCGAACATCCGGTCCACCCGGCGGTCGATCCGCTCGTCGAGAACCGGCCGCGGTACGTCGAGCCCGAGCTGGATCGCGCCGTCGTACACGTAGCGGTGCTCGGGCAGCGTCGCGACGTACGGGCCGCCGGTGATCTCGACGACCTCGAGCGCCCGGACGATCCGGCGGCCGTTGCTCGGCAGGATCTGCGCGGCCGCCGTCGGGTCCACCTCGGCCAGCCGTTGATGGAGGGCGCCGGAGCCGTGCGCCTCCAGCTCGGCCTCCAGGCGGGCGCGTACGTCGGGGTCGGTGCCAGGGAACACGAAGTCGTCGAGGATCGCCCGCACGTACAGCGCGGAGCCGCCGGCCAGGACCGGCACCCGTTGCCTGTTCAGGCAGTCGTCGATCGCGGCCCGGGCGAGCTCCTGGAACTCCGCGACGGTCGCGGTCTCGGTGACGTCCAGGATGTCCAGCAGATGATGCGGTACGCCGCGGCGCTCGGCGTCGGTGATCTTCGCCGTACCGACGTCCATCCCGCGGTACACCTGCATGGCGTCGGCGTTCACGACCTCGCCGCCCAGGCGCTCGGACAGGGCAACGGCGAGGTCGGACTTGCCGGCCGCGGTGGGACCGACGACCGCGACGACGAGTGGTGCAGGCATCGCTCCAGTCTGGCAGTGCCGGATTCAGAGTTCGCCAAGAGGTGCAGACCAGTCTTGTGGATGACCCGGAAAGTTCGGTAGGAACCATGGGGTTGTGACATTTCTACGGGAGGACATCAAGTGACGAATCCGTTCGACGAAGAGTCGGCGAAGGACCAGCCCGAGGACGCCGAGAACCTGACCGCCGCCAAGAAGAGCGGTGGTGACATCGAGTCGCGCAAGAGCGGGGGCGACATCGAGCTCGCGGCCGACGGCAAGCCGGGCGACGGCACCGACTCCGGGGGCGACATCGAGTCCGGCGGGGACATCGAGTCCGGCGGCGGGACCACGGACAGCGGCGGCGACATAGAGTAGTAGCCGTTTCCGCATCGTTACGGGTACGGCACTCGCGGCGGTTCCCCAGTTCCGGTAGGCAGTGCGAAGATCGCCGCTAGCTGTCTGTAAGCACCTAACTACGCAGGAATGGGAGCCCCGTGATGGGCATCTTCGACAAGTTCAAGGGCAAGGCCGAGGAGCTGAAGGACAAGGCCGCCGATCTGGTCGACGGCCACGGCGACAAGGTCGGCGAAGGCCTGGACAAGGCCGGTGACTTCGTCGACGAGAAGACCGGCGGCAAGTACGGCGACCAGATCGACACGGGCGTCGAGAAGGCCAAGGACGGCCTGGACAACCTGGACGGCCAGAACGACGACATCCCGGACAAGCCGTCCGCCTGACGATGCACCCGGGAGGGGCCGCAAGCCCGGAGCTTGCGGCCCTTCTTCGTGCCCTAGCATGAACGGCCTTCAGTTGACTGCGCTCGGGTCCGCGACGCCGTACCCGGCCGCCGCCAACCCGTGCTCCGGCTACCTGGTGACCGCCGGCGACACGCGCATCTGGATGGACGCCGCCACCGGCACCCCTCGGACCGCTGCAACGCCTCACCCGGCTGGACGAGCTCGACGCGCTCTGGATCTCACACCTGCACGCCGACCACAGCGCCGACCTGCTGACGGCGTACTACGGCGCGCTGTACGCGGACCTGACGCCCGACGACGGTCGGCGCTGTCCAGCTGACGTCGCGCTGTGGAGCACGGGCTGCCCGCGTTCGCTGTCCGGCTGGAGGCCAGCGGCTCACTCGTGTACTCCGGGGACACGGTACGACGGATCGGTCGAGTACGCCGCACCTGGGTCGACGTACACGATCTGAGGTTTCCGGACGCGGATCGTCCGGATGCCGTCGTACGCTCGCCACATGGTCGAAGGGCTGACTGTCCGGGCGCTGTCGCCCGATACCTGGGACGCGTTCGCGGCGCTCGCGGAACGGCACAACGGGGTCTGGGGCGGCTGCTGGTGCACGTGGTTCCACACGACGCGCCACGAGAAGACGTTCGACGCGTCGAGCAACCGTGAGGCGAAGCACCGCCTGGTCGTCGACGGGCGGGCGCATGCGGCGTTGGTGTTCGACGGGGGGCGGGCCGTCGGGTGGCTCGAGTACGGGACGCCGGACGAGCTGCCGAACATCTACCACCGCAAGGAGTACGAAGCCGGCCTGGAACGTCTGCCCGACTACCGCCTCACCTGCTTCTTCACCGACCGCAACTACCGCCGCCAAGGCGTCTCCACCGTCGCCCTGACGGGAGCCCTCTCCCTGATCGCCCAATCCGGCGGCGGCCTGATCGAGGCCTACCCCCAAGACACAGCCGGCAAGAAGATCACCGCCTCCTTCCTCTACAACGGCACCCGCACCCTCTTCACCGAAGCCGGCTTCACCTACCAACGCCCCAAGGGCAAAAACCACTGCGTCATGACAAAAACGCTCTAACCCGGCACCCGAGGCACGGCAGCCAGCACCTCTGCGAGGTGCGCCGCGGCCTGCGCGCGAGAGATCTGCAGCCGCCAGTCCAACCCCTCAAGGCTGCTGAGGTCGACCTGGCCGTACAGCATGACCGGAAGCACCGGATTATTGGAATACCGACGGTCAGGACCACCTTTGACGTTGACGTACTGCCATGTCTGATCGACCTGTTCAGCATCCTTCGGGAGATGCCCCGGCGTCTCGATGAAGCGCTGCCGGTATCCGTCGGCACGGAGGTGGGAGTAACTCACGTCGCTGTAACGCTTGTGATCGCAGACCAGAACACGGTCCGGAAGAAAGTACAGAC
Organism: Kribbella aluminosa; assembly: GCF_017876295.1. NCBI lineage: Bacteria > Bacillati > Actinomycetota > Actinomycetes > Propionibacteriales > Kribbellaceae > Kribbella > Kribbella aluminosa. The sequence goes on along the minus strand of NZ_JAGINT010000001.1, from coordinate 2,428,101 downwards.
TGGATTTGCCGGCAGTAAGAGACGGAACCACGATGTTCGTCGCAAGGTGGCGTGGACCTTTGAGACCGGCAACGGCAGACAACCTGCTGACGAGGTTGCTGGCACCGGCGTTGGTCTTGTGCTGATAGGTGGTCTGAACGCGGCCGTTCTGCACTTCTCGCCAGAGCTTGGCCGACTGCGTCAGCCATGGCCACATACCGACGAACGAATCGAACCAAGCAGCCGGCTGGTCGTTGACGTCATAGAACAGGACGACGGTCCTGCGCGCCTTGTCCCGAAGGAACAGCCACCAGCACAGTGGGATCGCCAGCAACCACACCATCACCCCGAAGGGCATCGTCAAGAGGCCCAGAACGAAAGCCACAATCGTCGTTGGCCAGCCCCACCCGTGCCGCGCCGCAGCCGCGTTCAACTGCCGGACGATGTCTCCGCTCCCGGTCGGCACAAGGGCCATCGACGTCAGCCCCGTAGCGTCCTCCATCTCAACCCGAGCCGACTCTCGGACGACCGGCACAGCTGCTCGGGGAGGCTGCACGTTCGGCGCGGGCGACAACGTCGCCCGGTAGCTCACGCCGGAGCCACCGATACGGACGTAGTTGCCACGCGGCCCACTTCCGACTCGGAAGCCTGGCACGCCCGCACTGACTCCAAGCCCGGACTTGCCCACCGAGAATCGAAACGGCCCAGCCTTGACGGAACTCCGAACGTAGAACACACGCACCCCCAGATCCGACGCCTCCCTACACAGAGCAACGACGAGCCGCGCGTGATACCCGGATCGACCGGTCAGCCCCCGCGTCACGGCCTACGGCGCCGAAGGCGCCTCGTCGCGGGGCCTTCAGCTGCCGCTCCGTCCAGATGTGAGCCGGTGGGTTCCGGTGTGGTCGACCAGGAAGACGAACCCGTGAGGGCTGATCCACTCGATCCCTCCACCGGGCAGGCGCCGGTTCCGCCAGCCGCCGAAGGTTTTGGCGCGGTGGTGAAGTCGCCCTTGCGGTATGAGGTTGTCAACACCGGTCTGCCCGGTCTGCCCGGTCTGCCCTGGCGATCCGGTCGGTGCCGGTGGTCTGGCACCTCCAGGCATACCTGTCCGACTGGCTGGACTCGCTGGACTGGTGGAGTCGAATCGTCCACCAGTGCCGAATCCGCCGACATGGCGCATGCGGCTGGGGTGAACCGGGCTGGTGTTGCCCGGACCGAGGTCGTCCGGTCTCAGGTCGTCCAGGTTGGCGTCCCCCGGGGCGGCGTGGCCTGGGGTCACGTGGTCTGGGGTCGCGTGGTTGTACGGGGTGATGTGGTCGAGGTCCATTCGGGGTGTTGCCTCGGCGGCGCCGTACGGGAACATCTCGACGGGATGTCGTAGCCGCACTCGTTCGCGGATCCGGTCGGGGATCTCGTAGTTGTGGACGCTGACTTGGTCGTGCAGGTCGATGACGGGTTTGACGATCACCTGGTCGTGTCCGAGCAGTTCGCTCAGTTGGCCAGCGAGTAGTGGCCCGTGTTCTTCGACTCGGAGTACGCCGGTGCCGGTGGCGAGGGTCTTGTCGGTGAGGTGCACGTACAGCGTGTGCCGTGTCCGCGGCCCACTGCCCGCGGCGAGGCCGGTGCTGTCGCGTTTGATGGCGGCCAGCCGTGCCTCGAGGGTGTCCGCCAGCGCCAGTCGCGTAAACGCGTGCCCAGCACCCGCACCGTCCAGATCGCTCACATCGTCCGCACCGTCCGCACCGTCCGCACCGTCCGCACCGTCCGCACCGTCCGCACCGTCCGCACCGTCCGCACCGTCCGCACCGTCCGCACCGTCCGCACCGTCCGGGTCGTCCGGGTCGTCCGGGTCGTCCGGGTCGTCCGGGTCGTCCGGGTCGTACCGACTGTCCAGGTCATACCGAATGTCGTCGTACGGGTCATACCGACTGTCGTCGTACGGACTGTCGTCGTCGCGCGTACCGTCAGTGCCACGGGTGTCGTCCGCGGCGGACGCGCCGTATGCACTGTCCGCGCTGCATGCACTGTCGATGTCATCGATGTCATCAGCGGCTGGGGCGTACCCCTCGTACTCGTCGGGGTGATCGGTCGTGGCCGGGTCGTCACCGACAGCCTCGGCATCGTGCGGCGGCTCGCCGTACGAGACGGGCTCGCCCGCAGTGACGGCTTCGTCTTCAGCCACTGCCTCGCCGCGGTCGTGCTGGGCGGAGTGGGCTGCTGGGTCCGGTGCGGACTGTGGCGGCTTGGTTGTTTGCGTGCGGGCGAGGTGGCGGGCAACGTGGAGGAGTTTGTCGGCAGCGGCGGGGTCGGAGATCCAGTCGACGGCTTTGGCGCGGCGTTCGTCGAGGGTGTCGGTGTCGCCGAGGGTCTTCAAGGCGTTGGCGAGGTCGTCGATGGTGGCGTCGAAGCGGATGACGGCGCCGGTCGCGGCGCGGATCCAGATGCGTTTGGTGCCGTGGTCGTCGTCGGGGTCGGATTGGGCGACGAACACGCCGCGGGTTTTGGCGGTGGCTTCGGCGGCGGCCTGGGCCCGTTCGGGGTCGGCTGCCCAGACCGCGGCGGTGACGATCTTCTTCAGCCGGCCGGGGGTCACGGTGTTGACGATGCCGGCGACGTGGCTGTCGACGATTGCGGCGGCCTCGATCGACAGGCTCAGGCAGGCGTGGGCGATCTTGCGGGCACGCCAGGCGACCGCGTTCCCGGACAGCACCGCAGCCCAGACCCGCGGGAGGCGGTGCCGCAGGGCGAGGGCTTCGCCGAGCAGGGAGGCGGCGGCGCCGGAGGAGATGCCGAGGACTGCGCCGAGCTCGATCGTGGCGAACTCGGCGACGCCGGGGCAGCCTTCGCCGCCGTAGACGCGCAGTCGTTCGTAGCCGGGGAGCGGGTCGCGGCCGGGCCATTCGACGATGGCATTGCGGTCGGCGAAGACGAGGGTGGTGCGGAGGATGCCGACGGCGGCTTGTTCTTGATCGTGGGCGTACTCGGCGGCCGCGGCGAGCAGGTCCGCGGTCGAGAGATGTTATGTCTCAGGACATAGGTGACAGTTCTGCATCAGGACATCGGTGACACTGCAAGGATTCTTGGTGGTGACACTTCCGCCCCGAGGCTCGGGCGGTGGCTGCCAATGAACCCATCGATCCTCGTGTCCGTCTCGCGATCACGCAGTGGCCGTCTGATGCGCCTCGCGGGGCGGTCTCGACGTTCTGCGCCGAGCACGGCATCTCGCGCAAGACGTTCTACGAGATCCGGCGGCGCGCCCTGGCTGACGGGCCCGCGGCAGCGTTGGAGCCGAGGTCGCGGCGACCGAAGTCGAGCCCGTCGAAGCTGACCGACGAGGTCGAGCGGCAGGCGATCGGGGTCCGGGCTGCACTCGAGCAGTCGGGGCTGGACTGCGGCCCGATCAGCGTGCACGACAAGATGCACGCAATGGGCCTGGACCAGGTGCCGTCGGTCGCGTCACTGGCCCGGATCTTCCGGCGGGCCGGCGTGGCGCGGCTGGAACCGCGCAAGAAGCCGAGGGCGGCATGGCGCCGGTTCGTGTATCCAGCCCCGAACGCCTGCTGGCAGCTCGACGCCACCGAGTACGTGCTCACCCGCGGGCGCAAATGCGTGATCTTCCAGCTCATCGACGACCACTCCCGCTACGCACTCGCCTCCCACGTCGCGTGGGGCGAGACCGCCGAGGCCGCGATCGTCGTGTTCGACAAGGCCATGACCGCTCACGGCGTGCCGCAACGGCTGCTGTCCGACAACGGGATCGCGCTCAACCCGTCACGCCGCGGACTCCTGGGCCAACTCGTCGTCCACGTCATGGCCCTCGGCGTCGAACCGATCACCGGCAAGCCCTACAAACCCACCACCCAGGGCAAAAACGAACGCTTCCACCAGACCCTGTTCCGCTACCTCGACAAACAGCCACTCGCCGCCGACCTGGACCAGTTACAGACCCAGGTCGACGCCTTCGACCACATCTACAACACCCAACGTCCCCACCAAGGCCTACCCGGCCGCATCACACCACTGACCGCCTGGCAGACCACCGCGAAGGCCGAGGCACCCCGCCCCACCCACGACCTGATCCGCCGTCCCGCCAGCCGGCCCCGACCCGCCCCCGCACCAGCACCCACAGACCTGCCCGACGACACCGTCGTGAAGACGCTGACCAGCAACGGCGCCCTCTACCTGGACAAGACCCAGTACATGGTCGACGGGCGACGAGGCTTCCAGCACGTCCTCGTCATCACCAACGGCAACAAGACCGGCGACACGATCACCGTCACCGACCTCCAAGGCGAGATCCTCATCGAACACACCCGACCCGCACCCGGCACCGCCTACGTCGGCAACGGCAGACCACCCGGACCACACACCGACAAACCCCAAACGTCACCGAAGTCCTGAGACATCGACTGTCACCGATGTCCTGATGCAGAACTGTCACCGAAGTCCTGAGACATCACATCCGCGGTCGAGAGATCGTCCAGATCAGTATCAAACATGTGTTCTATTGTAGATCACGACATGGTCACAGGCAAATCGGCGACGGCCCGACTGATGGGCCGGAATCCCTTACCAGCAAGGAGAATCTCGCTGGTGACGGCCTGCTGGCGAGTGGTCCTCGCGGACATGCGCCTGACCGTTTGCATCGTCGCACGCGGCGCGGCCAGATCACATTCGACGCCACCTCACGCGCACCCCGCCGAAGGCGGCAACAGACAGCCGCCGCGCAGCGGTGTCCCTTGGGCGGGCGGCTGGGTGTCGGTGGAGGTGTTTAGGGTCTGGGGTATGGATCGGTTTCGGGTGGTGCCTGCGGCTTATGTGGTCGTGCGGCGGGGGGATGAGGTGTTGTTGTTGCTGCGGGCCAACACCGGGTACATGGATGGGTACTGGGCGGTTCCTGCGGGTCATGTCGAGCAAGGTGAGTCGGCGGTGGCGGCGGCGGTGCGGGAGTTGAAGGAGGAGGTCGGGATCGAGGTCGACCCGGCGGAGCTGGTGGCGGTGACGGCGATGCACCGGACCGGTGGGAACGGGGATCCGATCGACGAGCGGGTGGACTTCTTCTTCACGACCGACACGTGGACCGGCGAGCCGACCATCATGGAGCCGGACAAGGCGGCCGGGCTCGGGTGGTACTCGCTGGACGACCTCCCCGACCCGCTCGTGCCGCACGAGGCGCGGGTGCTCGGGTCGTTGAAGGCCGAAGCACTTCCCGCGGTGATCGTCCAGGGTTTCGCCTGAGTTCACCACCGGGGCGCCTGCCGCGCTCTACAGTGCCCACGTTGTCAACGGACTGGGAGCGTGGGGCGATGGACGAGCAGTACGGCGGTACGAGTCGGCGCGGGTTGCTGGGCGCAATCGGGGCGGGTGCTGTGCTCGCATCGGGCACCCTCAGCGCCGGGAACGCCGCAGCCACCGGACCAGCACAAGCAGCACAAGCAGCACGCAGGATCGACACCGAGCACCCGCAGTTCACGCTCGCGGTCGTCCCGGACACGCAGTACCAGTTCGACCAGGACCGCGGTGACGCCGCGCCGCTGACCGCGACGTTCAAGTACCTGATCGACCAGCGCGCCGAACAGAACATCGTGTTCATGGCGCACCTCGGCGACGTCGTCGAGAACGCGCAGGCGAGCGAGTTCGCGAAGGCGGACCCGGTTTTCAGGATCCTCGACCGCGCCCGCTTCCCGTACTCGGTGCTGGCCGGCAACCACGACATCGACGGCTCGAAGGACGACACCCGCGGCCCGTCGCCGTACCTGGACACGTTCAGCCCGCAGCGGTTCCGCTGGATGCCGACGTACGGCGGATCGACCGCGAACGGGTACAACTCGTACCACGTGTTCCGCGCCGCCGGCCGCCAGTGGTTGCTGCTGGCAATGGACTGGCGCCCGTCGGACGCGAGCTTCGCCTGGGCGCGCGCCGTCATCGCCCAGCATCCGAAGCTCCCGGTGATCCTCACCATCCACGAACTCGTGAACGCCGACCACGGCAACCCGGTGGCGTACTTCAGCGACCACGGCAACCGCGTCTGGGAGCAGCTCGTCGACGACAGCGACCAGATCTTCCTCACGCTCAACGGGCACTACTGGCCGCCCGGCCGGGTCACCCGGAAGAACGCCGCGGGCAACGACGTGCACCTGCACATCACCAACTACCAGGACCGGTACTACGGCGGCTCCGGCATGGTCCGGCTGTACCACTTCGACCTGGCCCGGAACACCATCGACGTCGAGACGATCTCGCCGTGGATCATGGCCCAGGACCCGGCCCGGCGCAACGAACTGGCCGAGGCGGAGATCGAGCTGAGCGACGACACCAACCGGTTCGGCATCCCGATCGACTTCGCCCGGCGGTTCGCCGGGTTCGCCCCGGAGCCGGTCCGCCCGGCACGTCCGGCGAAGCAGCTCGTGATCCCGGGTACGGCGGCGTACTGGCGCTTCGACGGACCGGTCGCGGACAAGGTGGTCGACCAGTCCGGGCAGGGCAACGACCTGACCCGGGTGCAGCTCAGCAACGACCTGCCGACCGCGTCCACGGAGTACCACCCGGACCAGCCGGGGCACGCGAGCTGGCAGTTCCGCGGCGGGAAGAACCCGGCGCGCGGCGGGTACCTGAAGACCGCCGACAACGCGCCGCTGAACGCGCTGACGTTCCCGAAGGGGTACACGATCGAGGCGTTCGTGAAGCTCGCCGACGACGGGCAGGACCACTCGTGGGAGGGTCTGTTCACCCGGCTCGGCACCGGGCGCGACGCGGGCAAGACGGGGAGCGACCCGGACGAGCCGGCCGCCAAGCTCGGGTTCTCCGGCGGGCTGCAGGTGCAGTGGGCGGCGTACCCGGCGGACAAGAACGACACGTTCACCAACTGGGGTCACGAGCAGCAGGCGGGCGAGTGGTTCCACCTGGCGATCGTGAACGACGGTCGGCACAGCGTCGTGTACGTCGACTCCTCGGAGCTGCTGCGCAACCCGGCGACCCCGTCCAACGGGCTCGCGACGGCGGGCAAGCCGTGGCTGGTTGCGGCTGGCCACTACGCCAACAAGATCGACCAGGCGTTCGCCGGGAACATCGGCGAGCTCCGCGTCGTCACCCGTCCGCTCAAGCCGTCGGAGTTCCTGAACGCCTGAGCCGTACCGAAGAACGGGCAGTGGTCACGATCTGACGCCGCCGAGCGGCCCGCTCTACGCTGCGGGCCGGCTGCGCAGGCAGACCACTGCCCGTTCTTCGGTACGCACCGCTCACAGGTGGGCGCGGATCAGCGCTTCCTGAGCCGGTAGCAGTTCACGCTCCGCCGCAGTCAGCGTGCGGTTGGCCGCGCGGCGGGCGAGGGCGGCGTCGAGGCCAGGGGTCGGGTCGATCGAGTTCGCCAGGTACGTCGCCAGCGCGTCGCGGAGCAGCGTGTTGAGGTCCGCGTACGAAGGGTCGAGCGCCACCTGCGCGAAGATGATCGCGGACATCGCGATGTCGAACTCCGCGATCCCCTCCTCGGCATCCCGCCAGTCGATCACGACCGGCCCGTCCGGCGTGGAGATCACGTTCAGCGGGTGCAGGTCGCCGTGCACCACGACCAGCCCCGGCGTACCGCTCGGCGCCGGGATCGACTGCAGCCGGCGGTGCAGGTCAGCATGCAGCAGCCCGATGTCGGTCGCGGTCAGCTCGCCCGCGATCGCGGCCTCGCCGAGCGTCGGCCCCTCGAGCCGCTGCACGACCATGTCGGCGCCGTCCACCTCGCGGACCACCGGCACCGGATACCCGTACTGCGCCACGTGCCGCATGAAGTCGGCCTCGTCGCGGACCGGGTGCCCGTTCCGGTACCGCCGCAGGACCCAGTCCTCGTCGATCGCGTAGATGTCCGCGTCCCGCCCGAACGCGAACGGCTCGGCATCGGGGGCGAGCAGGCTCATCCGACCTGGCAGCCGCCGGCTGCGGGCTCCATCGGCTGGGCGCCGATCGTTGGCATGCCGAGCATGACGCCGGGCGTGGCGGCCGGTACTCCCTGGACGCGTTCCCACGCGTCGCCGGCGCGGGTCCGGCGTACCGCACCGAACACGTCGGCGACCAGGTGGTGCGGAGCGGCGTACGTGATCTCGACCGTTGCCATGTCACCCGGTCGCGGCGCCTCGACACCTTCCGGTACGGCGAAGTGGACGAGCCGGTTGTCCGCGCCGCGGCCGCTGAGCCGGTGGGTGGAGGCGTCCTTCCGCCCCTCCCCCTCGGCGACGAGGACCTCGACCGAACGCCCGACGAGCACCTTGTTCTCGCCCCAGGCCATGTCGTCCTGCAGTGCGACGAGCCGCTCGTACCGCTCCTGGACGACGTCCCGCGGGATCTGGTTCTCCATCGACTCGGCCGGCGTCCCGGGACGCTTCGAGTACTGGAAGGTGAACGCGCCCGCGAACCGCGCCTGCCGGACCACGTCGAGGGTGCCCTGGAAGTCCTCCTCGGTCTCCCCCGGGAACCCGACGATGATGTCGGTGGTGATCGCGGCGTCGGGCATGGCCGCCCGCACGTCTTCGATGATCTTCAGATAACGGTCCCGCCGATACGAACGGCGCATCGCCTTCAGTACGGCGTCCGAGCCGGACTGCAGCGGCATGTGCAGCGAAGGCATCACGTTCGGCGTCTCGGCCATCGCCTCGATCACGTCCGCGGTGAAGTCCCGCGGATGCGGCGAGGTGAAGCGGACCCGCTCCAGGCCGTCGATCGAGCCGCACGAACGGAGCAGCTTCGAGAACGCGAACCGGTCGCCGAACTCCACGCCGTACGAGTTGACGTTCTGCCCGAGCAGGGTCACCTCGAGCACGCCCTCGGCGACCAGCGCCTCGACCTCGGCGAGGATCTCGCCCGGCCGGCGGTCCTTCTCGCGGCCGCGCAGCGACGGCACGATGCAGAACGTGCAGGTGTTGTTGCAGCCGACGCTCACCGAGACCCAGGCGCTGTACGGCGACTCGCGGCGGGTCGGCAGCGTCGACGGGAACACCTCGAGCGCCTCGAGGATCTCGACCTGCGACTCCTGCTCGACCCGGGACCGCTCCAGCAGCGCCGGCAGCGACCCGATGTTGTGCGTCCCGAAGACCACGTCCACCCACGGGGCCTTGCGAACGATCGACGCCTTGTCCTTCTGCGCCAGGCACCCGCCGACGGCGATCTGCATGCCGGGCTTCTTGGCCTTCACCGGCGCCAGGTGCCCGAGGTTGCCGTACAGCTTGTTGTCGGCGTTCTCGCGGACCGCGCAGGTGTTGAAGACGACCACATCGGCGTCGTCGCCCTCCGGCGCGCGGACGTAGCCCGCATCCTCCAGCAGCCCGCGCAGCCGCTCGGAGTCGTGGACATTCATCTGGCACCCGTAGGTGCGGACCTCATAAGTACGCATGACAGCCACCAAGAGTACGTGCCGCGGTAGACATTTCCCTACCTGGGCCAACGGCCTGACCCCCCTGACCACCAAGCCCGCACGGACAATAGTGAGGGGCATGAACAGTTCTCGTCGTCAGTTTCTCGCCCGTACTGCCGCCGGCGCCGCGATCGTCGCGGGTGGCACGTTCACCACGACCTCCACGTCCCAGGCGAAGCCCGCGAAGCTCACCGCGCTCACCGCGCTGACCGGCGTCACGGTCATCGACGTCAGCACCGGGCGTCGGGACCCCAATCAAACAGTGCTGATCAGCGGCGAGCGGATCGTCGGGGTCGGGCGGTTTCCGGTGCCGCAGGGTGCGGTGGAGGTCGACCTGGCCGGCAAGTACGTCATCCCGGGCCTCGCCGACATGCACGTCCACAGCCTCGGCGACGAGCGGGTCTCGCCGCCCTTGTACCTCGCGAACGGGCTGACCACGGTCCGGGAGATGTCCGGTACGAACCCGGCGCTGTACGACTGGCGGGACCGGATCGAGGCGGGCACGCTGCTCGGTCCGCGGATGGTGGTCGCCAGCAACATCATCGACGGCGACCCGACGCTGTGGGACCCGAACCTGATCAAGGTGATCGTGGTCGACGGCGCCACCGATGCGAGGGCCGCCGTACGCCGGGTCAAGGCCGAGGGCGCCGACTTCGTCAAGGTGTACTCGCGGCTCAGCCGGGAGTCCTGGCTGGCGATCATCGACGAGGCCCGCAAGGTCGGCCTGACCGTGCACGGCCACGGGCCCGACGAGGTCACCTCGACGGAGGTCAGCAACCGCGGCCAGCGCAGCATCGAGCACATCCACTCGCTCGGCCTGGCGGTGTCCACCCGAGAGGCCGACGTACGGCGGATGGTGCTCGGGATCAAGGTCGCGAACGGCGACTACAACAGCTGGTTCCGGCAACTGCACCCGATCGAGTGGATCGCCGCGAACACGTACAGCCCGGCCCGCGCCGCCGACGTGTTCGGCACGCTGCGCCGTAACCGGACCCGGGTGACGCCGACGCTGACCATGCACAGGGTCCTCGACCAGATCGACTACACCCGGCTCGACCCGGCGCTGGCGAAGTACCTGAGCGCGGACTCGATCGGGACCTACGACTACGTGATCCAGACCATGTACGCCGCGAACCGCACCGCGGAGGAGATCTCCCACCAGCGCCAGATGTGGGCGTGGCGGCAGCGGTTCGTCCGGGAGCTGTTCGCGCACGACGTACCGGTCATGGCCGGCACCGATACGGGTACGCCGTACTCCGTGCCCGGGTTCGCGCTGCACGACGAGCTGGAGCACCTGGTCGGCGCGGGCGCGACCCCACGGCAGGCGCTGTACGCCGCGACGGTCGAGCCGGCCAAGTTCCTCGGGCGGACCGCGGACCTGGGCGCCGTACAAGCCGGGAAGATCGCGGACCTCGTCGTACTGGATGCGGACCCGCTGGCCGATATCCGCAACAGCCGCCGGATCGACACCGTGGTGACCCGCGGCCGGGTCATCTCCCCCGCCGCCCGGCGGCAGATGCTCGCCGGCGTCGAGGCCGCGGTCAAGGAGCCGCCGACGGCCGCGACCATCGCTGCAGGAGGCTGCTGCGGGACCGGCACAACCGGACACTGAAGCACAAACCCGGGCGGACGGTGATCAACAGGTCACAGTCCGCTCCGGTTTATTGCAGATCGTTACCACCGTGGAACCACCCGGGCCTGCGACCGCACCCCGGCCTCCGCTAAGTTCTGGCCATGAGCGATTCGGGCACCCTGGCGCAGGACACACGGAAAGCGGCCGGCCTGGTTGCGCTGACCGGCGTCAACAAACATTACGGCGATCTGCACGTCCTGAAGGACATCAACCTGTCCATCGACGAGGGCGAAGTAGTCGTCGTGATCGGCCCGTCCGGGTCCGGCAAGTCGACGCTGTGCCGCACGATCAACCGGCTCGAGCCGATCGACTCCGGCAGCATCACCCTGGACGGCCAGGCCCTCCCCAGTGAGGGTCGCGCGCTGGCCAAGCTGCGGGCCGACGTCGGCATGGTGTTCCAGTCGTTCAACCTGTTCGCCCACAAGACGATTCTGCAGAACGTGACCCTCGGCCCGACCAAGGTCCGCAAGGCGGACCAGAAGCAGGCCGAGAAGCGGGCAATGGAGCTGCTGGAACGGGTCGGCGTGGCAAGCCAGGCCGACAAGTACCCGGCCCAGCTGTCCGGGGGTCAGCAACAGCGCGTGGCGATCGCCCGCGCCCTGGCCATGGACCCGAAGGTGATCCTCTTCGACGAGCCCACCTCGGCGCTCGACCCGGAGATGATCCAGGAGGTACTCGAGGTGATGGTCGACCTCGCCAGGCAGGGCATGACGATGGTCGTGGTGACGCACGAGATGGGCTTCGCCCGGACCGCGGCGAACCGGGTGGTGTTCATGGCCGACGGCGAGATCGTCGAGGAATCCGATCCGGAGACCTTCTTCACGAGCCCGACCTCGAAGCGCGCCCAGGACTTCCTGGGCAAGATCCTCAAGCACTGAGCCGGCAGTCGCACTGCCCGCAGCCGTACCCAGCAACGAACCGAAGGGGAATCCTGATCATGAGAATGCGCACCCTCGTCTCCACGGTAGGCGTCGCAGCGCTCGCGCTGACCGCCGCCGCCTGTGGCAAGAGCGAGCCGAGCGCCGGGGGCAGTGGCGGCGGCAACGCCTCCGACTCGTGCGGCCAACTGCACAAGTTCACCACCGCGAGCGGCGTGGACGTAGCCGGCAGCCCGACCTTCACCAAGATCAAGTCCGCCGGCAAGCTGACCGTCGGCGTCAAGGCCGACCAGCCGAACCTCGGCTACAAGGACGCCAGCGGCAAGCGCTGCGGCTTCGACATCGAGGTCGCCCGGATGGTCTCGGCCGGCCTCGGCCTCGACCCCGACAAGGTCGAGTACAAGGAGATCCCGTCCGCGAACCGCGAGACCGCGATCGCCGGCGGTGAGATCGACTACTACGTCGGCACCTACTCGATCACCGACAAGCGCAAGAAGCAGGTCTCGTTCGCCGGCCCGTACTTCATCGCCGGCCAGGACCTGCTGGTCCGCAAGGACGACACCTCGATGGACGCCGGCAAGACCGCACTGAAGGGCAAGAAGGTCTGCTCGGCGACCGGTTCGACCCCGATCCAGCGGGTCAAGGACGAGCAGCTGACCGAGCCGAGCAACATCTCCGAGTTCAAGACCTACTCGGAGTGCGTCTCCCAGCTGCTGGACAAGAAGGTCGACACGGTCACCACCGACGACGCGATCCTCAAGGGGTACGCCGCCACCGCGCCCGACCAGCTCCGTGTGGTCGGCAAGCCGTTCAGCGTCGAGAAGTACGGCATCGGCCTGCCGCTGGCCGACAAGGCGCTGCGCGACAAGGTGAACTCCGTCCTGGCTGCCGGCGAGGCCGACGGCACCTGGAAGGCGATCTACGACGAGACGCTCGGCAAGTCGGGCTCGGACTCGACCCCGCCGCCGCTCGAGAAGTACTGATCCACCGACCGGCCGCGGCGTCCTGACACGGGCGCCGCGGCCGACTGTGTACCTGTACGGACCTGTAAGCAAGAGGAAGGTCGCGATGCTCTCGGTCCTCACCGACAACTGGAAACTGTTCGTCGACGGTTTCTGGACGACGATCAGGCTGTTCCTGGTCGCCGGGGTGTTCAGCCTGGTGCTCGGCACCGCGCTGGCCGGGTTCCGGGTCTCTCCGGTGCCTGCCCTGCGCGGATTCGGCACCGGCTACGTCAACATCCTGCGCAACACCCCGCTGACCCTGGTGTTCGCGTTCCTGGTCTTCGGCGCCCCGAAGATGCAGATCGAGCTTCCGTCGTACTTCTGGTCCGCGGTCACCGCGCTGACCATCTACACCTCGGCGTTCATCTGCGAGGTCGTCCGCTCCGGGATCAACACGGTCGCACCCGGCCAGAGCGAGGCCGCCCGCGCGGTCGGCATGACGTTCCTGCAGGTACTGCGGATCGTCGTGCTGCCGCAGGCGTTCCGGGCGATCGTGCCGCCGCTGACCAGCGTGCTGATCGCCCTGCTCAAGAACACCACGATCGCGGCGGGCTTCTCGGTCGCCGAGGCCGGGGCGATCCCGGCGGTGATGGCCGAGCGCGGTGAGAACCAGGTGCTGACCCTGGTCTGGATCACCATCGGCTTCCTGATCGCCATCATTCCCCTGGTCCTCCTGCAACGGTGGGCCGAACGACGGACGGCGGTGGCCTGATGAGTGCGGTCCTGTACGACGTACCCGGTCCGCGGGCGAAGGCGCGGAACCGGATCGCCAACGTCGTCGTCATCCTCCTGGTGCTGGCCGCCGTCGGCTGGGTCGTCTACCGGCTGAACGCCTCCGGGCAGTTCGAGAGCCGGCGCTGGATCCAGTTCCAGTACACGTCGATCCAGCAGCAGTTGCTCGACGGCCTGCTGAACACGCTCAAGGCCGCCGGACTGGCGACCGTCTTCGCGCTGATCCTCGGCGCGGTCCTCGCGGCCGCCCGGATCAGCGACCACAAGTGGGTCCGGGTGCCGGCCACGCTCGTGATCGAGCTGTTCCGCGCGATCCCGCTGCTGATCCTGATGTTCTTCTTCTACTACGGCAACCTGCAGTGGCAGCTCGGCATCGGGCCGTTCTGGGACGTCGTGTTCGGCCTGACCCTGTACAACGGTTCCGTGCTGGCGGAGATCTTCCGCGCGGGCATCGCCGCCGTACCGAAGGGTCAGCGGGAGGCATCGTACGCGCTGGGTCTGCGGAAGAACCAGGTGGTGCGGCTGGTGTTGTTGCCGCAGGCAATCAGCGCGATGCTGCCGGCGATCGTCAGTCAGCTCGTCGTGCTGCTGAAGGACACGGCGCTCGGCTTCATCATCACCTACGGCGAGCTGCTGTACGTCGCCAAGCAGATGGGCGGCCGGCTCCAGTACGGTTTCCCCTACATCCCGACGTACATGGTCGTCGCGGTGATCTACATCGGCCTGTGCTCGCTGCTCTCGCTGCTGGCCCGCTACCTCGAGGGCCGTTCGAGACGCCGCCGCAAGATCACCGGTGCACCGCCGCCCCTGCCGATCACCGATGCCGGGGACGCGACCCGCGAAATCGGCTTGTCGTAACACGAAGGGCCTCACCCGTTCAGGGAGAGGCCCTCGTCGATTCAGCGCAGGGTGTTGAAGGAGTCGCGGATGATCTCGAGGGCTTCCGCGGCTTCCTCTTCGGTCAGCGTCATCGGAGGCGCCATCCGCAGTACGTTGCCGTAGAGGCCGCCCTTGCCGATCAGCAGACCGCGGTTCTTGGTTTCCTGCTGGAGTTTGGCGGTGGTGGCCGGGTCGGGGGTGTCGTCGTCGGGTTTGACGATCTCGGTGGCGAGCATCAGGCCCTTGCCGCGGACGTCGCCGAGCTCCGGGAACTCGTCGGAGATGCCGCGCAGCCCGTCGGCCAGTTGAGCGCCGCGCTTGGCCGCGTTCGCCTGCAGGTCCTTGTCGAGCAGGTAGTCGATGGTCGCCTTCGCCGCGGTCGTCGAGATCGGGTTGCCGCCGAACGTCGACAGCGAGTTCGCCTTGATGCTGTCCATCAGGTCGCCGCGCGCGACCACCCCACCGATCGCGAACCCGTTGCCGAGCCCCTTCGCGAACGTCATCGCGTCCGGTACGACGTTGTGCGCCTGGATGCCCCAGAAGTGCTCTCCAGTCCGGCCCCACCCGGTCTGCACCTCGTCGGAGATGAACAGGATCCCGTACTCGTCCAGGACCTCCTTGAACGCGGCGTACAGCCCGTCCGGTGGCGAGGAGAACCCGCCGACGCCCTGGATCGGCTCCGCGATCAGGCACGCGACATCGCCCGAGGTCGTTGTCTCGATGACTTCGCGCAGGTCGTCGACGCAGACCTTGATGTACTCCGCGTCCGGCAGCTCGCGGAACGGGCTGCGGTACCGGTACGCGCCCTGCACGTACTGCACGTTCACCGGCGACAGGCTGCTCGCGGACCAGCCGCGGTTCCCGGTGATCGCCACGGTGCCGAACGCGCGGCCGTGGTACGAGTTGCGCATCGCGAGCACCTGGTTGGAGCGGCGCGCCTGGGTGGCGAGCAGCAGGGCCGTCTCGTTCGCCTCGGTGCCGGAGTTCGCGAAGAAGACCTTCGCGTCCGGGATCCCGGACAGCTCGGCGATCTGCTCGGCCAGCTCGATCTGTTTGCGGATCAGGTACACCGTCGAGGTGTGCGCGATCCCGGACCCGAGCTGCTCGCGGACGGCGTCGGAGATCTCCGCGATGTCGTACCCGATCGCGTTGGTCAGGATGCCGGCGAAGAAGTCGAGATAGGTGTTGCCCTCGCCGTCGGTCACCCGGCGGCCGGACCCCTGCACGATCTCGATCGGCTCCTCGTAGTACAACGCGAGCCAAGCAGGCATGACGGCCTTGTGACGCTCCCAGAGCTCCGCATGTGTCATGCCTAAGCATTACCTCAGCCGGCACCGGCCGTCCATTACTGTGCTCTCCGTGACGTTGCCGAGCATTCCGCATGTGGACATCGAGTCCCTGGAGCACTTCGACCGGCTGCTGGCCGCGGGGGCCACGTCGATGGCCGGCTGGCGGGTGCAGTCCGTCGATCTGACCCGTCGTACGGCGGAACTCCTCGGGCTGAAGCCGACCGGGTCGGTGTTTCTCGGCTGTGCGCTGGAGGAGAAGGCCGACGCCTGGATCCGGGACGGCGGCGGGCTGGTGTTCCCGGCGATCCCGGAGCTGCCGTTCGACGCGTACCGCGGGCGACTGTACGACGCCGATGAGCTGTACGCGGGTCTGGAGCACGGGTACGACGCCACGCCGGACGCCCAGATCTACGCGTGGTCCCGGCAGCACGACGAGAAGGGCGACACCGGCCGTACGCTCGCCGCCGCGCTGCACGACCACGCGATCGCCGATGCGTTGACCGAGCTGCCCTCCTCGATGCCTTGGGTCGGCGTGATGGGCGGGCACGGCGTACTGCGTGGTTCCGCGGACTACCGCTCCGCCGTCCTGCTCGGCCGTACGCTGGCCCGCCACGGTCGGATGGTCGTCACGGGTGGCGGTCCGGGCGCGATGGAGGCCGCCAACCTCGGGGCCTCACTTTCGGCGTACGCCGACGGGGCCGTGGAGGAGGTCCTGACCAGGCTGGCCGCCGTACCGTCCTTCCGCCCGTCGATCGCCGCGTGGGCTACGGCCGGCCTGGACGTACGACGGGACTTCCCGGGCGACGGTGGTGTGTCGATCCCGACCTGGTTCTACGGTCACGAGCCCCCGAACGTCTTCGCGTCCGCGATCGCGAAGTACTTCTCCAACGCGCAGCGCGAGGACATCCTGCTCAGCCACGCCCGCGGCGGCATCATCTACCTCCCCGGAGCGGCCGGCACCGTCCAGGAGGTCTTCCAGGCCGCCACCCCCAACTACTACGGCGACGCGGCCACCCAGATCCCGCTGATCCTGGTGGACGTCGACCACTGGACCACCAAGCTCCCCGTCTGGCCCCTCCTCCAGTCCTTGGCAGCCGACCGCCCCATGTCGGTCCACCTCGTCTCCACCATCGACGAGGCAGCCGAACTGGTCAGCTGAGCGTCCTCGTCAGCTTCACGTCCTCCTCGGCGAAGCCCAGGCGGCTGTAGAAGGCACGGGCGTTCGTGTTCGCGGCCCCTGTGTCGAGAGTGATGGCTGTGAGGCCCTGCTGCCTGGCGTGGTCAACAACCGCGTCCATCAGGGCCCGTCCCACGCCCCGTCCTTCGTGTTGCGGCGCGACCACGAGCTCACCGACGTACAGCTCCGGCTCTCCGGCCCAGTGCGTGCGCTCCTCGCCGGAAACGAACCCGACGACACCGTCCTCCTCGGCCACGAGCACGACCCGGCCCCGCTCGCTCGACCGCGCCAGCGCCTCGACAACCCAGCCGGTGGCGGCTGCGAGGACTCCGTCAGGTGACCGCCAGGGGGCGACCCCTTCCGCGAGCCGCGGCGCCAGCGCCAGAACCGCTGCGTGGTCTGCATCTTCGTACCGACGTACCTTCATGTGCCCAGTCTGTCGTGTCCGTGCGGTCAGGCGACCTGGCGTGGCTTGAACTGCAGCTGCGGGTTTGCGTATGCGTCCTGCGACTCGACCAGCTGCAGCTCGCGCTCCCCCGACTCGTGGGTGCGCGTGAGCAGCTCGAAGACGCTCGACGTGGTCCGCGCCAGCGCGTCCGCGAGATCGCCCGTACGGCGGTAGTGCGCCGTGAACAGTGCGGCCGTCACGTCGCCAGACCCGTTGGCCTTCATCGGGATGTACGGCGTCTCGACCAGCCACGCACCACTGTCGTCGACGGCCAGCATCTCGATCGTGCCGTCCTCGCGGTCGGGGCGCTCGACGCTGGTGACGAGCACCGTGCGCGGCCCGGTCGCGCGCGCCAGCTCCACCGAGGCCAGCGTCGACTCGAGCGTGTCCGGCTCGGTGCCGGTCAGGAAACCCAGCTCGAACTGGTTCGGCGTGATGATGTCGGCCGCCGGCACCACCCGATCGCGCAGCAGCACCGGGATCGCAGGCGCGACGAAGCAGCCGGACTTCGCGTTCCCCATCACCGGGTCGCACGAGTACACCGCCGCGGGGTTGGCCGCCTTCACACGCTGGACCGCCTCGAGAATCACCTCCGCGATCCCCTCACCGCCCTGGTACCCCGAGAGCACCACGTCGATCTGCGGAAGCACACCCCGGTCCTCGATCCCGCGCAGCACCTCGCGCACGTCGTCCGGGCTGATCATCGGCCCGCGCCATGCTCCGTAGCCGGTGTGGTTCGAGAAGTTCACCGTGTACACCGGCAGCACCTCGACACCGATGCGCTGAAGCGGAAACACCGCTGCCGAGTTCCCCACATGCCCGAAGGCAACCGCTGACTGAATCGAGAGGATCTTCACCGCCCGATCATCCCATCCAGCCAGCGTTCGCAGCCGTACCGCTGCCCCATCCGGCGGACCCGGAACTGTGGGCGGAGCATCAGGACTTGCTCGCTGCGGCGAGCTGCCCGCAGGCGCCGTCGATCTCCTGCCCCCGAGTGTCCCGGACCGTCACCGGAATGCCGCCGGCCTCCAGCCGCCGGACGAACTCGCGCTCGTCCGCCGGGTCGGACGCGGTCCACTTCGAACCGGGCGTCGGGTTCAGCGGGATCAGGTTGACGTGCACCCAGCCCCAGTCGCCACGGGCGCGGAGCTTCTCGGCCAGCAGGTCGGCGCGCCAGGCGTGGTCGTTGATGTCGCGGATCATCGCGTACTCGATCGAGACCCGGCGCTTGGTCTGCTCGGCGTACGCCCAGGCCGCGTCGAGGACCTCGTCGACCTTCCAGCGGTTGTTGATCGGCACCAGCTCGTCGCGCAGCTCGTTGTCCGGCGCGTGCAGCGACAGCGCCAGCGTCACCGGGATCCCCTCGGTGGCGAGCTGGTTGATCCGCGGCACCAGGCCGACCGTCGACACGGTCACGCCCCGCGCCGAGATCCCGAGCCCCTCCGGCGACGGGTCCGTGAACCGCCGGACCGCGCCGATCACGGCCTTGTAGTTGGCCATCGGCTCGCCCATGCCCATGAACACGATGTTCGAGACCCGCCCCGGACCGCCGGCGATCTCACCGCGGGCCAGCGCCCGCGCACCGTCGACGACCTGCTCGACGATCTCCGCGGTCGTCATGTTCCGCGTCAGGCCGCCCTGACCAGTCGCACAGAACGGGCACGCCATCCCGCAGCCCGCCTGCGACGACACGCACATCGTCACCCGCCCCGGATACCGCATCAGGACCGACTCGACCAGCGAGCCGTCGAGCAGCTTCCACAGCGACTTCCGGGTCTCGCCGTTGTCGCACTCCAGGTCGCGGACCTTCGTCAGCAGCGGCGGCATCAGCTCGGCGACCAGCTTGTCGCGGGTCGCGGCCGGCAGGTCGGTCATCTCGGCCGGGTCGGACACCAGCCGGGAGAAGTAGTGGTTCGACAGCTGCTTGGCGCGGAACGCAGGCTCGCCCAGCGCCTCGACCGCCGTACGCCGTTCCTCCCCGGACAGATCGGCAAGGTGCCGCGGCGGCTTCTTGGCACGGCGCGGCTCATCGAACACTAGCGGCAGGGAGGTAGACATAACCGCCCTATTGTCGCCCGCCGGCACGACGCTTCACAAATTCACATCCACTTCGTGCTGAGGATCACTCTGTCTACGGTCCGAGTCCCCGAGCGCGACACCAACCTTGAGAACCCACCAACCACCGGGGCGGAAGAAAAGTGGTCGGTGGGTTCTCAAAGTGCTTCGGGTCTGGTCAGGCGGAGTAGCCCTTGGGCGGGATGAGGGTGGCGAGCTGGTTGAAGGTCAGCCAGTACGTCGCGGTCGGCGCGAAGCCGGCTGGGTCGGCGATCAGGACGGTCTGGTCGCTGTCGTCGTACCCGATCACAGTGAAGTAGTGGTAGATCGTGTAGTTCGGGTAGCCCGGCGGGTGGTTGTTGGCCGGGGCAACGATGTTGGCGACGATCGGATAGTTGTTGTTGATGTCGAGTACGACGTCCCGCCAGAGCAGGTCGCGCTGCGCCTGGGTGGGCGGATCGTTCGGCATCTCCTTGGTCTCGTACCAGCCGGTGCCGAGGTGGTTGTTGAGCACCCGCGTGACCTGACCGATCCAGTCCGTGCCGTTGGTCGTGGTCGGCAGCTCGTTGGCTAGCTGCTGCTGGCTGGGCGGTGAGATGCGGGCGGAGAGTGCGATCCGGGTGGCGGCCGGTGCGCACCAGTAGCCGGTCTGCTGGTACTGGAAGTCGATGGTGAGTGTCTTGACGGTCTGCGTCGAGTAGCCGAGCCTCGGCACCGGCTTGGTCGCGGCGACCTGCTCGGCCGACACGGCGCTGTGCGGTGGAGGCTGCCCGGCGGTGGCCACATTCACCGGGAGAACCGCGGCGGCGACCAGGGCGAGACCACCGAGGGCGGCCTTGAACTTCGTCGTGGGAATCATGTCAGCTCCTCACTGGGACGACCGGGGCGGATCGTCCTGTGTTTGATGCTGACACATTCAGCGATGTAGTGGTGAAAAAATCACCACTCGTTTCGATCTCAGTGGAAAGGGTCGATGATTTCCCGGACCAGCCAGCGCACGGCGTGCTCCGGGTACGGCCTCGGCAGCGAGAGCACGAGGTGGTCGAACCCGAGCCCGGCCGCCTTCTCCACGATCGCCCGCGTCGCGGCCGGATCGTCGTACGACACGATCTGCTGCAGTGAGCGGCTGATCGTCGCCGGGTCGCGCCCGATCCGCTCGCACTCCGCGTCGAGCCGGCGGATCCGGTCGGCGAGGGTCTCGAAGTCGGTGTGCGGCGGGCCGCCGATGTTCCACTGATCGGCGTACTGCGCGACGAGCCCGAGCATCCGGTTGCCCCAGCCACCGATCAGGAGCGGCGGGCCGTCCGGCTGGATCGGTTTCGGCGAGTTCCGGTTGCGTTCGAGGGAGTAGTAGCGGCCGTGGAAGTCGAACTCCTCCTCGGTCCACATCCGGCGCAGGATCTCGATCGTCTCGCGGAGCCGGTCGACCCCCTCCCCCGGCGGCACGAGCGTCAGCCCGTACGCGGCGTACTCCTCGATCGCCGGGTTCGGTCCCGGGATACCGCTCAGACCGGCGGGCTGATGGGTACCGCCGGCACCCAGGCCCATGATCAGGCGGCCGCCGGAGATCACGTCGAGCGTGCTGGCGATCTTCCCGAGGACGGCCGGCGGGCGGATCCGGTTGCTCGTCACGAGCAGGCCGAGGCGGAGCCGGGTGGTCTGCGCGGCCAGGGCGGTCAGGAGTGTCCAGCCTTCGAGTACGTCGCCGCTCTTCGGGCCGGCGAGCGGGAGGAAGTGGTCCCACAGCCAGGCGTCGCGGATCAGCGGCTCCTCGTCGGCCTCGAGCCAGACGCGCCGGATGTCGGCGTACGGGACGTGCATCGGGGTGGTCTTCAGACCGAAGGTGGGTGACATAATCATCAGGGTAACTGATGATCAGGGTTCCTGACGATCAGTTACCCGGTAGATTTGAGGTATGTCTGAACGGCTCGGGTATCTGCTCAAGCACGTCCTCGCGCAACTCACCGAGGCGCAGACCAAGGCGCTCGCGCCGCACGGGCTGAACGGCCGCGACCTGGCGGTGCTGTCCGCGGTCGCGTCCGGTGAGCCGCTCTCTCAGCTCGAGGTCGCGGCGCGGCTGCGGGTCGACCGGACGTCGATCGGCGACCTGTTGGACGGGCTCGAGGAGCGCGGCTTCGTCGAACGCCGGCGCAGCCCGGAGGACCGGCGGCGGAACGTCGTCGTACTGACTTCTCTGGGTGAGTCCACGTTCGCCGCCGCCGAGCGGACCCGGTTGGAGGTCGAGCGATCGTTCCTTGCTCCGCTGGGTGACAGCGAGCGTTTCCGGGACGACCTGCGGCTGCTGCTCGGGGAATGAGGTCTGCGGCAGGCCCGTTGGACTCTGCATGCTCTCCGTCCCGCTGTCAGTCCTGGACCGCTCTCGGACGCGCGTAGGCGAGTCGGAGGCGGAGACACTGCGCGCGACGGTAGAGCTCGCGCAGCAGGTGGAAGAGCTTGGCTACCGGCGTTTCTGGGTCTCGGAGCACCACAGCGTGCCAGGGGTGGTCGGTTCGGCGCCTACGGTGCTGGCCGCGGCCGTTGCCGCTCGCACCGATCGGATCCGGGTCGGCACCGGCGGCGTCATGCTGCCGAACCACAGGCCGCTCGTCGTGGCGGAGCAGTTCGGCGTACTGGAATCGCTGTATCCGGGCCGTATCGACATGGGCCTCGGCCGCTCCGTCGGCTTCACCAACGGCGTCCGTCGGGCGTTGGGTGTCGAGAAGGACGCAGCAGAGGACTTTACGACCCAGGTGCAGGAGCTGCTCGGCTACCTCCGCGGTACGTCGCCTGACCGGGTGCACGCGCGACCGGGCGAGGGGCTGCGCATCCCGCCGTACATCCTCGCCGTCGGTGAAGGGGCTGCGATCGCTGCCGCACTGGGGCTGCCTGTGGTGCTGGCTGCGCGCCCCGACTCGGCTTCGATACTGGAGGACTACCGGAGCACGTTCCGGCCGTCCGCGTGGGCTCCGGAGCCTTACGTGATCCTCGCGGTCACCGCCGCGGTCGCGGACTCCACCGAGGCCGCCCGGCAGTTGCTGTTGCCTGAGGCCTGGGCCAGTGCGTACTCGCGGACCCGCGGCGTGTTCCCGCCGCTGCAGGCCGACGTACCGGCCGAGCTGACGGCGCGCGAGCAGGAGTACTTCGACAACGCGCTCCGCGGCCAGATCTACGGCACCCCCGCCGACGTCGACGAGACGCTCACCGACCTGGTACGCCGTACCGCTGCCGACGAGCTGCTGATCACGACCAACGCCTTCGACCGGGCCGCGCTGCTCGCGAACTACGCGGCACTGGCGAAGCTCACCGGCTGATCCGGTCCTCAAGCCGCTTCCGAACGTCCGGCCACTCGTCGGCCAGGATCGAGAACACCACCGTGTCGCGGAACGACCCGTCCGCCTGCACCATATGCCGCCGCAGCACGCCTTCCCGGGTCGCCCCGAGCTTCGCGATCGCCGCCTGCGAACGGGTGTTCTTCGTACCGGTCTGGATCTTCACGCGGCCGAATCCGCACGTCTCGAACGCGTGCTCCAGCAGCAGGAGCTTCGTCGCCGGGTTGACCGCGGTCCCCCACACTGCCGACGTGTAGCCGGTGAAGCCGATGTGGATCCGCTCGTTCACCACGTCGACGTCGGCGAGGCTCGACGTACCGACAACCGTGCCGTCGGCGACCAGCCGCACGACATACGCGAACCGCTTCGCGGCAGCCGGGATCCACTTCGCGCGCATGTCCTCCGCGCTCGCCGGCAACGCGGCGGGGCCGCCGCCGAAACCGCTGGCGTACACCTGCTCGTTGCCGATCGCGGCGTACAACTCGTCGATATCGGACGCCTGCATCCGGTCCAGCCGTACGACGTCGCCGACCAGCGGACGTCCGTCAGGTTGGATCGTCATGCCTTCACCAGGAGATGGAGGAGGAGCCAGACGATCGGGGCGGTGGCGAGCAGCGAGTCCAGGCGGTCCATCACGCCGCCGTGGCCGGGCAGCAGGTTCGACATGTCCTTGATGCCGAGGTCGCGCTTGATCATCGACTCGCCCAGGTCGCCGACCGTCGCGGTGAGGACCGCGACCGCGCCGATGATCGCTCCGACCCACCAGTCGCCGTGCAGCAGGAAGACCACCGCGGCGATCCCCGCACCGATGCAGGCGAGGGCCGAACCGGTGAAGCCCTCCCAGGACTTCTTCGGGCTGATCGTCGGCGCCATCGGATGCTTGCCGAACAGGACACCCGCGACGTACCCGCCGACGTCACTGGCGACCACGACCACGAAGAACGTGACCACCCGCGCCGGACCGTCGGCGTCGGGCTGGACCAGCAGAATCGCGAACCCGGCCAGCAACGGGACGTAGCCGATCAGGAACACCCCGGCACTCACATCGCGCACGAACCCGACCGAGCCGCCCGGCATCCGCCAGAAGATCGTCCCCAGCACCGTGAGCCCCAGCGCGACCAGCAACGCCATCGGACCGCCGAAGTACGCCGCCACCAGCATCGCCGTCGTACCGACGAACAGCGGGACCCGCGGGATGACCGCGGCACCCGTGCGCAGCGCCTTGATCATCTCGTCGACAGCGATCAGCACGACGGCCAGCACCAGGACGACGAACAAGACCTTCTGCCAGTACAGCGATCCGAGGATCAGTGCGCCGAGCCCGACACCCACCGCGATCGCGGCGGGCAGGTTGCGCCCGGCGCGGCTCGGGCTGGGACTCGGCGCGGGCGTGCTCTCGACGCCCATCACACCTCGAGCAGTTCGGCTTCCTTGTGCTTGAGCAGGTCGTCGATGGAGTCGACGTACTTCTTCGTCAACCCGTCGAGCCGCTTCTCAGCACTCTTGCCCTCGTCCTCGCCCGCGTCGCCGTCCTTGACCGTCTTGTGCACCTGGTCCATGGCGTGCCGGCGGATGTTGCGGACCGAGACCTTGGCGTCCTCGGCCTTGGTCTTGGCGACCTTGATGTACTCCTTGCGCCGCTCCTCGGTCAGCTGCGGCATCACGACCCGGATCACCGCGCCGTCGTTGCCCGGGTTCACCCCGAGGTCCGAGTCCCGGATCGCCTTCTCGATCGCGGCCATCGCGCCCTTGTCGTACGGCGAGATGAGCACGGTCCGGGGCTCCGGGACCTGGAAGCCGGCCAGCTGCTGCAGCGGCGTCGGGCTGCCGTAGTAGTCGGCCAGGATGCCCGCGAACATCTGCGGGTGCGCGCGGCCGGTGCGGATCGCGGCGAAGTCGTCCTTCGCTACCTCCACGGCCTTCGCCATCTTCTGGTCGGCATCGCGGAGAGCTTCGTCGATCACGACATTCCTCGCTTCCTCTGGGCCGCGTCGGTGCGGCCACTCCTACTGCGCCTTGTGACAACCGATCCTAGTGGTATGCCGCCGTACGCCGGGCTATTGCCCCCGGGAGACGACCGTGCCGATCTTCTCACCGTGGATCACCCGGGCGATGTTGCCCTCTTCGAGACCGAAGATCACGATCGGCAGCGCGTTGTCGCGGGCCAGGCTGATCGCGGTGGCGTCGGCGACCCGGAGGCCGCGAGCCAGGAAGTCGTCGTACGACAGCTGGTCGAACTTGACCGCGTCGGGGTTCTTCTTCGGGTCCGAGTCGTACACGCCGTCCACGCCCTGCTTGCCCATCAGCAGCGCCTCGGCGCCGACCTCGAGCGCACGCTGCGCGGCCACCGTGTCGGTGGAGAAGTACGGCATACCGGAACCGGCGCCGAAGATCACCACGCGGCCCTTCTCCAGGTGCCGCTCGGCCTTGCGCGGGATGTACGGCTCGGCGACCTGGCCCATCGTGATCGCGGTCTGCACCCGCGTCTCGATGCCGAGCTTCTCCAGGAAGTCCTGCAGGGCCAGGCAGTTCATCACGGTGCCGAGCATCCCCATGTAGTCGGCCCGGTTCCGCTCCATGCCGCGCTGCTGGAGCTCGGCGCCGCGGAAGAAGTTGCCGCCGCCAACCACCACGGCGACCTGCACGCCGGCCCGCGCCACGTCGGCGATCTGCTTGGCGATCGAGTTCACGACGTCGGGGTCGACGCCGAGCTTGCCGCCGCCGAACACCTCACCCGAGAGCTTCAGCAGCACCCGGTGATAGGCGGGCGAGAACGGCGAAGAGGCCGGACTCGTCTCGGTACCCAGGGTTTCCGTCACGATTCCGGCCTCCTCGTTGCCTGTGCTTCGTTGTCTGTGCGCTCAGATCCTTCGCGGGATCAGGCGCCGACCTCGAAGCGGGCGAACCGCTTCACGGTCACACCGGCCTCGTCGAGCACTGCCTTCACGGTCTTCTTGTTCTCCGTGACCGACGGCTGCTCGAGCAGTACGACGTCCTTGAAGAAGCCGTTCACCCGGCCCTCGACGATCTTCGGCAGGGCGCCCTCCGGCTTGCCCTCCTCGCGAGCGGTCGCCTCGGCGATCCGCTTCTCGTTCTCGACCGTCTCGGCCGGAACCTCGTCGCGGGTGGTGTAGAGCGGGCGCATCGCGGCGGCCTGCATGGCGGCGCCGCGGGCAGCCTCGACGTTGTCGCCCTCGAACTCGACCAGCACGCCGACCTGGGCCGGCAGGTCCGCGGCGCGCTTGTGCATGTACGCCGTCACCTGGCCGTCGAACACGGCCACCCTGCCGAGCTCCAGCTTCTCGCCGATGACCGCGGCCAGGGCCTCGATGTTCTCGGCGACCGACTTGCCGTCGGTGAGCTTCTCGTTCAGCAGGCCCTCGACATCGCCGACCTTGCTCGCCGAGGCGTGCGCGACGATGTCGGCGGCGAGCTGCTGGAACTGCTCGTTCTTGGCGACGAAGTCGGTCTCACAGTTCAGCTGGACGAGCGCGTTCTCCGCCGCGGCCACCAGGCCGTTGGTGGCGGACCGCTCGGCGCCCCGCTTCTGGGCCTTGGCCGCGCCCTTGATGCGCAGCTCCTCGATCGCCTTCTCGAAGTCACCGTCGGTGGCCTCGAGCGCCTTCTTCGCGTCCATCATGCCCGCGCCGGTGGCGTCGCGGAGCTTCTTCACGTCAGCGGCGGTGTAGTTCGCCATTCCTCGTTCTCTCGTTTTCTCGATGCGGCTGGATGGGCGGGCTGTCCGGTACCCCGCGGACCGTTGCGGCCGGGCGTCACACCCGGCGCGCCCCGGGATCCGCAGCTGTGGTGCCGTCCGGTGGTGAACCGGACGGCACCCGTGGCTGTCAGGCCTCGTCGGCCTTCGGGGTCTCCTCGGCCTTGGCCTCGGTGTCCTCGACCTTGACCTCGGCGTCCTCGACCTTGGCCTCGGTGTCTTCGACCTTGACCTCGTCGACCTTGGCCTCGGTCTCCTCGACCTTGACCTCCTCCGGCGCGGTCTCGACCACGGCGTCGGTCGCGACCGGCTCGGTGAGGACGTCGGTCGCCGGGGCGGCCTCGGCGGCCGGGGCGGCGTCGGCGGCCGGGGCCGCCTCAGCGGTCTCGGTGGCCTTCGCGGCGCCGTTCTGGCTCTCCAGCAGCTCGCGCTCCCAGGCGGCCATCGGCTCCTCCTGGCCCAGCTCCTCGCCGGCGGCGGCGGAGCCCTGGCCGGAGCGGCCCATCAGACCGTCCGCGACGGCGTCGGCGACGACCCGGGTGAGCAGGCCGACCGAGCGGATCGCGTCGTCGTTCCCCGGAATCGGGTAGTCGACCTCGTCCGGGTCGCAGTTCGTGTCCAGGATGCCGATGATCGGCAGCTTCAGCTTGCGCGCCTCGTCGACCGCGAGGTGCTCCTTCTTGGTGTCCACGATCCACACGGCGGCCGGAACCCGGGCCATGTCGCGGATACCACCGAGGGTCTTGAGCAGCTTGTCGTGCTCGCGACGCTTCTGCAGCAGCTCCTTCTTGGTGACACCGGAGGCGGCGACGTCCTCGAAGTCGATGAGCTCGAGCTCCTTGAGGCGCTGGAGCCGCTTGTTCACGGTCTGGAAGTTCGTCAGCATGCCGCCCAGCCAGCGCTGGTTCACGTACGGCATCCCGACGCGGGTCGCCTGCTCGGCGATCGCTTCCTGCGCCTGCTTCTTGGTACCGACGAACAGGATCGCCCCGCCCGACGCGACCGTGCTGCGGACGAACTCGTACGCCCGGTCGATGTAGGACAGCGACTGCTGCAGGTCGATGATGTAGATGCCGTTGCGCTCGGTGAGGATGTAGCGCTTCATCTTCGGGTTCCAGCGCCGGGTCTGGTGCCCGAAGTGCACGCCGCTCTCGAGCAGCTGCTTCATGGTCACGACGGCCATGAGGGGTCTCCTTATTGCGACCCGGATCGCTCCGGGTCTACTCGGTTGTCTCGCCACGGACCGGGTTGACCCGTGACGCCTGATGCCCGTCGCGCGAATCCACCCGGACTGCTCCGGGACCGTTGGATCGACGCTCTTGTGCGGGCATGCGTAGTCGCCCCGCTCACACGGGGCGCCACCGGAAGTGTACGTGACCCCGCACCCCCAACGCGAACCGGCCCCACTTGTCCACAATCCGCCGATCCGCACCGATTCGCACCCCCGAAACCGGCACTTTCTCCGGTATGACAGTCACCGTCCTCGCCCTGACCACCCTCGCCCTGGCCACTCCGGCCCTGCCGCCCAAGCCCGTCGCCGGATGGCCCTTGGATCCACGCCCCGAGATCGTCCGCGGCTTCGAGCTACCCGCCAAACCGTGGCTCCCCGGCCACCGCGGCGTCGACCTCGCCGGCCGCCCCGGCCAACCGGTCCTCGCCGCCACCCCCGGCACGATCACGTACGCCGGTCCCGTCGCCGGCCGGGGCGTCATCACGATCACCTACGGCGCCCACCGCACGACGTACGAACCCGTAGTCGCCGACGTGCCGGTGGGCGCCTCCGTCCGCACCGGCACCGTCATCGGCCGCCTGTCCGCCATCGGCTCGCACTGCCCGCCGAGGACCTGCCTGCACTGGGGCCTCCTCCAGGCCAAGCAGTACCTCGACCCCCTGACCCTGCTCGCGACCCGCCCGGTCCGCCTCCTCCCACTCACAGCGCGGACCGCCACAGTTCCGTCCCCGGCGCCGCAGCCCGGAGCACCGCCCGCACCCGCACCGGACACCCCGATCGGCGACGCCAGCTACCGGAACAGACGCGCGGCAAAGCTCGTCATCGCCGCCGGCGCCGCACTCACACTCGCCGCCGGCCTGCTGATCAGACGCCCGTGAGCCCTACGCGTGCGGCAGGTTCAGCTGCCACGAAACCCCGAACCGGTCGTTCACCCAACCGAACTTCTTACTGAACCCGTAGTCCCCCAACGGCATCAACGTGCTGCCACCCTCGACCAGCGCGTTGTACAGCCGCTCGAGCTCGGCCTCGTCCGCACAGTCCACGAAGAGCGACACCGAAGGCGTGAAGGTGAATTCATGATGCTCGTAGCTGTCACTGCACATGAACTGCTGCCCGGCCAGCCGGAACACGGCGACCATGACCGACCCGTCAGGACCAGGCCCCTCGGCGCCGTACTTGTGCATCGACACAATCTCGGCGTCCTCGAACAGCGACAGGTAGAAGGTCATCGCCTTCTCCGCGCCACTCTCGAACATCAGGAACGTCTTGATCTGCTGCTCAGCCATTGCCCATCTCCTAAAGTCGTGGCTTATATAAGGCACGACTGTAGCACTGCCTCAGCTCCCCGGGACCCGCGCCTGCCAGGCGTCCTCGTCCCGGGAGCGGCGTTCGACGCCGGCCGGGAGCTTGTTCCTGGCGAGATCGGTCAGCGTGGTGTTCTCGAGCACGTCCCGCAAGCTGGCCCGCGCCGCGATCCAGACCCGCTGCAGGACCACCGCGTGCTCGTTGTACGTGACGCTCTCCGGCCGGACGCCGGAGATGCTCACGATCGGGCCGTCGACCGCCCGCATCACGTCGGCGACGGAGATCTCGTTCGGGTCGACCGCAAGCCGCCACCCGCCGGACTGCCCACGCTGGCTGGACAGCACTCCGGCCCGGCGCAGGTCGGCGAGGATCCCCTGCAGGAACCCGTGCGGAATGCCCTGCGCCCGGCTCAACTCCTCGGCGGACACCACCGAATGGTCGTTGGCCACCCACCGCTGGGTGATCTCGATCAGAGCTCGCAACGCATAGTCAGACTTCGCCGAAACCCGCATGTCCCGCAGTCTGCCGCATTCCGGCACCCTCCCGCCGCATTCCGCACGCACAACCCGGCCGGCGTCCCGCTCGGGCAGAACGATCGAATCCGGTCAGGCCCTGGGATGCGCCTGCTGATACGCCTGCCGCAGCCGGTCGGTGGAAACGTGGGTGTAGATCTGGGTGGTCGCCAGCGACGCATGACCGAGCAGCTCCTGCACGCTGCGCAGATCCGCTCCGCCCTCCAGCAGATGCGTGGCCGCGGTATGCCGGAGGCCGTGCGGCGCCATGTCCGTGTCGACGACAGCCACCCGCTGGTGCACCATCCGCCGTACCGTCCGCTGATCGATCCGGCCGCCACGCGCCCCGAGGAAGGCCGCCGGCCCGCTCCCCTCGCGCACCAGCTTCGGCCGCGCCTCGGCCAGCCACCGCTCGATCGCCTGCCCGGCCGGTACGCCGTACGGCACCGACCGCTCCTTCCGCCCCTTGCCGAACACCCGTACGACGCGGCGCGACCGGTCGATGTCGTCGACGTCGAGGGCGCACAGCTCGCCGACGCGCATCCCGGTGGCGTACAGCAACTCCATGATCGTGAGGTCGCGGAGCCCGACCGGGCTGCCGTCGTCGGCAGCGACCGCGGCCGCGGCGAGCACCGCGCGGGTGTCGGCCTGGCCGAGCACCCCTGGAAGCGTCTTGTGCGCCTTCGGGCTGGCGAGCAACGCTCCGGGATCCGTACTGATCCGCCCGGTCCGCTGCGCCCAGCCGGTGAACACCCTTGCGGCCGTCGCCCGGCGGGCCATCGTGCTGCGGGATTTCCCCAGACTTTGTTGCTTGGCCAACCAGGACCGCAGACCCCGGATATCCAGCCCGTCGAGATCATCGTGACCAAGCCGAATCAAATGTTCGAGTAAATCCGCCACATCGCCGATGTAGGCTCTCACGGAGTGAATGCTGAGGTCTCTTTCCGCCGTCAGATGCCTTTCGTAGTCAGCAAGTAACACAGCGAAACCTTCCGGCCAGGAACGGTTTCCGCTGACTTCGTCCGGCGTCATACCTCGACGATGCGTGAGGCGACCCGGCACTGCAAGCCACCGCGCGGGGCCGAGAAGAGGAGGTCTGGTCGATAGCCCAACGGTCGACTACTGTTCGGCCCGATTGCCCTAGTAGCAACGGAGGCACCCCTGACCATGGCCCCCTCAGCGAACGGACAGACCGTAGGCCGGCGCCTGCCGGTCGAGTCGGCGTTCACTCGAGTCGAGGACGCGCGGCACCGTCTGCCGCGGCTGTTCGGTCGTCGCGACCTGGTTGTACTCGGCCTGGGCGTGATGATCGGCTCCGGCATCTTCAGCATGAGCGGCGTTCAAGCGGCGAACGTGTCCGGACCGGCAGTGATCCTGTCGTTCGTGATCGCCGCGATCGTCTGCCTGCTGGCCGCGGCCTGTTACGCCGAACTGTCGTCCACGATCCCGGTCTCGGGCAGTGCGTACACGTTCAGCTACGTAACGTTCGGCGAGATGTGGGCATGGCTGGTCGGCTGGGCACTCGTCCTCGAACTCGTGACCGCGGCGGCGATCGTCGCCCGCGTCTGGTCGGCGTACTTCCTCGCCACCCTGGACGGCTTCGGAGTCACGCTGCCGAGCGGTATCGCGCAGTTCTTCGGGCCCGAGGCCAAGGTGAACCTGGTCGCCCCGCTGCTGCTGCTGATCCTGACCGCGCTGATCGTGACCGGTACCAAGCTGTCGTCGCGGGTGCTGACGATCGTCGTGATCGCGAAGGTCGCGGTGATCCTGCTGGTCGTGGTCGTCGGCGCGACCCACATCAAGATGGAGAACTACCACCCGTTCGTGCCGCCCGCCCGGGCCGCACCTGCGATGGCGGATCCCACGGTGCTGGGCTGGATCCTCGACACCTCGTTCGGTTCGTTCGGGATGATGGGCATCTTCACCGCGGCGAGCACGATCGTGTTCGCCTACATCGGCTTCGACCTGATCGCGACCGCGTCCGAGGACGCCCGCAGCCCGCGCAAGACCGTGCCGCAGGGCATGTTGCTCGGCGTCGGAGCGGTGACGATCCTCTACATCGCGATGGCGGTCGTCCTGGTCGGCATGCGCCCGTACGGTCAGCTCGGCGGTAAGGCCCCGGTCTCCGAGGCACTCGCCTCCGTCGGCGTCGGCTGGGCCGCGAACGTCGTCAACGTCGGCGCCCTGCTCGCGTTGATGACCGTCATCATGGTGGTCCTGATCGCGCAGAGCCGCGTGCTGTTCAACATGGGCCGCGACGGCCTGCTCCCGAAGAGCCTCGGCCGGGTCAGCCGCGTGTACTCCTCCCCCGCCCGCGCCGCAGCCGCTGCCGGCGTCGCCGCGCTCGTGCTCACGCTGTACCCGAAGGTGCTGGACCTCGAAGAGCTACTGGTCATCGGCGCCCTCTTCTGCTTCGCGTTCTGCGCGGTCGGCGTACTCCGTCTACGTCGCACGGAGCCCAACCTGGAGCGCGGCTTCCGGGTCCCGATCGTCCCGCTGATTCCGCTCCTCTCGCTGGCGGCGACCGTCTGGCTGATGCTCAACCTGAAGACCGGCACCTGGGTCAAGTTCCTGATCTGGATGGGCATCGGCGTCGCGATCTACGGCCTGTACGGCCGCTGGCACAGCCGCCTCGCCAACGAAGACAGCTGGGACTTCGACCTCGGCGACACCGACCCCGGCACCGGCGGCCTCCAAGTCATGCGCCCCGGCCACGACCACTCCACCGAACTCCGCGCCATCCGCACCCCACCCGACCAGCAACCCGCCAAAGCCAACCGCGGCAAGCACATGCGCAACTAGCCAAGCGGGCCGCCCCAGCAGCAGCGCTTACGGGGTGGATGGGGTTGGGGGTGGTGTGGTGGGTGGAAGGCGCCAGCCGGTGGGGGTTTGGGTTATCAGGGTCATCGTGGCGAGGGTCTGTAGGCAGCTTTCGGTGGTGGTGAGATCGAGGCCGGCGGTGGCGGCTATGCGGGCGGCAGGGGCCGGGTTGTGGACCGGGACGGCGTCGAGGGTGCGTTGGACGTCGGGGCTCAGGGTGTCGGTGATGGTTTGCGGGGCGCGCGGAGGTGCGGTCAGGCCGGTGCCGAACGGAGAGGTTGCTTCGATGATGTCGGCGACGTTGGTGGCCAGTACTGCGTTGCGTTCGCGGACCAGGAGATGGCTGCCCGCGGACATGCGGGACGTGACCGGGCCCGGGACGGCGAGGACTGTGCGGCCGCATTGTTCGGCCCAGCCGGCGGTGTTCAGGGCGCCGCTGCGGATGGCGGCCTCGATGACTACGGTGCCTTGGGCGATTGCGGCGATCAGGCGGTTGCGGGCGAGGAAGCGGAGTTTTGTCGGCGCACAGCCGGGCGGGAGTTCGGCGACGACCAGACCGTCCTCGGCGATGCGGCTGAGGAGCGCCGCATTGCGTTTCGGGTAGCTGACGTCGACTCCGCAGGCGAGGACCGCGATCGTGAGACCTGCAACGGACAGGGCACCGCGGTGTGCGGCGGCGTCGATGCCGTAGGCGCCGCCGGAGACGATCGTGACGCCGCTGTCCGCGAGGCCGGAGGAGAGCTCGGCGGCCACGTGTTCGCCGTACGACGAGCATGCGCGTGAGCCGACCATTGCGACGGCGCGGGACACTGCGTGGCGGAGGTTTGCGCGGCCGCGGACCCAGAGGCCGAACGGTACGCCGGCGCGGCGGGACAGCTGGCCTGCCTCGTACAGGATGTCGACCTGCTCCGGCCACTCGTCGTCGCCAGGGATCACGAAACGTGCGCCCGCGGCGGTGGCGCGTTCGAGGTCGCGGTGCGGGTCGACGGTGGCGAGGCGGGTGGACCAGCGCTCGTACTCAGGGCTGTTGTGGTGCAGGCGGTCCCAGATCTCCTGCGCGGAAAGCCCGTCGAACGCCTTCAGTGCGGCGAGATCTCCTGGCTCGATGACGCGGGACAGGCCGACCCGCGCCAGGCGTTCCTGCTCTCCGTTGCCGTCAGCAACCACGGTGGTCGTCCCCGGGCCGAATCCCCCACCGCCGGTGCCCCCGGAGCCAACCTCACGCGAGCCAAGCCCGCCGCGCCGCGATTCCCCAGCGCCAGGTCCTCCGGAGCACACGGCCCTCGACACAGCGACCTCGGGCTCGGACGTCGCGGAGACCGTTGTCCCGGGGTCGGTTGTCCCGGGGGTGGTTGGGGGTGGGGTGGGAGGGGTTGGGGTTTTGGGGGGTGGGAGGGGGTGGGTGAGGGTCATGGGGTTGGTCCTTTGAGGGGGCGGTGGTCTGTGAGGGGGGTCAGGGTGTGGCCGGAGCGGAGTTGGAAGGCTTCGTGGGTTTGTTCGACCGTGGGGGTGTCGCGGGCGGCCAGGTCGGCGAGGGTCCAGGCGAGGCGGACCACTCGGTCGAAGCCGCGGGCGGTCAGGCGGCCTGCGGTGTAGTGCGATTCGAGGAGATGCTGGCTGGCCTCGTCGAGGGGATACTCGCGGCGCAGGACCGGGCCGGGGATCTCGCTGTTCAAGGTCCAGGCCGTGCTGCGGTAACGGTGTGACTGGCGGTCGCGGGCAGCCTGGACGCGGGCTGCGACGACGGCGGTCGACTCGGCCGGCTCGCCGGTGGCCGTGGCGCGGGCCGCGGGCAGGATCTGGCGCTGGATGTCCAGGCGGTCCTTGATCGGGCCGCTGATCCGCTGTCGATAGCGCGCGAGAATCTGCGGAGTGCAGCTGCAGATGCCCTGCTCGGTGCCCGCGAGGCCGCACGGGCACGGGTTGGCGGCCAGCACCAGCATGAAGCGCGCCGGGAACTTGGCGACCGCTGCGGCCCGGTGCACCTCGACGAAACCGGACTCGAGCGGCTGGCGCAGAGTGTCCAGCGTCAGCGGATGCATCTCCGGTGCCTCGTCGATGAACAGGATGCCCCGGTGCGCGCAGCTGATCGCGCCCGGGCGCGGGACGCCCGACCCGCCGCCGACCAGGCTGACCAGCGACGCCGTGTGGTGCGGCGCGATGAACGGTGGCCGGACGACGAGCTCGGCGTCGTTCGTGAGTAGACCGGCGAGCGAGTGCACGGCCGAGACTTCCAGCGAATCGTCCGTACTCAGCTGCGGCATCAAGCCGGCCAGCCGCTCGGCAAGCATCGTCTTGCCGGAACCCGGCGGGCCGTGCAGGAACAGGTGATGACCGCCGGCTGCCGCGGCCTCGATCGCCCGGCGGCCTTCGTGCTGGCCGATGATGTCCTCGAGGTCGACCGACGGAACCCGGATCAACGACTCCGACACCAGCCGCGGCTCGGCCCGTGGTGGCGCCTCCTCGGGCACCTCGACCCCGCGGAGGAGCGCCAGCACCTGACGCAGCGAGCGAGCGCCGTACACCTGGATGCCGGGCACGAGGCGGGCCTCCCCGACGTTCAGATCGGGGACGACGATGCGGTCGAAGCCGGCGCGGGACGCGGCCAGGGTCATCGCGAGCGCGCCGCGAACCTCACGGATCCGGCCGTCGAGCCCGAGCTCGCCGATGATCGCGGTCCGGCGGAGGACGCCCGGGTCGACCGCACCCGCGGCCGTGAGCAGGGACAACGCGATAGCGACGTCGTAGTGCGAGCCGGTCTTCGGCAGCGTGGCCGGTGACAGGCCGATCGTGACCTTGCGGTCGGGGAACCGCTCGCCGCTGTTCACCACCGCGGC
The DNA here is from genome assembly GCF_017876295.1 of Kribbella aluminosa. Taxonomy (NCBI): domain Bacteria; kingdom Bacillati; phylum Actinomycetota; class Actinomycetes; order Propionibacteriales; family Kribbellaceae; genus Kribbella; species Kribbella aluminosa. The sequence continues at coordinate 2,392,881 of NZ_JAGINT010000001.1, read as the reverse complement.
GCGGACGCGGTCGCGGGCTTCGGACAGCGAGGCGTCCGGAAGGCCGATCAGCGTCGTCTTCGGCAGGCCCTGGGCGATGTCGGTCTCGACCTCGACGAGGTGTCCTTCCAGCCCGACCAGCGCGACCGACCAGGTCTGTGCGAGCGCCATCAGACAGCACCCCGCACATGGTCGACCCGCGGCGGCGTGTTGTTGTCGAACAGGATCGAGATGATGTCGATCCTGATCTCCGCCGGTCTGAGCTCATGTGTCTGCAACCAGCGGCCGGCGAGCCTGCGTAGCCTCGCCAGCTTCCGGTAGGTGATCGACTCCGCGGGGCTGCCGTAGTTCAGCCCGCGGCGGGTCTTCACCTCGCAGACGACGAGTGTGTTGCCCTCGCGCGCCACGATGTCGATCTCGCCGAACTCGCAGCGCCAGTTGCGCTCGAGCACGGTGAAACCGGCTCCGCTGAGATACCTCGCGGCGAGATCTTCGCCGTACCGTCCGACGGTGTTCTTGGTCTGCATCGATGACCACCTCCGGCAGAGAAGATGCCGGGATCAGGCCAGCGAAACGGACCTCGCTTTCAGAATGTGGAAAACCGGCCGCCTGTGGATAAAGTCAGCGACCGAAGTCCGCGTCCTTGGGGACCTCGAGGTCGGACTTGGCGAGTTCTTCGATGTTGACGTCGCGGAAGGTGACCACCTTGGCGTTCTTGACGAAGCGGGCGGAACGGTAGACGTCCCAGACCCAGGCGTCGGCCATCGTGACCTCGAAGTACACGTCGCCGCCCTCGGTGCGGACCTTCAGGTCGACCGCGTTGCACAGGTAGAAGCGCCGCTCGGTCTCGACGACGTACTTGAAGATCCCGACGACGTCCTTGTACTCCCGATAGAGCTGCAGCTCCATATCGGTTTCGTACTTCTCAAGGTCGTCAGCACTCATGCCTGCACCTCGCTGCGCTCGGCTCCGGCATGAGCGCTGGGGCCAGCAGTGTTGTTGGTTCGCTCGCTACGCTCGCTCACAGGCAGGCTCTCCACTCCGGTGGGACTGGCCACATTCTGTCCCATATCGGGCCGCAGACTGCGGCGGACATTCTCGAACCGCCGTCGATGTTGTGGGCACGGGCCGTATTCGTCCAGTGCCGCCTGGTGTTCCGGGGTGCAGTAACCCTTGTGGATCCCGAACCCGTACTGCGGGTACTCCTTGTCCCAGTGCTCCATCACCCGGTCCCGGGTCACCTTGGCGATCACGGACGCCGCCGCGATGCAAGCCGCCACGCGGTCACCCTTCCAGATCGCCAGGCCGGGTACGCCGAGACCGTCGACGCCGAAGCCGTCGGTGAGCACGTACGACGGGCGCACGTCGAGGCGGAACAGCGCCCGGCGGAGGGCCTGCACGTTCGCGACGTGCATCCCGAGGCGGTCGCACTCGGGCGCCTCGATCGCCACCACCGACCACGCCAGAGCGCGCTTGCGGACCTCCTCGTAGCAGCGGTCCCGGGCCTTCGCGGTGAGCAGCTTCGAGTCCGCCAGACCGGGGACCTGGCCGCGCTTGCCGTCCGGCAGGATCACCGCAGCCGCCACCAGCGGGCCGGCACACGGCCCACGACCGGCCTCGTCGACGCCGGCGATCGGATCCAGGCCGACACGTCGCAGCGCCCGCTCGTACCCGTACAACCCGGCGTCCCGCCGTACCGTGCTCCCGCGCGGCAGCGCGCTCATCCGACCCTCCGCATCACACATCTCACCCTAGGGGCCAAGGGGGACAGAACGTCACTTGGGCGGTGGCGTCAGGGATATCGAGGGTTTGTCCGGCGCGGGGCCGGGGGGCCGGGACCGACTTGAAGGTGTCGGGCACGCCGAGTTTGGTCCAGCGGTTGGCCGGCCAGACGATCGCGATCGCCCGTCCGGTGACCTTGTCGAGCGGCACGAAGGCCGCGTCGCCCTGGTTGCCGCCGTTCGCGTCGAGCTCCTGCAGGTGCACGCGGGAATCGCCGGACGCGGACCGGTGGTCACCCATGACGAAGATCCGGCCGGCCGGGACGGTCACCTGGAAGTCCATCTGGGACGGGGCATCCCCGGGATACAGGTAACTGGTCTCGTCCAGTGGCTGGCCGTTCACCAGGATCCGGCCCTTGGCGTCGCAGCAGGCGACCTTGTCGCCCGGCATGCCGATCAGGCGCTTGATCAGGTGGCCGTGGCTGGAGTCCGGCAGCAGGCCGACGATCTCGAAGAACCGGCCGATCGAGCCGCGCTTCTGGCCGCTCTCCTCCTGGCCGAGCCAGCCGCCCGGATCCTCGAAGACGATCACGTCACCGCGCTTGACGTCGGTGAGCTTCTCCACCACGACCCGGTCACCGACCAGCAGGGTGTTCTCCATCGACTCGCTCGGGATGATGAACATCTGCCCGACGAACGCCCGCAGGATCGACGAGACGATCAGCGCGCCGACCACGATCAGCACGAACTCGCGAGCGGCGGCCGCGAAACCCGAGCGGCGGGCCGGTTTGGTGTCCTTGGCGTCCGGCTTGGTCGGTGTATCGGTCACTTCTTCAGCCCCGGCTTCTTGAAGGTATCCGGAGGACGCAGCATCGTCATCCGGTCAGACGGCCAGATTACGCAACAAGCCCGGCCAACCACGTTCGCGACCGGTACGAATCCGCCGCCGGGCCCGCCCATGTGGGCGCGGGAGTCGGCCGAGTCGGCCCGGTTGTCCCCCATCACCCACAGGTGTCCGGCCGGGACCAGCACGCTGAACGGGATCTCCGACGGCTTGGCGTCCTTCAGCAGGTACTCCCGCTCGTCGAGCGCGATCCCGTTGATGGTGATCTGGCCCTGCTTGTTGCAGCAGACCACCCGGTCGCCGGCGATGCCGATCACCCGCTTCACCAGATGACCCTCGCCACTGCGCGGCAGGATGCCGACGAACTCGCCGATCCGGCGCAAGGCGCCCGGCTCGGCCGGCGCCTCGTTCAGCCAGTTGGCCGGGTCCTTGAAGACGACGATGTCGCCGCGCTGGACGTCGCGGTGCATGTAGCTGATCTTCTCGGCGAGGATCCGGTCGTCCTTGGTCAGCGTGTCGTACATCGACTCGGACGGGACGTAGAACGCCTCCGCGACGAACAGCCGGAGGACCACCGTGATGACGAGCGCGAGCACCGTGACGGTGCTCATCTCGACGAGCAGGCTGAGCAGCGGATTCCGCTGCTTCAGCCTGCGATGCCGTCCTTTGCTGCGACGTGCCCTCGTGGATACCGGGCGCGTGCGAGCGCGAGTCGCAGTGCTCGGCGCCATCGGTGACCGTCGTCGTTACGCGGCGTCAGGAGGCCGGAACTTCGCGCTTCTCCTTGATCTTCGCCGCCTTGCCGCGCAGCTCGCGCAAGTAGTACAGCTTGGCGCGGCGGACGTCGCCGCGGGTGACGATCTCGATCTTCTCGACGATCGGGGTGTGCAGCGGGAAGGTCCGCTCGACGCCGACGCCGAAGCTGACCTTGCGGACCGTGAAGGTCTCCTGCAGGCCACCGCCCTGGCGGCGGATCACGACACCCTGGAAGACCTGGACGCGGGACCGGTTGCCCTCGACGACCTTGACGTGCACCTTGACGGTGTCACCGGGGCGGAGGGCGGGGATGTCGTCGCGCTTGCTCTCGTTGTCGAGCTCGTTCAGGACGTTGCTCATCTTAAGGTGTCTCTTCCTCGCGCGTGCCACAGGTCACCCACGAATGTCGGTGGTGATGAAGTCATCAGAAGGCTGCCGGTCGGTGGTCACCCCCTGTGGCAGGAGCACCGAAGGGCAGCAGCAGACAATCTTGCCACACCCCCTACATGGTGACGAAATCCGCCGGGGCTTGCTACTTACGGCGACGGCGCTTCGTGAGGTGGACCAGGTCGACCTTCGACGTCTGCGCCTCCCTGCCGATCTCCCGGTACCCCGCTTTCCGGTACAGCGCGAGATTCCGGTCGCTCCGCGCACCGGTGTCCACCGCGTACGACGTGACCTCGGTCGGCGCCAGCTGCTCCGCGGCACGCAGCAGCCGGGCGCCGAGGCCGCGGCCCTGCCAGTCCGGGGCGACGATCAGCCGCTCGACATGCCCCACTGAGTCGTCCACGACGAGCTGGACGGATCCCACGATCCGGGTGCCTGCGACGGCCCTCAGTACGGTGCCGCGCTCCAGCCGGGCCACGGTCGCCGCAGGGTCGTCCGTCAGCGGCGGGATCGTGTAGTCGTCGTACAAGCGCGCCTCGGAAAGGAACGCGGCCAGCTGCAGCACGTGAATCTCGCCGGCGTCGGCCGTCGTCGCGGGCAGGATGCGCACACCGTCGGTGCCGTCCTGACCGGACAGCACGTCGCCCCACGCCGCCAGCAGGTCCGGCCGGCGTTCCGCGGTACGGCGTACCGACTCCTCGTGGCGCCAGTCCGCGATCAGGCCGTGGTTCCCGGACAGCAGAACCTCCGGTACGTCGTGCCCGCGCCACGCCGGAGGCTTCGTGTACACCGGGTACTCGAGCAGACCGTCGCCAGAGTGCGACTCCTCGGCGAGGGACTCCGGGTTGCCGATCACGCCGGGCAGCAGACGGGCCACGGCCTCGACCATCACGAGTACGGCGACCTCGCCGCCGTTCAGCACGTAGTCGCCGATGGACACCTCGTCGACGCGCATCCGCTCGGCCGCGTACGACGCCACGCGCGCGTCGATGCCTTCGTACCGGCCGCAGGCGAACGCGAGCCAGGGCTCCGCGGCCAGCTCGTACGCGAGCGCCTGGGTGAACGGCCGTCCGGCCGGGGTCGGGACGATCAGCCGGGGCTGTGCAGGGCCGTCCACGGGCGCTAGGGCGTCCAGCGCCTGGCCCCACGGCTCGGCCTTCATCACCATGCCGGCTCCCCCGCCGTACGGGGTGTCGTCGACGGTCCGGTGCCGGTCGTGGGTCCAGTCGCGCAGATCGTGCAGGTGGACGTCCAGCAGGCCGCTCTTGGCCGCCTTCCCGACCAGGGAGACGTCGAGAGCCGCCAGGTACTCCGGGAAGATCGAGACGACGTCAAGCCTCATCGGTCGGGACCACCTCGGCGCCGTCCGGGTCCAGCAGGCCGGGCCGGTCGGCCACGACGACGTACTGCTTGTCGACGTTGATCTCCGGGACCAGCTCCTCGACCAGCGGGACCAGCACCACGTTGCCCGCGGTACGGCGGATCTCCAGCAGGTCCTGCGCCGGGAGGTGCACGACGTCGATCACCTCTCCGACGTCGGCGCCGTCGGTGGTACGCACCGCGAGGCCGACCAGCTCGCGGTCGTAGTACTCCTCCGGGTCCTCGGGGCGTTCGTCCTCGTCCACCTCTGCCTGCAGCACCAGGTTCCGCAACTGCTCGGCGGCGGTCCGGTCCGGCACCTCGGCGAACTTCACCAGCAGCCGCCCGCTGTGCCAGCGGCTCGCGGCCACGGTCAGGGTCCGGGTCACCTTGGCGTCCGTCACGACGACCGAACCGTCCGCGAACCGCCGATCCGGCTCGTCGGTCCGCACGTCGATCCCGACCTCGCCCTTGAGCCCGTGCGCCCGGCCGATCCGCCCGACTGTCACCAGCACCTGCACAACTCCTTTGTACGAGACTTTGTACGAGACGAAGGGCCGCACCCGAGTCCGGGGGCGGCCCTTCGAGAGGACTGTCGAGTTCAGCGGCGCGGGCGCCGATTGAACTCGTCGACGAAGTCGATGCGCAGCGAGGACTCGGAGCTGAGGGCGCCGACGACGGTGCGGATCGCGGTGGCGGTCCGGCCGTTGCGGCCGATCACCTTGCCGATGTCGTCGGGGTGGACATGCACCTCGAGGGTGCGGCCGCGCCGCAGCGTCCGGGCCTGGACGCTGACGTCGTCGGGGTTGTCCACGATGCCTCGGACCAGGTGCTCGAGCGCCTCGGTCTCCATCATCGTCAGGCCTCGGTGGTCTCGGCCGCAGCCTCGTCGGCCTTCGGAGCCTCGTCAGCCTTGGGAGCCTCCGCCTCAGCCTTGGGAGCCTCGGCCTTGGGAGCCTCCGCCTCAGCCTTGGGAGCCTCAGCCTTCGGGGCCTCCGCCTCAGCCTTGGGGGCCTCGCTCTTCTTCTCAGCCTTCTTGGCGGTCTTCTTCGCCGTGACGGCCTCGGTCTTCAGCGAACCGTGGGCCTCGGCCAGCGCCTCGTTGAAGATCTCCTGCTTGTCCCGCTTCGGCTCGGCCACCCGCAGCGGCGCCGGGGCCTCCAGGCCCTTGAACTTCTGCCAGTCGCCGGAGGCCTTGAAGATCGCCTCGACGGCTTCGCTCGGCTGCGCGCCGACGCCCAGCCAGTACTGCGCCCGGTCCGACGCGACGCGGATGAACGACGGCTCGGTCTTCGGGTTGTAGATCCCGATCTCCTCGATCGCCCGGCCGTCCCGCTTGGTGCGGGCGTCCATCACGACGATGCGGTAGTGCGGGGTGCGCTTCTTGCCGATGCGCTTCAAACGGATCTTGACTGCCACTTTCGGGTGGTCTCCCTTGGAAATTACAGACTGGGTGAGCAGCACAACGCGTCGTGGGGACAACGCCTGACAGCTCGAACGGGCCGCACCGGGAACGTGGAGTTAGAGGGCTGCACGAAACCTGGACGGACTCAGCCTGACATTGTGCCAGATCCCGCACCCGGGATACCAATCGGCCTCACCCGCGGAGGTACCCCAGGTCCGGGAGCAGTTCGACGTACCCGTCCAGCAGTTCGCGGGCGAGCGTCACCGAGTCGACCAGCGGGTGCCAGGCGAACGCCCGTACGGCGGCGTCCCGGGAGCCCGACGCGGCAGCTTCGATGGTGGACCGCTCGACGGCCTTCACCGAGGAGACGAGGCCGGCCTGGTGGTCCGTGAGCTGGGAGACCGTGACGGGTAGCGCACCGTTCGCGTCCACCGTGCACGGGATCTCCACCACGGCGTCGTCGTCCAGGTGACGCAGTACGCCGCGGTTGCGGACGTTGAGGATCAGCGACGCGCGCTCGTTGTGCCCGATCGCCCGCATCAGCGACAGCGCCACCTGCTCGTAGCCGCCCGCGGCCATGTCGCGTTCGTCCCGCTCCCCCGCGTCCGCGACCTCACGGCTCTCCACCATGTACGTCGACTCACGCTCGGCCCGGGTCTTCTGCCACAGCTCCAGCGCCTGCTCCGGGTGCTGCCCGGTCTCGGCGTAGAAGGCGGACTGCTGGTCCAGCAGGAACGCCCCGCGGGTCTGCCGCACAGCCTGTACCGCGGCGAGCGTCTCGCGCGCGAAGTAGTAGTAGTGCAGATACTCGTTCGGGATCGAGCCGATCGAGCGGAGCCAGTCCGCGCCGAACAGGCGGCCTTCCTCGAACGAACTCAGCGCCTCGGACGACTGCAGAAGCTCGGGCAGCCGGTCGACGCCGCCGGACTTCAGGCCGCGGAGCCAGCCGAGGTGGTTGAGACCGGCGTAGTCGTAGAACGCGGTCGAAGGGTCCACTCCCAATGCGAGGGCGGCGCGCCGGCCCAGCCCCGAAGGCGAGTCACAGATGCCGATCACCCGATCGCCGAGGAACGGGATCATCGCTTCGGTCACCATGCCGGCCGGGTTGGTGAAGTTGATCGTCCAGGCGTCGGGGGCGACGGCCGCGATCCGTTGGGCGATCTTCGTGGCGACCGGGAGGGTCCGGAGGCCGTAGGCGATTCCGCCGGCGCCGACCGTTTCCTGGCCGAGTACCCCGCGGCCGAGGGCGACCCGCTCGTCGACGGTCCGCCCGTCCAGGCCGCCGACCCGGATGGCCGAGAAGATGAAGTCGGCGCCGCGCAGGGCCTCGTCGAGGTCGGTCGTCTCCGTCACCATCGGCGGGGCCAACCCTGGCTCTGCGGCCGCCGCCTGCTGGCGGAGGACGGCGCCGATCGCCGTGAGCCGGGTCCGGTCGGTGTCGTAGAGCATCACGTCGGTGATCCGGCCGGGGCCGTGGTCGCCGAGCAGCGCGTGGTACACGAGCGGGACCCGGAACCCGCCCCCACCGAGAATCGTCAGTCGCACAGCAACACCCCCTGGATCCGCCTGCTCACGCCAGTACCACCTGCACTCCTGCCTCCGCCAGTTGCACCCGGGTCGCCTCGTCGGCGCCCGGCTCGGTCACCACCATGCTCAGCTCCCCCGGTTCGCACACCCGGGCAACGCCATGACCCGGGAACTTGGTCCGGTCCGCGAGCAGCACGACCCGGTCCGCCGCATTGATCATCGCCCGCTTCACCGGCACCTCGATCATCGTGCTGTCCATCACCCGCCCGTCGGGGCGGACCCCGCTGGTCCCGAGGAACAGCCAGTCGACGTGGATCTGCCGCAGGCTCTCCTCGGTCAGGTACCCGACCAGCGACCGGTAACTGCGCCGTACGAACCCGCCCAGCACGATCAGCTCGATCTGCTCGTCGTTCTCCAGCTCGTCCAGTACGGCGAGGTTGCTGGTGACGACCGTCAACGAGCGCCCGTGCAGGTGCTGCGCCACCCGGAGTGCCGTCGTACCGATGTCGAGCAGCACGGACTCGCCGTCGGTCACCAGTTCGGCGGCGCGGCGGGCGATCCGGTCCTTCTCCTCGGCATGTACGGCGTTCACTTCCGCGAACGGCTCGTCGCCCCCGTCGACCGCGAGGGCGCCGCCGTACACCCGGGTCAGCCGGCCCTCGGCGTCCAACTGCTCGAGGTCGCGGCGGATGGTCGCCTCGCTGACCCCGAGCTTCCCGGCGAGCACCTTCACGCCTCCGGCGCCATCGGCCCGGAGGGCGCGGAGGATCTGATCCTGTCGCTGCTTCGGCAACACACACAGACCGTATCACGCAAACTCCGTCATTTTCCGTCAAAGTTGTGACTAGGTATTGCGGATCATGCGCACAAGTTTCAAGATTCATGCACGAGTTTGATCGAGCATGCAGGAGTGTGGCTGCGGATGCATGAGCTGGACGTCACGTCTCTGGATGTTGTCGTGTCCGGGCTGGTCTTCCACGACCTCGTGCTGGGGTTGCCCACGGCGCCACGGTCCGGCACCGAGGTCTGGGCGACCGAGTCGCACGAAAGCCCCGGCGGGATCGCGAACTTCGCGGTCGCGCTCGCCCGGCTCGGGCTGCGGACGGGGATGGTCGCCGCGTTCGGTGCGGACGACCTCGGCGACCGGGTCTGGGCGGCGCTGGGCGCCGAGGGCATCGACCTCGGACTGTCCCGCAAGCTCCCCGACTGGCCGACTCCGCTCACCGTGGCCCTTGCCTATGACAACGATCGGGCGCTGGTCACCCGCGGCACCACTCCCCCGCTGTCCGCCGACGACCTGATCACCACCGCACCGTCCGCCCGCGCGGTCGCCGCCCACATCGGCCCGTGGCCGAACGAGTGGCTGGCCAAGGCGAAGGCGGCCGGCAGCACGGTGTTCGCGGACGTCGGCTGGGACCCGAGCGAGCAGTGGGATCCCGCCGTACTCGACCAGCTCGAGCACTGCGACGTGTTCCTGCCCAACGCCGACGAGGCCAGGTACTACACGCGAACGGACACCCCGGAGCAGGCGATCCGCCGGCTCGCGGAGAAGGTGCCGCTGGTCGTCGTGTCGAACGGCGCCGCCGGTGCGATCGCACTCGACGCGGGCAGCGGCCAGTACGTCGACGTACCGGCCTATCCGGTCCCGGCGGCGGACACCACCGGGGCGGGTGACGTGTTCGCCGCCGGTTTCATCGCCGGCACCCTCTGGGACCTGCCGCTGGAGCAACGGGTGCGGTTCGCCGCGCTCACCGCAGCCATCTCGGTCACCCGGCTCGGCGGAGCGGACGCCGCGCCGCGCTGGGCCGACCTCGCGGCCTGGCAGGACGCGAACCCCGATGACCACCAACTGGAAGCGCTGATCGGCGCCCACTCAGGAAGGTAGATCCATGGAGCTCTCACGTCGGACGCTGCTCGGGGGCTTCGCGGCCGTTGCGAGCGGACTAGCGGGCGGGTCGCTCGTCGGCTGCTCGTCCGGGATGAACAACGCCGGCGCGCCGGCCAAGAAGAACGCCGCCACCGAGCTGAGCTTCTGGTGCTGGCCGGGCGGTCTCGGCAAGTCCGTGCTCGACGACACGATCGCGCACTTCCCGGACCCGAAGATCAAGTACTCCGAGATCGGCGGCGACTTCAAGCAGAAGCTGATCACCACGTTCAACGGCGGTACGTCGATCCCGGACATCACCGGGCTGAAGGGCGAGGACATCGCGTCGCTGCTGCCGCAGGCGGAGCGGTTCGTGGACCTGAAGACGGTCGGCGCGGACTCGGTGCTCGGCGACTACCTGGACTGGAAGGTGAAGCAGGCGACCACGCTCGACGGCAAGGTGATCGGGCTGCCGATCGACGTCGGCCCGACCGCGCTGTTCTACCGCGAGGACATCTTCGCCGCCGGCGGGCTGCCGAGCGACCCGGCCAAGGTGGCCGAGCAGCTGAAGACCTGGGACGACTTCTTCGCGGCCGGTGTCGAACTGAAGGCGAAGAACCCGAAGGCGCCGATCGTCGGCGACGCCGCCGGTCTGTACGACATGGTCGTCGGCCAGGGCACCGAGCGGTACATCTCCAAGGACAACAAGTTCATCGGCGACCAGGACCACATCCGCAAGGCCTGGGACACCGCGGTCAAGGCGATGACGCTGAAGATCGACGGCCGGACGCCGAGCGGCGGCCCGGACTGGAACGCCGGCCTCGACCAGGGCACCGTGCCGGCCCACATCGGCGCCGCCTGGGTGGCGCTGGACATCAAGTCCGCGGTGAAGAAGTCGGCCGGCAAGTGGCGGCTGGCGCCGACCCCCGGTGGCCCGGCGAACTTCGGCGGCTCGTTCCTCGCGATCACCAAGAACGCCGCCGATCCGCAGAAGGCGTTCGACGTGATCAAGTACATGCTGAGCGCCGACAACGAGGCCAAGGCGTTCACGGATGCGCAGATCTTCCCGTCCACGCCGGCGGCGTACGACAAGCCGGAGCTGAAGGCCAAGGACGCGTTCTTCGGCGGCCAGGTGCCGATCGACATCTTCGGCCCGGCGGCGAAGGGGATCCCGGTCGCGTACCAGAGCCCGTTCGACGACTCGGTCGCGGCGCCGTTCCACGACGAGCTGAAGACCGTGCAGACCGGGTCCAAGACGTCGGACGCGGCCTGGTCCTCGGCGGTCTCGAAGGCGAAGGCGATCGCCACGCGGCAGGGGGTGCAGTGACCGCTACGGCGACGGTGCCGGCGGCCACGGTGACCACGGCACCCGCCCGCAAGCGGATCTGGTCGTACTGGCGGTTCTACCTGGCGCTATCGCCGTTCTACGTGCTGTTCGCGGTGTTCGGGCTGTACCCGATGCTGTCCACGATCGTGCTCGCGTTCCAGCGCTGGGACGGGATGAGCGCCCGCAGGTTCACCGGCCTCGGCAACTTCGCGTTCCTGGTCAAGGACCCGACGTTCTGGCAGGCGCTGGAGAACACCGTCGTACTGTTCCTGATGTCGACGGTGCCGACGCTCGTGCTGGCGTTGCTGCTCGCGGTGATGCTGCAGTCCGCGGTCCGGTTCACCAACGTCTACCGGATCGCGTACTTCATCCCGAACGTCACGTCGCTGGTGGCGATGGCGATCTTCTTCAGCTCGATCTTCAGTACGAACTTCGGTCTCGTGAACGCCGCGCTGCGCTCGCTCGGCATCCCGCAGCAGGACTGGCTCGGGCAGCCGTGGGGCATCAAGATCGCGATCTCCACGATGATCGTCTGGCAGTGGGTCGGGTACAACACGCTGATCTACCTGGCCGGTCTGCAGGCGATCCCGCGCGAGCAGTACGAGGCCGCGAAGGTGGACGGGGCGGGCGCCGTACGGACGTTCTTCTCGATCACGTTGCCGCAACTGCGCCCCGTCGTACTGTTCACGGTCATCATGTCGACGATCGGCGGCCTGCAGACGTTCACCGAGCCGCAGGTGATGGTCGGCAACAGCGGCGGCACCGGGCAGAGCGGGATGACCGTGGTGCTGTTCTTCTACCGGGCCGCGTTCCTCGACAACGACTACGGGTACGCCGCCGCGATCGCGCTCAGCATCTTCGTCCTGGTGTTGTTGTTCACGGCAATCAACTGGCGGATCTTCCGCGGACGGGGTGAGGACAGATGATCCGGAGCCGGCTGCGCGGGATCGCGCTGCATGCTGCGCTCGTACTGGCGCTGCTGGTGTTCATGTTCCCGTTCGCGTGGACGATCCTGATGGCGTCGAACACCACCGCCGACATCTACCGGTTCCCGCCGAAGTTCACGTTCGGCGGGCACTTCGGCGAGAACGTCCACCAGGTGCTGGCGAACGTGGCGTTCTTCCAGTCGATGGCGAACACCGCGATCGTCGCGGTCTCGACGACGGCGCTGGTGCTGTTCTTCGACTCGCTGGCCGCGTTCACGTTCGCGAAGTTCCGGTTCCCGGGGCGGAACGCGTTGTTCGTGATCCTGCTCGCGACGATGCTGCTGCCGGCGCAACTGGCCGCCGTACCGCAGTTCCAGACGATGGCGATCCTCGGCTGGGTCGGTTCGCTGAAGGCGCTGATCATTCCGGGCGCGGCCAACGCGTTCGGAATCTTCTGGATGCGGCAGTACTTCCGGAACTCGATCCACGACGAACTGGTCGAGGCCGCGACGCTGGACGGCTGCGGCTTCTTCGGTACGTACTGGCACGTGGCGCTGCCGTCGGCGCGGCCGGCGCTGGCGTTCCTCGGCATCTTCACGTTCGTCGGGTCCTGGAACGACTACATGTGGCCGCTGATCGTGCTGACCAACCCGGACCACCTGACGCTGCAGGTCGCGCTGTCCACCTTGAACCGTGCGCACGGCGTCGACTACAGCATGGTGATGACCGGAGCGCTGCTCGCGATGATCCCGCTGGTGGTCGTGTTCGCGATCTTCGCCCGGCAGTTCGTGAAGGGGGCTACGGAAGGCGCCGTCCGCGGTTGATACTTCGATGTAAGCTGCCCGGAACCCAGAGCAGCAGCGGTACGTCGAAGGGGCAACATGGTAGGCAAGCGGGGGCGGGTGATCGGCCGGATCGCACCCGGGATCGTCGGCGAGGTGATGCTGCCGGTCCGGGGTGCCACCGAGGCCTTCTACGCTTACCCGGCGACCGACGAGGTGCTGGAGGTGGGGACGCAGGTGATCGTCGTCGACTTCGACCCACCGCGCACCGTCTACGTCGCTCGCGCCATCTAAATTGCCCAGTTCTTGAAATGTGCACTGTCTTGGAGGGGAAATGCTCTGGACGTACGTAGGCATCGCCGCCGTCGCGGTCGTGGTGCTGCTCATCGTGTTCCGGATGGTCTGGCGGGTGGCGGAGCCGAACGAGGCGCTGATCATCTCCGGCCTCGGCGCGCACTCAAGCAACGAGCAGATCAACGAGACCCTCGGCTTCAAGATCGTGGTCGGCCGCGGTACGGCGGTTCTCCCAGGTTTTCAGACGGTACGGCGGTTGCCGCTGGACATCCGGGCCACGCCGCTGACCGTCACCTGCGTGTCCAGCCAGGGGATCCCGTTGCACATCAAGGGCGTCACGGCGTACAAGGTCGGTGACGACTACGGCTCGATCGCGAACGCCGCGCGGCGGTTCCTGGAGCAGAGCGACGAGCAGGTGATGGGCACCATCCACGAGCTGTTCGCGGGTCACCTGCGGGCGATCGTCGGTTCCACCACGGTCGAGGAGATGCTGCACGACCGGGAGACGCTGACCACGAACATCCGCGGCTCGCTGGCCGGCGACATGGAGAAGCTCGGCCTGGTCGTGGACTCGCTGCAGATCCAGGAGATCGACGACGAGTCCGGGTACATCAAGAACCTCGGCCGTCCGCAGGCCGCCGCGGTCGAGGCCGCGGCCCGGATCGCGCAGGCCGAGCGGGACCGGGAGGCGACCGAGCGCGAGCAGGCCGCCGCCGCGAAGAAGGCCGCCGCCGTCCGAGAGAGCTCGATCGCCCAGGCCGGTTACCAGGCCGAGGTCGACCAGGCGAAGTCGAAGGCGTCGCAGTCCGGCCCGCTGGCCGAGGCGCTGGCCCGCCAGGAGGTCGTGGTCGCCGAGACCGAGACCGCGAAGCTGAACGCGTCGCTGGCCGAGAAGCAGCTGGAGTCGACGGTGCTGAAGCCCGCCGACGCCGAGGCGTACCGGCAGCGCACGTTGGCCACGGCCGCCCGGGACGCGCAGATCGCGGGCGCCGAGGCGAACGCCCGTGAGGTCCAGCTCCGCGGTGAGGCGCAGGCGAAGGCCACCGAGCTGAACGGTAAGGCCGAGGCGTCGGCCGTGCAGGCGAAGGCGATGGCCGAGGCGGCCGGTATCAAGGCCCGGGCCGAGGCGCTGGCCACGAACACCGAGGCGGTCGTCGCGCAGCAGCTCGCCGAGGCCTACCCGGAGATCGTCACCGCGGCGGCCAGCTCGTTCGCGAAGGTCGGCAACATGGTGGTGCTGAACGGTGCGCAGGGCATCGAGGACACCCTGGTGAAGACCATCACGATGGGCGGCTCCGGCTTCGCCCTGGCCAAGCAGCTCATCGACTCGCTGGCCACGAAGCAGGACGAGTCCCCGAAGCTGGAGCCCGTCCCCAACGAAACAGCCTGACAACCCGCGTAGCGTCCGAAGAACTGAGGCCAATAGCCCTCGGTTCTTCGGACGTTACTGCTTTCAGGCGGTGTGCAGGGTCAGGTGGTACGTCTGGAGGATCTCGTTGACCGGCTGGAACCACGTCTCGCCGCCGCTGGTGCAGTTGCCCCAGCCGCCGGACGTGACGCCCTGCGCCTGGTCACCGGTGATGAACGATCCACCCGAGTCGCCGCCCTCGGCGCAGACGTTGGTCTTGGTCGCACCGTAGAACAGCTGGCCGTTGCCGTAGTTCACGGTCTCGTTCTTGGCCAGGATCGTGCCGCAGTGCCAGTGCGTCGTGGAGCCGCTGCGGCACACCGACGAACCGATCGGTGCCTCGGACGAGCCGCGGACCAGCTGGTCGCTCACCTGTCCCCAGCCGAACACCACAGGCACGGTCCACCAGCCGTAGCCGGTTGCGACCCACGCGAAGTCGTTGCCCGGGAACGACCAGGCCTGGAACGACCCCTGGTCCGAGCCGTCCCAGCCGCGCACCATCCCGCTCCGGCCGCAGTGCCCGGCGGTCACGTAGCCGCCGTACACCGAGAAGCCGATCGAGCAGCGGATGTTGCTGACGTAGTACGGGTCACCGCCGACGGTGCCGGCAGCGAACGTACGGGGCGCCTGGGCGGCAACCTCCTTCACTGTCACGGCACCTGCCTTGGCCAGCTTGGCCACGAACGTGTCGACGGCCTTGGAACGCTTGCCTGCTTGGACGTTGACGACAACGCTGCCTGACTTCGGGTCGGCAGCCCAGCCGCTCACGGCAGCCGGTACTGCCTTACCGGCCAGCTTGTCGACCGCAGCCTTCCGCTGGTCCAGGGCCTTCGCAGTGATGGGTACGGCGGTCACCTGGGCACCTGTGGCGCGTACGGCGGCCGCGTGGTCCTGGCCGACGATTCCTACAACCAGCTTCTGCGTGCTGGCGTCGTACCAGGCTCCGCCGAAGGCAGCACCGGCTGCCTTCTGTGCTGCCGGCAAGAGCTTGGCTGCTGACGTCTCGGCGGCCAGGCGTTGCTGCATCTGCTGCTCGTTGAGGCCGAAGTCACGTTGCATCGCAGCGGACTGGCCGGGCACAGCGAGCGCCTGTGCTGTGGGCACAGTGAGCGCAGCCGCCGTGACCACGACGGCTAGTAGGACCTTCATGGACTCTCCTCACCTAGGGGCGGTTCGGTGGATGAGAGCGCTCTCAGATCACGAGAGTGGACTAGTGAGGCTCAACCGTCAAGAGCTCACAGGCCGAGGTAGGCGAGAACAGCGAGGACACGGCGGGCCTCGATCGCGGCGCGCAGGCCCTCGTCGGTCAAGGTGGGTGGCAGCCGTACGTCGACGACCGCGATGCAGCATGCCGTGCAGACCGCTCCCCCGGCCCAGCAGGTCACTCTGCTCGCCGATCCGGGCGCCACCGATCCCGTCGTCGGTGACGGCCAGGTAGAGCTCAGGACCGCGCCGTTCGAGTTGTACGTCGACGTGGCCGGCCGCGCTGTGCGTAGCTCCGTCATGGCCTACTCTGCGCCGTCGCGGGCGTCGTCGAGCAGTTTGGCGGCCTTCTCCGGGTCCTCGGCCATCACCTGCTTGGCAACGCCGATGCGCATCGCCAGGGAGACCAACTGGGCTTGGGTGCCGTCGTGCAGGTCCCGCTCGATACGGCGCAGCTCGGCGCAGCGCGAGTCAACAGCACCCGCCCTGCTCTTCGTGAGCTGTTCCACTCGCTGCTCCAACCGGGCGGTCTCCACCTGCTCGGCACTCGGCGCGAGCAGTGTCAGCACCACGTTGGCGTGGCCGCGGGCCACTGCCGGCGCCAGCCAACCAAGGAAGCCCAGGCTGAGCAGAATCTGCAGGGGGCCGAGGGCGAGCGCGTCGAACCAGTTGCCGACGCCAACGCCCATCAAGCTGAAGTTGCCTGGGCCAAGCTTCCAGAGCAGCATGCCCGCGACAGCCGCCGGTGCGCCGACCACGGAGATCGCGGTGATGAACAGCTCCGGGATCATCACCACCGGCATCAGCAGACACTTGAGACTGCGCTTGAAGGACCTGTCCCGGAACGGCGTCACCACGTCCCCGGACTGCCTCGGCAGCGCGGGAGGCAGCTCCTCCGCCTGCGGGACACCCAGGTACTTCGCGGCGCGGTACCGCTCGCTGTTGGCCAGCCGCACCAGTCCTGCGGTCGCACCCGGGATGATCCAGCCAAGCAGCAGGCTGATCGGCAGCGCGCCGAGCAGCGTGACCGACTTGAAGAAGCGCACGATCAGGTACGCGGCGGCCGGACCACCCCCGGGACAGGATCTTCTTGAGCATGCCCTTATCTTGCGGCACCCTCGTAGCCGCGGTCGGTACAGCAGGCTCTACCTTCCTGCTCTAGCAGTCGGGTACGCCGGGGAGCTTGGCGTTCGGGTCGTCGATGTAGATGTTGGTGATGTAGCCCTTCTGGTCGCGGAGCTTGGACCACCAGTTGTTGGTGTAGCCGCCGGCGGTGACCGTGTCGCCCTGGACCTGGCATTCGACGAACACGCGGGTCGGACCGGCCAGCGTCGTTACGACCGACGCGGACAGCTTCGGCGCGGACCGTACGTTCACGCCGTTCCCCCACGTGGTGAAGTTGTACTGCGGCGGGTTCGGGTTGCCGTCGTTCACCAGCTGCATGTAGTAGTCCCAGTTCCAGTTCGGACCCGGGTCGGTGTGGTCGTTGCCGGGCATCTCGCTGTGGCCCTTGATGTGGTCACGGTCCTTCGGGATGCCCCGCCGGTCGGCGATGTTCTTGACCAGCGCGGCCGACGACCGGTACATCGCGTCGGTGAACCACGACGGCTGGTCGACGTACCCCTCGTGCTCGATGCCGATCGCGAACGGGTTCGCGCTCCGGGCGTGCCAGGCAGTGTCCTTCTCGGCCACCATCTGGGTGATCTGGCCGTCGCTGGACCGCACCACGTAGTGCGCGCTCACCTGGGCCGACGGGTTCTTGAACCAGCTGATCGTGCCGGCGTACGAGCCCTGGGTGACGTGGATGACGATCGTGCTGATCGCCTGCGTCCGCCCGACCTGGTAGTTGCTGGTGCTGGCCGGGTCCCAGATCGCGCCCGGGTAGTCGGCGCCCTGGACCTTGGCGCCGAGGGGTGCGACCTTCGCGTACGCGCCGCGGTCCGGCGTTACCTGCTGCGGATCGGTCGAGACGCCGGCCGTCCGGACGCCGAGGCCGATCATCTTGTAGACCTCGTCGGTGTACAGCCGGGCGGTCGCGGCGTCGGCGGAGTGCGAGTACTTCGCGATCACGGAGTACCACTCGCCGATCCTGGAACGGTCCTTCAGGCCGGCCTGGTCGGCGTACGAGTCCAGGACGGCCGCAGCGCCGAGGATGTTCGACGCGTCGTCCTTGGACAACTTCGCGACCGGCAGTCCGGTCAGTTTGCTTGCCTCGGACATCGTCTTGTTCACGTTGTTCGCGGCCAGATGCATGACGCCGTAGCCGTTCGCCTGGCTCGGCGCACCGTGGTGGCCGTCCAGGTGTGTCTCGGCGAAGCCGACGCCGACCAGCACTTCGCGCGGTACGTCGTACTTCGCCGACGCGCTCTGGAACGCCGAGGCGAGGCTCGACCGGGAGGGCTGTGCCGCGTTGCTCGGGAGGGCGGTCAGCGCGAGCGCACCGACGGCCAGGAGCGCGGACAGCTTGGGTACTCGGGACATGGGCGGTTCCTTCCCGTAGCTGGTCCGCCGAGGGGCGTCGGCGGTCCCAGAGCCACGCTAAGGGAAGATCTTCCGCAGAAGCCACCCTCTCAGGAAGATTTTTCCGTCACCGGGAGAAGATCACGCTCCCACGCAGCGCGATCAGCCGCGGGTACGACAGCACCGCCGGATACGCCCGCGGGTCCTCGTCGTACACCACCAGATCCGCCGGATCACCCGGTCGCAGCTCGCTCGGCGCGCCGAGCCAGTCGCGTGCGGCCCACGACCCGGCGGCCAGCGCCTGCTCCCCCGACATCCCGATCTCGGTCAGCGCCTGGATCTCCTGCGCGACCAGCCCGTGCCCGAGCACCCCGCCCGCATCGGTCCCCGCATACACCGGTACGCCGGCCTCGAACGCGTCCCGCAGCCGCTGCAGCCGGCGCTCGTACAGGTCGGTCATGTGGGCGGCGTACACCGGGAACTTACCCGCGGCTTGCTCGGCGTACTGCGGGAAGTTCTCCAACTGGACCAGCGTCGGTACGACGGCCACCTGGCGCTCGGCCATCTCGCTGAGCAGCCCCGGCTCGATGCCGGTGCCGTGCTCGAGGCAGTCGATGCCCGCGGCCAGCAGGTCCGGGAGGGCGTGCTCGCCGAAGACGTGTGCGGTGACGCGGGCGCCGAGCTCATGGGCCCGCGCGATCGCCGCGTTCAGCGCCGCGGCCGGCCAGCACGGCGTCAGGTCGCCGGCCTCGCGGTCGATCCAGTCGCCGACCAGCTTCACCCAGCCGTCACCGCGACGGGCCTCCTGTTCGACGTACGCGACCAGTTCCTCCGGCTCGATCTCCCAGCCGTAGTTGCGCAGGTACCGCTTCGAGCGGGCGAGATGCCGCCCGGCCCGGATGATCTTCGGCAGGTCCTCGCGGTCGTCGATCCAGCGGGTGTCGACCGGCGAGCCCGCGTCCCGGACCAGCAGCGCACCGGCGTCCCGGTCGGCGATCGCCTGCCGCTCCTGGGTTTCCTCGTCGACGCCGCCGTGCTGGTCGAGGCCGATGTGGCAGTGCGCATCCACCAGGCCGGGCACGATCCAGCCGCCCGTGTGCACGGTCGTGACGTCAGCAGCGGCGGGCCGGTCGACGACCAGCCCGCCGCTGAGGTGGATCTCCTGCTGCTCGCCGGCCGGCAACACGGTGCCGGCCAGCTTCAGTACACCGGTCATGGAGCGACCGTATCTGTTAGGTGGCGTCTGGTGATTCCGCGCCGTAGCGAGGAGGTGCCCGGTGCCCCGCAGTCAGCGGGAATTGCCAGGCATCACCTACCCGTGCGAGCCGCCGCCCGGCGTACAGGTCGGGGTGGTGGTCTCGTTGCCGGCGCACGGCGTCCCGCTCGGGGTTTCCGTCGGGGTCTCGGTCGGCGTCGGGGTCGGCGTCGGCGTGGGGGTCGGAGTCGGCGTCGGAGTCGGCGTCTTGGTGGGGGTCTTGGTCGGCGTCCGGGTCGGGGTCGCCGTCGGGTGGTGGGTCGGCGAGTCCGTCGGCGTGTCGATCGGCCGCGGCAGTGTCGGCGTCTCCCACGGCGTCGTCGGCTGCACGGTCGGCACCGTGGTGGTGGTCGCCGGCGGCGGTGTCGGGGTCGGCGTCTTGGTGTCGTCCGGAACGCTCGGCACCTTGCGCGGGTCGACCCGGCGGTCGGCGTTGCCGGCCGGCTTCGCGGCCGCGATGTTGCCCTTCGCATTCGGCACCAGGACGGCGTCCTTGCTGTACAGCCGCATCCACTTCAGGACCGTGGCGACGAAGTCCTTGGAGTGGTGGTACCGCAGCAGCGAGGCGACCAGGTCGCGCGGGTTCCGCAGGTCGTCGCCCTCGGCGCAGAGCACCACGGCGACGGTGGTGACCGCGTCGTACACATTGTTCGGGTTGCGGAAGCCGTCGCCGTTGCCGTCGGCCCCGAACTCGCTCCACACCTGCGGAATGATCTGCATCGGCCCGACGGCGCGGTCCCAGGTCTGGTCGCCGTCGTACTTGCCCTTGTCGGTGTCGGTGATCCGGCCGTTGCCGTGCCGGCCGTTCAGCTCCGGGCCGAGGATCCGGCCGCGGGTGGTGCCGGCCACGTCGACCCGGCCGCCGCTCGCGTGGTCGGACTCGACCTTGCCGATCCCGGCCAGCAGCGGCCAGGTGAGCCCACAGTTCGGCCGGACGACCGCGAGATTCGCGGTGGCGCGGCGGTAGGCGGGGAACACCCCGCGCGGGATGCCGTTCACGGCACCCGGCCGCCCCGGACGGACGACCGATCGCCCGTCGGTGGCCCCCTGCACGGGGACGTCGGCCAGGGCAGGTTTGTCGGATCCGAGCTGCCCGTCCACTCCGGGACGTTGCGGCACGATCATCGTCAGTTCGTCGAACTCACCGCTGTTCAGCCCGGCCCCGGGTGAAGGGGCGACCGGGCTGCCTGCCGTCAGCTGATCGGCGGCACCGGTCCCACCCGAGGCGACGGTCACAACGGCCCCGACCAGGAGCGGGGCGGTACAGAGTGAAGCGATGATGATTTTGACCCGACGGTTACCACTACGGGTTAGGCGCATAGCCCCTTCAACGAACCAAGCGCCAGAAAGTTACATCAAGACGACGCAAAGTTACGGGCCACAGAATCCGCTCGGAAAACCGGCACCGAGGTAACGACAGGCGCTACCTGGACCTGGGTCCGGACCGGTCAGCCGGCAGGCTGCGGGGCCGAGGTCGGCGAACTCTCCGGCGTGGTGGTCTGGTCGGATCCCGGGGTGTTCGAGGCGCACGGACTCGGCGTGGTCGTCGGCGGTCCGGTCGGGGTGACAGTCGGTGTGGGCGTCGGCGTAGGCGTAGGCGTCGGGGTGTCCGTCGGGGTCGGCGTCGGCGTACAGGTCGGGTCGCCCGGCGTCGGAGTGGTCGTCGGCGTGGACGGCGGTGTCTTGGTCGGGGTGGTCGGCGGCGTCCTCGGCGGGGTGTACGGCGGCTTCGTGGGCGTCGTTGTGGTCCCCGGCGCATGCGTCGGCTTCGGCGTGGTCGGCTTCGTCGAGGCGGTGACGCCGGACGTCGGACGCGGGGTGGTCGGTACCACCGGCCGGGCGGTCGAGGTCGTCGTACCGGCAGTCGGCACCGTCGTCGGCGGAGTGGTCGGCGGCGGCGTCGTGGTCCGGGTCGAGCCCTTGTCGTCGCCGGCGTTGCCGCGCTTGTCCGGGGTGACGATCTGGCCGGGCTTGTCCGGGACGCTCACGGTGTCCTTGCTGTACGACTGCATCCAGCGCAGGACCGTCGACACGTAGTCCATCGAGTGGTTGTAACGCAGCACCGCCTGCACCAGGCCCTGCGGGTCGGACAGGTTCGCCCCGCCGGAGCAGAGGTAGTCCCCGGCCGCGCGGGCCGCGTCGAACACGTTGTGCGGGTCCTTGACGCCGTCACCGTTGCCGTCGGCACCGAACGTCTTCCAGGTACCGGGCACGAACTGCATCGGCCCGACGGCGCGGTCCCAGGTCGTGTTCCCGTCGTACACGCCGTGGTCGGTGTCGGCGATCGCCGCCGTCCCGGGGCTGCCGTCGAGGATCGGGCCGAGGATCTTGCCGCGGGTGTTGCCGTTCGCGTCCACCTTGCCGCCGCTGGCGTGGTCGGACTCGACCTTGCCGATCCCGGCCAGCAACGGCCAGGTGATGTGGCAGCCGGGCATCGACAGCGCCAGGTCGCGGGCAGCCTTCTGGTACGCCGCGAGCACGGTGCCCGGGATCCCCGACGCGTCGCCGAAGGCGCCGGGGATCGGCTGCACGGTGCCGTCGGTGGTCCCCGTGACCGGGACCTGGATCGTGGACTTCGCCTGTGTCGGCAGGCTGCCGTCGACGCCGGGCTGCGCCGGCACGTTGTTCGCCAGGTCGTCGAAGACCGCGTCCTGGCGTGGAGCGGCCAGCGCGTGCGCGTCGACGATGAACGTGTTCGAGGTGACTCCGCCGACCACGAACACGGCGACCATCGCGGTGGGCGGAGCCAAGCAGACCCAGGTAGCGGTCAACTTTCCCCGCCACGTGTCCAGGTTCTTGAACTGCTGCCTCATCCGAACCGTCCTCGACGCATTCCGCAGTTGGTGTGTCTCTCGGGCGTAGGCACGATCTTAGCCGCCGGAAGGTCGGCCACAACCGGCGCCGGTGTGCCGTGACCGAGTACCGAACAGGCAAGTTCAGGCACTCGTCCCCCGGTGTTCACTCCAGATCACGGTAGGCCGCGGGCCGCGCCGGGCGCGTCGGACGAACGGACGACAGATGGCCGTCCGTTCGGACTGTGCCCTTTCGGGCCGCTCAGTTGCCGCTCAGTTGCCGCCGAGCATCTTCTTCAGGTCGTCCGGCAGCTCGAAGTCGCCGTCCTGGCCGGCGCCACCGAACGCGGCCGGCAGCTGACCGGGCTCCGGTTCCTGCGGCTGCTGGTGCACCTGGTTCGCGCGCTTGGCCGGGTTGCCCGAGCCGCGCTTCTTAGCCTTCTTCTGCTGTTGCTGCTTGGCCTTCCGGCCACCGCCGCCACCCATGCCCGGCATCCCCGGCATTCCGGGCATCCCCGGGATGCCCTTGCCGGACGCCATCGCGGCCATCATCTTGCGGGCCTCGAAGAACCGCTCGACCAGGCCGCTGACGGTCGCGACCTCGGTGCCGGAACCCTTCGCGATCCGAGCCCGGCGGGAACCGTTGATGATGTTCGGATCGTTCCGCTCGGCCGGGGTCATCGAGTGGATGACCGCCTCGATCCGGTCGATCTCGCGCTCGTCGAAGTTCTCCAGCTGGTCCTTGAACTGGTTCGCACCCGGCAGCATGCCGAAGATCTTGGTCAGCGGGCCCATCTTCCGGACCGACTGCATCTGCGCGAGGAAGTCGTCCAGGGTGAAGTCCTTGCCGCCGCGCTTCTGCAGCTTGGCCGCGGTCTTCGCGGCCTCCTCGGCGTCGAACGAGCGCTCGGCCTGCTCGATCAGGCTCATCACGTCGCCCATGCCGAGGATGCGGGACGCCATCCGGTCGGGGTGGAAGACGTCGAAGTCCTCGAGCTTCTCGCCGTTGCTGGCGAACATCACCTGGCGGCCGGTGACCTGCGCGATCGACAGCGCGGCACCACCGCGGGCGTCACCGTCGAGCTTGGACAGTACGACGCCGTCGAAGCCGACGCCGTCCAGGAAGGCCTGCGCGGTGGTAACCGCGTCCTGGCCGATCATCGCGTCGACGACGAACAGGATCTCGTCCGGGCTGACCGCGTCGCGGATGTCCGCGGCCTGCTTCATCAGCACCTCGTCGACGCCCAGCCGGCCGGCGGTGTCGACGATGACCACGCTGTACTGCTTGGCGTGCGCCTCGTCCATCGCCCGCCGGGCCACCTCGACCGGGTCGCCGACACCGTTGCCCGGCTCCGGCGCGAACACCGGTACGCCGGCCCGCTCGCCGACCACCTGGAGCTGGGTGACCGCGTTCGGCCGCTGCAGGTCCGCGGCGACCAGCATCGGGGTCTGGTGCTGGGTCTCCTTCAGCCACTTGGCGAGCTTGCCGGCCAGCGTGGTCTTACCGGCACCCTGCAGACCGGCGAGCATGATCACCGTCGGCGGCCGCTTCGCCATCCGCAGCTCACGGGTCTCGCCACCAAGGATCTTGATCAGTTCCTCGTTGACGATCTTGATGACCTGCTGCGCCGGGTTCAGCCCGCCGCGCACCTCGGCCCCGCCGGCGCGTTCCTTCACCGCCGCGATGAACTCCCGCACCACCGGCAGCGCGACATCGGCCTCCAGCAACGCGATCCGGATCTCCCGGGCGGTCGCGTCGATGTCGGCGTCGGTCAGCTTGCCCTTGCCCCGCAGATTCTTGAACGCGGTGGAGAGCCGATCGGAAAGCGTGTCGAACACGAGAAACAGTCCGTTTCCTCGAAGCGATGAACTCCCCGAGTCTACCGGCCCCCCAACCTGTGGATAACTCCCACGCCCCACCCTCTCCCCCGGCTACCGTGCTACCACCCCCGCCGCACCGAAGGAACCCCCACATGCCCCTCGACATCCCCGCCTTCAACAACGCGTTCAACCGCGCCTACGAACGAGTGCACCGCGGCGCCCGGCCGACGGATCTGGCGGCTGAGCAGCAGAAGCTGCGAGCTCTGGTCCCGGACGACGCCTCGGAGCACGACCACACCTGGACCGGGCAGCTCGTCGACGACCTCGCCGTACCGCCGCCCCCGCCACCGGAACGCAGCGAGCTGTACAAGGAGGCCGTCCGAGTCCACATCGCCGTCTACCCACCGAGGGGCACCAGCGAGGAACAGATCGCGATGCTCGAGGAAGGTCGCCGCAAGATCTGGGAACTCGCCGACCGTGCCGAGAAGGACGAGCAGGAAGACATCCGCGCGATGACAGAGGATCTCAAGTCCCTGGAGGACTGGCTGCGGGACCCACCGTTTCCGCTGACCGATACGCCGTTCCCATCCTCCGATGGCTGAGTCAGGTCGGCGGGTTCCGGAGAACTCCGCGACGTACCGCGAGTTCGTCCGGCTGTACGACCTGGCACGGCAACTCCGGCCGACCGGCGTCGACCGCTGGAACCGCGAGCTCTACGCGACGAGTGGCATCGGGGGGTTCGACCAGCAGACAGGCGCGATCGGCATCCGCGAGCCGCTCCTTCGCGAGGGACTGACGAAGGACCCGGCCAGCAACGCTCGGTGGCAGGCACGGGCACTGGCGACCGTGCTGAATCGGGCAACGCGCGCGGGGATGCACGTGGACGCACCGGGCGAGGCCAACGTCGTCCGGACGACACAGTCACGGGGCTTACAGGACGGCGTGGCATCGGTCCGGGCCGCCACCGACTTCCATGCGTTCACCAGGATGGCCGGATACCCGAACCTGGCATTCAACGACCAGGAATCCGGGGCGTACGCCGCGGCCAATGAGCTGATCCGGCAGACGTCCGGTCCGAGCGTCGACCGGCAGCAGTTGGTCGACCGCTTGCACCAGGGGCCCGCGATGATGCACTTCGATCGGTTGGCGGAGGGTGTTGTGCGGAATCGGTTGGCGGAGGTTGCGCCGGCTGAGGGGGTTGATCGGCAGGCGATGCGACGCGAGTTGATCGGCGAGATGTTGCATCCGCAGTGGGATTCGTTGGCGCAGCGGTCGCCTGAGGACGGCCGGAGAGTGGCCGGGGAGATCGGCCAGGCGCTCAACGCCAAGGTCGACGAGATCCGCCGCCGCTCACCTCAGACACTCCAGGTCGCCCCCTCCGACGGCCGACAGCGGGAGGCCGCCACCAAGCCACGCCCCGGCCAGGAATCCACAGCCCGCTTCCTGACCGGCCTGGCGCCCGCGGGCGGAGCAGCTGGGCAGGCACCCTCACTCGGCGACGGCTCACGCGCAGCCGCGCAGCACGCCACGGCGGCAACCCGTCCACGAGCGCCTGGTGAGTCCATGCGCAGATAGGCTTTGGACAAGGAGGGACGATGCAGCTACGTGAGTTCAACAACGCACACAAGCGCCAGATTCGGAGCGAGGGAATCGATACGGTCGGGCCGGCTGAGCAGGCGTTGCGTGAGCTTCTGCCCCAACTGCAGTCCAACGAGGACCGCCGCGTTGCGATGCTGCTGATCGCCCGCCTGCCTGGGTGCGCCGTACCGGTCGAACCGCCGAGCGGGCTGATGCAGGAGGCGGTGGCGATCGAGCGTGCCGCCTACGACGCACCGGGCACCGACGCGGAGCCGATCGCGAGCATGGCAGAAGCCCCGCGCAAGATCTTCGAGATCGCCGACCGTGCCCCTGCCGACAAAGCCGCCGGCATCCGCAGCCTCACCCGAGTCCTCGAACACCTTGAGGACAACCTCCGTAACCCACACTGGCCGCTCGGGCGCACAGAGACCATCTCTGCGAGCGCGGCAGGGAGGCACTGATGGACTACGAACAGTTCGAGCGCGAGTATGTGGCCGCTTGGGAAGGACTGCAGGCAGGCAGACTCACCGATCTCGCCGCGGCTCAGACCCGGCTGAGCGAGTCGGCCGCGAAGCTCGAACGCGAGATCGAGCGGCGATCCGCAGAGCGGCTGATCGGCGAGCTGGAGGATGCCGTTCAGCCTCCGCCTCCAGATCAGTCGCCGGAGATGACCGAAGCGCTCCGGATGCTCATGACCGCAGACTTCAAGACCGGCGCGAAGGAGGAGCGGCTCGCAGCCCTGGCGGCTGCCCGGAGGCAGATCTGGGCGATCGCGGACCGGGCCGGCAAGGACAGCGAGAAGATCCGGGGGCTTTCCCGCGGCCTGGAGACGTCCGAGAACATGCTGACCGACCCGATGCCGTGGGACGAACCGCCGCCGCCGGCGGGTGCCTGAAGGATGGCCGCCGACGACGGCATGACCCGCATCGAGCCGTCCTCGGCCGCGTATCAGGAGTTCGCGAGGCTCTACCGGATCGCGCAGGAACAGCGACCGGGCGGCCAGGACCGCTGGAACGGCGAGCTGTACGCCCGCACCGACGACGTATACGGCGGCCTCAGGACTGACGGCACCATGCGGCTGAACCAGAAACTTGTCCTCGATCACCTCACCGGCGAACCCAGTGGCGACCCGGTGCGCCAGGGACAGGCGCTGGCCACCGTCCTGCACGAGTCCAAGCACGCCCGAACGCAGATGGACGCCCCGGACGAGCCGAATGCGGTACGGCGCCCGGAGTCGCGCGGGCTCGACGAGGGGTTCACAGAGCTCAGCACGATCGACGACTTCCAGGACTTCGTCCAGCGCGCCGGGTACGACGGCGTACCGCAGCCCGATCCCGAGTATGCCGGTGCAGTGCACGCGAGCGACGAACTGTTGCAGCGTGCCACCTCATCGGAGGGCGAGCGCACTCGACTGCTCAATTCGGCGCTGGACAAGCCCGTTGCGATGCGATGGGACACGGTGGCCGACTACATCGTGCGGAACGAGTTGGCCGACGTCGTCCCACCGGATCCTGCGCATCAGCAGGCTGCCCGCGCTCACTTGATCGACCGGATGACAGTCGGCGAATGGGACGGGTCCAGGACCGCCCGCCTGCGGGCGAGATGACGGCGAAGCTGACGACGGGCCGAGTGGACCGGGCGGTCGGGGAACTCCGCGAGCACTACCAGCTGAGCCCGGATGAGCCGTATCCCGCGAAGGTTCCCAATCCACACGCCGCGGTCGCCGCTCAGACCGCGGCGGCGCAGGCACTGAACCACGAACAGGAACGGGCGATCTCCACGCCCGACCTCGACGCGCTGCCACCACCCGCTGCCGAGACCCGAGTCGACGTGCCAGGGAGGGCAGCGGCAAGCTCCCGGCCTCTGTCTGCCTCGGGCGTCGGCACCCACACACCCACCACCCGTGGCGAGCCGGCAGGTCGCGGCGGGCACGGCGACCCGATGCGGTTCCTCGGTGCCCAAGCACCGGCAGCCCGCGCGACTCACCAGAAACCGTCACTCGGTGACGGTGCTCGCGGTGCTGGTTCGGCCGGGCAGACGGCGCAACGAACGACCCCTGATCGGGGTCACTCGCCCACCGACCGGGGCGGCCGCTGAAATACGGCGTGATCCGCAGTGGGACTCGTTGGCGCAGCGGTCCGCTGAGGACGGCCGGAGAGTGGCCGGGGAGATCGAGCAGGCGCTCAACGCCAAGGTCGACGAGATCCGCCACCGCTCCTCCCGAACAATCCAGGCCGCCCCATCCGACGATCCACAACGCCGAGCCAGCACTCCCCGGCGTCCGAAGCCACGCACACAGGAGGAGTCCACAGCCCGCTTCCTGACGGTCCTGGCACCACCCGGCGGAGCGGCTGGACGGGTGCCCCGCCTCGGCGACGGGTCGCGAGCGCCACGGAGCGCGGCGCGGCAGCGGCAGCTCGGCACAGGCTCCCCGAGTCCGTCCGCGGATAGGCTGCCCGGGAGGAGGACCGATGCATCTGAGTGAGTTCAACAACGCACACCACGCCGCCAAACGCCGGATCCAGCGCGAAGGTGTGGGCGCGGTCGCACTAGCCGAGCAGTCGTTGCGGGAGTTGCTGGGCCAACTGGAGTCCGATGAGGACCGTCGCGTGGCGGCGAACTTGATCAAGCGGCTGCCCGGGTACGCCGTACCGCCGGAGCCGCCCAGCGCGCTGATGCAGGAAGCCGTCGCGGTCGAGCGTGCTGCCCACGAGGCACCGGGTACGGCCGAAGAGCGCATCGCGATCATGGCCGAGGCCCGCCGGAGGATTTTCGAGATCGCCGACCGCGCACCCGCCGACGAGGCCGCCAGTATCCGCGGCCTGACCCGGGTCCTCGAACACATCGAGGAGAACCTCCGCGACCCCTACTGGCCGTTCGACGGTCCGCGGGGCACCGGCGGCCAC
Source organism: Kribbella aluminosa (assembly GCF_017876295.1). NCBI lineage: Bacteria > Bacillati > Actinomycetota > Actinomycetes > Propionibacteriales > Kribbellaceae > Kribbella > Kribbella aluminosa. Next base: position 2,364,287 of record NZ_JAGINT010000001.1, on the reverse strand, counting down.
TGACCGATGGCCGTCATCCAGCTCGAGCGATCGTCGGCGGAGTACCGGCGCTTCGCCGAGCTTTACCGTGTTGCTCGCGCGCTCCGGCCGAACGAGACCGACCGCTGGAACGGCGACCTCTACACGACTGCCGGCGAGGGCACCGCCTGGGGATCGTTCCAGCCTGATGGCTCGTTCAAGCTGTCCAAGGAGCTCATCTTCGACAAACTCGGTCCGGACGCGTCACCGCAGGAAAAGGTGCAGGCTCTCACCACGATCCTGCACGAGACGAACCACGCACGTGTCGTGATCAACGCCCCGGACGAGCCCAACGCGGTACTGTCCCGGCATTCCAAGGGCCTCGATGAGGGGTTGACGGAGTAAGTCGCAGTCAAGGACGTCGCGGCCTTCGCGGACGCCGCCGGATACGGCGAGCTCCCGGACGCCAAACCGGAGTACCCAGCCGCCTACCGCGCCACCGAATCGCTGTTGGAGTACGCCGCCGGCCCCGGAGGGAATGGGCACGCTCGCCAACCGCGCCATCGACCAGCCGGTGGTGATGCGCTGGGACGCCATAGCAGACGAGATCGTCCGGAACCGTCTCGGCGACGTGGTTCCGCAGGATCCCGCGCACGAGCAGGCCGCGCGCGCCGAGCTGATCAATGCCATGGTCAGGCCGGACTGGGCGACTGTCGACGAAGCACAGCCCATCGTCGGCCACGACATCGCGCAGAGCATGACCCAGTCGCTGGACGAGGCAACCGAGCGGATCCGGGAGCACTACGCCCAATCCCCGAATGAACCGTACCCCGCGAAGACCCCGAACTTCGAGATCGCCCGCCAGCAGTCCCAGGCCCTCCAGGGCCCTCAGAACCGCACCCGCACAGCGGATGCAGACCTGACCAATTACCCGCCTCCCGCCCCAGGAACCCGGGTCGATGCACCCGCGCCCATCCAACCGGCAGCCACCGCAGCCCAGAGGCAGACTGCTGGCCCGACCGTCACATCGCGTAGGCAAGAGCGGGTTGGGCGTGGTGGGGCAGAGCAGGGGGCGGCCGGCGAGGCGATGCGGTTTCTCGATGGTCAGACCGCTGCTGCGTATGCGACCCACCAGAAGCCCTCACTTGGTGACGGGGCTCGCGGTGCGGGGTCTGAGTCCGGTCAGAATGTGCACCGGGAAGCGCCCGACCGCGGCAACACCCCGACCGACCGTGGCCACTGAACCACGGCAAGGTACGAGCGATGACAATGGACACGACCAGTCCCCCGACCAAGGGACTCTAGATATCGGAGGAATGGCTCAGGATGGGCCTCTGGCATGACCCGCCGGCACAGCGGTGAGCGTGGCGCTTAGCTGAGCCAGGCCAGGTCCTGGCCGTGGGGTGTGGTGGTGCCTAGGGTGTGGGGTTTGCCGGTGGGCCAGGTTTGTAGGTTGATGCGGTACTCGTAGCCGGGGTTGCCGTGGGTGTGGGTGAGGACGCGGTGTGGTTCGAGGCTGAGGTGGGCGAGGGGGGCGGAGTCCGTGGCCTGGGCTCCCAGTTCGGCGAGGCGGACGTCGATGGCGGCGCGGTCCGGGCGGCGGAGGTACTGCCACATGATCGAGTGCCACACGACGGTCACGTGGCCCTCTGACAGCTCCAGGCCCCGCAGAAACGAGACAGCGTCCTGTCGTCGTACGTCGGCTGGTACGTCGTGTGCGATCGCCAGGGCACCGCGCAGCCGGGCCAGGCGGTCGGTCATGTCCGGCCAGACGTACGACGTCAGCGTGATCGCACCCTGGTCCGTCAGCGGGTTCACCGGAGCGATGTCGCAGCCGACCCGTTCCGCGATCCGCAGGTCGACCGACGGCACCCGTCCCGACCAGGCCGGCTCGAACACGACAGGACTGTCAGCAGGCCCGTACGACGTCCCACCCGCCACGTAGCGGTACTGGTCCGCGCGCAGGTTCAAGCCGCCGCTGGCGCCGATCTCGAACAGCCGTACCGGCAGCGGCACCTCCTCGACCAGCCGCAGCAGCCCGCCGTATAAAGCGGCGGCCCGGCCCACCTCGTTCGTCTGCGGAGGCTGTGTCAGGAGAGATCGCACCTCCCCCAGCCGCGACTGCAGCACCTGCTCAAATGCCTCCCAGCCGAGCACGGGGTCCCACGTACCGCCCGCGCTCGGGTAGAACGCCGCGAGCTCAGGCGCCGTACCGGACAGCACCAGGCCGTGTACGGCGGCCAGCAGCCGTAAGCCGATCGCCTCGCCGAAGGACCGGCCCTCGTAGCCCTCCAGCACCCGGACCGACGCCCCACCGACCTCGTAGTCGTCGACGAGCAGCCGGAGCAGTTCGGCGTACATCGGGGACCCCAGGTCCTCGCAGGCGGTCGCTTGTCGCTGCAGTGCCTCTACAAGATCCACGTAGCGAGATTAGAAGCTCAACCGATCCAGCACCGACTTCGCGGTCGTCCGCGCGTCTTCGGGTTCAAGCGGCGCACCATGGCGATCTGTCAGGTAGAAGACGTCCACGCACTCCGCTCCGAGCGTGCTGACGTGCGCAGACCGGATGTCCGCGCCGGTGGCAGCAATAGCCGACGTGACGTCGTACAGGAGTCCAGGACGGTCATGTGCCCGCACTTGCAGCACCGTGGCCGTCTCGGACGCCTCTGCCAACAAGTCGACACGACTGGCCACACGCGGTTGGGACGAGTCCCGCGCAGCCAGTCGGCGTACGACGTCTGACGAGTCCCGCAGCGCCACCGCCAGCCGGTCCCTCAGCCGCACCGGATCGGGAGCTGACCCAGCAACCGTCCACTGCGAGATCCCCAGACCGTCAACGGAAGTCACGACAGCAGACCGCACAGACAGCCTGTCTACAGCCAGCACTGCGGCAACAGTCGACAGCGTGCCCACCTGGTCCGGTACGGCGACGTTCACGCGCAAGTCGCCGTGGTGCTCGGTCACCGTGACGCCGAGCCGCCCAACACCCACCACCTGGTGCAGCACCGGCACAGGTACGGGAGGGGTCTCACTCCACATGCTCTCGCCACCTGCCAGCTCACTGCGTGCCCGCCGACAGAGGTCCCCCACCAGCCGCATCCGCCACGGCGACGACGCCGCCGGACCGGCGGCCCGCGCATCGGCGTACGTCAACGCCTCCAGCAGGTCCAGCGTTTCGGTAGTACGCACGATCCCGGCGACCATGTCCACCGTCATCGGGTCGTCCAGGTCACGCCGGGTGGCAACCTGCGCGAGCATCAGGTGCTGACGGACCAGCACCGTGATCGTGTCGGCGTCGGCCTCGTTGAAGCCGATGCGACGGGCCACCCGCGCCGCGATGCCCGCACCGGTCACACTGTGGTCGCCGTCGAGCGCCTTGCCGAGGTCGTGCAGCAGGGCAGCCACCAGCAACAGGTCAGGTCGCCGTACGTCCCGCACCATCGCCGACGCCTCGACACACGTCTCCAGCAAGTGCCTGTCGACAGTGAACCGGTGGATCGCCGACTGCGGCGGCCGGAACCGTACGGCGTCCCACTCGGGCAGGAGCCGCGAGATGTACCCGGCCTGGTCCAGCGCCTCCCACACCTCCAGCAGCCCTGAGCCGGCGCCAAGCAGAGCGCACAGCAACCGCCGCGCCTCCCCCGGCCACGGCTCCGGGAAGTCCGCAGCCGACGCAGCCAACCGCGCACACACAGCGGGTGACAGCACGAGCTCCCGGTCAGCAGCAACCGCAGCAGCACGCAGACCGAGCACGGGGTTGCGCTCTGGTCGCGCGTCCGGCATCAGCACGACCTCACCCTCGTGCTGCCCCACTCCTTCGTCCAGCGCGAGCAGCAACGGCCCACCGGACCGCTGGCGGCGCCGGGACCGCGGCGGCTTGGTCATCAAGCTCTCGACGCGTCGCCACGACACGTCACACACATGCGCCAACGTCCGCCCGGTTGCGTACACGTGCCGCAGCAACTCGTCCCGTCCCGACAACCCGAGCCCTGCGGCCACTTCACCGGCCAGGTCAGCCACCAGCCGGTCCGTCGCCCGCCCTGCCACCTCATGCAGTACGTCGCGGATCTCCAGCAGGTCACGACGCGCCCGCTCGACCACGGGGTGCGGTACGTCGACCAGCCAGGACGCCACCAGGGCACGTAGTACGACGGCATCCCGCAGACCGCCGTACGCCTCCTTGAGGTCCGGCTCCGCGAGGTGCGCAAGCTCTCCGACCGTGGAGGCCCGGTCACGGCACGCCTGCGCAAGCCCGGGCAGCCGGGACTTCGCCGTACGTCGCCAGTCGGCCATCAGCACGGACCGGAGCTGCAGGGTCAGGTGGGTGTCGCCCGCGACGTGCCGCGCGTCCAGCAGGCCGAGCGCCACCCGGTCGTCGGCCGCAGCCGCCTGCTGTGCCTCGACCAGTGTGCGGACGCTGTGGTCCAGCTTCGTCCTGGAGTCCCACAGCGGGTACCAGATCTGGGCAGCCAGCTCGTCGATCCGCGGGTATCCCTCGGCGTGCACGAGCATCACGTCGAGGTCGCTGTACGGCGACAGCTCGCCGCGCCCGTAGCCGCCCACCGCGACCAGCGCGACGCCCTCGGCAGGTACACCGAGGGCGTCGCAGGCCTTCGCGAGCAGCAGTTGCAGCAGCTCGTCGGCCTCTTCGGCACGAACCCGCCGCTGCCCTGCTCGGTCAACCATCTAGAGTGCGTCTCCGTCCAGTTCGCCGGTGCGGACCCGGACGATGGTCTCGACCGGGGTGACCCACACCTTGCCGTCACCGATCTTGCCGGTCTGCGCGGCCTTCACGATGACATCCACCACATCGGCGCTGTCACCGTCCTCGACGACCACCTCGAGCCGCACCTTCGGCACCAGGTCCACCTCGTACTCGGCGCCACGATAGACCTCGGTGTGGCCCTTCTGCCGCCCGTACCCGCTCGCCTCGGTGACGGTCATCCCGGTGACGCCGAACGTCTCCAGCGCGGCCCGCACGTCCTCCAGCTTGTGCGGCTTCACCACCGCGGTGATCAGCTTCATGCCTTGGCGCCTTCCTTTTCGGAGGTCTCAGTGGCCTCAGTGGTCCCATTCTCGATCCCGGCAGGGACCGGACGGGCACTCAACGCGCCACGCAGACCGGCCGCCGAACCCACATAGTCGTACGCCGTCTCGGCGTGCTCGACCTGGTCGATACCGGTGACCTCGTCGTCCTCCTTGAGCCGGAAGCCGATCGTCTTGTCGATCACCTTGCCCAGGATGAAGGCGACCGTGAAGGAGTACAGGCCGACGACCACGTTCGCCAGCGCCTGCCGGCCGAGCTGGGTGACGCCGCCGCCGTAGAACAGGCCGTTCACCGCCGAGGGGGCGGCCGCCGTACCCAGCAGGCCGATCGCCAGCGAACCGAACAGACCGCCGACGAAGTGCACGCCGACCACGTCGAGCGAGTCGTCGAAGCCGAGCTTGTACTTCAGCGAGACCGCGCCGGCGCAGATGGCACCGGCGGCCAGACCGAGGATGAGCGCCCCGATCGGCGAGACCGCGCCACAGGACGGGGTGATCGCGACCAGACCGGCGACCGCGCCGGAGGCCAGGCCGAGAGTGGTGGCCTTGCCGTGCACGAGCTTCTCGACGATCAACCAGCCGATCACCGCAGCGGCGGTCGCGGCCTGGGTGTTCACGAAGGTGACCGCGGCGGTGGTGCCGGCGCTCAGCGCGGACCCCGCGTTGAAGCCGAACCAGCCGAACCACAGCAGTCCGGCGCCGAGCAGCACCAGCGGCAGGCTGTGCGGCCGCATCGGGTCCCGCTTCCAGCCGACCCGCTTGCCGAGCACGATCGCCAGCGCGAGTGCCGCGGCACCGGCGTTCAGGTGGACCGCCGTACCACCGGCGAAGTCGACCGCCTTCAGCTTGTCACCGATCCAGCCGCCGTTGCCGTCGTTCAGGAACCAGACCGAGTGCGCGACCGGGAAGTACACCAGCAGCGTCCAGCCCACCACGAACGCGATCCAGCCACGGAAGGTGGCGCGGTCGGCGATGGCACCCGAGATCAGCGCCGGCGTGATGATCGCGAACATCAGCTGGAAGGCGACGAACGCGAGCGTGGGCGTCGTCCCGCTCACCGCCGACGGGGCGAGCAGGCCCTTCAGCCCGACCTCCGAGAAGTTCCCGATCACGTGTCCGGTGTCACCGGCGAACGTCAGCGAGAAGCCGACCACCACCCACAACACAGTGACGACGGCGATGGTGATGAAACTCATCATCATCATGTTCAGCACGCTCTTCATGCGCACCATGCCGCCGTAGAAGAAGGCCAGGCCAGGTGTCATCAGCATCACCAGGGCGGCGCTTGCCAAGACCCAGGCGGTATCGCCGGCGTTGATCGCCATCAACGTCATCCCTTCCATCGATCCAGGGGAGTGGCCGGCGTCCTCAGTCGGGTGAACTCCACATCGCCGGGGAGCCCGCGCTCAGCCACACCGCACACGGTGCCGACGCGCGGTTTCAGCCGATCGGTCGGTTTGTTTCAGGCATGTGACAAAGCGGGCTCCCAGGTGACATCGAGGTGACGTCGCCCACTACGGAGCGGAGTGTGGCACTCTGGCCTGGACCACACGGGGCCGCAGCCGCGCCACTGCGCCCGTCCGACCTGGGGACGACGTCATGGAGCCGAGCCACGGGGTGAGGCCGCGCCGCGGCCGACCACGCGATCCGGAGGCGGAACCGAGGATCCGCCGGTACGCCGTGCAGCTGCTGCTGGAGCGGGGATTCGACGGAATGACGGTGGACGATGTCGCCGAGGCCGCGGGGGTCGGCAAGGCGACGATCTACCGACGGTGGGCCAGCAAGGAACAGCTCGCCAACGACGCGATGTCCGATCTGTTCGACCTGGAGATCCCGGACGCCGACACCGGTTCGATCGCCGGTGACCTGCGCCAGGTCTACCGGGTCGCGCTGGCGTTCGCGAACAGCGAGCGCGGCCGGGCGATGATCCGGCTCGCGGTCTCCGAGGCGAACCGGGACGAGCGGTCCGCGGCGGCGTACCGCGGCGTGCTGGAGCGCCGGATCGAGCTGACCGCCCAGGCCCTGGAGCGGGCCCGCGCCCGCGGCGAGCGGATCAGGAGCTCCGCGGATCCGGTGCTGATGGTGGAGTGGATGGCCGGAGTGTTCGTGATCCGCGCGCTGACCGGTCAGCCGATGCCACCACCGGAGGAGGCGGACCGGCTGGCCGACGTCACGCTGCGGACGATCATGGAGCCCTAAGAGGGCGTCAGAGTTCTCAGACAGCCCGCTAGCCGACCTGGATGACGATCGAGGCGACGATCAGGGCCACCAGCACCACCACGACACCGAGCAGGACGGTACGGCGCTGACGACGCCGTACCGCCAGTCCGGCGGCCCAGGCTGCGTCCGCCAGGTCGACCTCCGGCAGGAGGTCGCCTGCTTGGACCAGCAGCGGTGATACGTCCTCGCGTCTCATGTGGCATCCCGCCAGTCCCCCGCGCCGAGCGCCGTACGGAGGTGGCTGAGCGCGGTCATGCCGTGGGTGTGGACGGCGGGCTGCGACATCCCGAGCAGGTCAGCGACCTCGAACTCGGTCAGCTCCTCCAGGTACAGCAGAACGAGCACCGCGCGCTGTGCGGGAGACAGCTCGGCCAGTGCGAGCTTCACCGCGTCCTCTTCGCCCTGGAACGGCTTGTCGCGGTTCCAGGGCCGAAGGACGGGCTGGTAGAGCAGGCGCTGGACGAAGACGTCCGGGTCGTCCACCTTGGGCCAGTGCATCGACAGCCGCGTGAAGGCGCGCAGCAGTACCCGTTCAGCTCGTTGCAGGTCGCCGTACACGAGGTACGTCGTACGCAGCCATCTGCCCTGTCGTGCATCGACGAACGAGGCGAAATCCGGGTCGACCGTGTCGCGCATCCGACCTCCCGGACCTATTCAACTCCTCAACTACTGCGGGCGGCTACTGCCAGACGGGTCTCTTCGTTGATCAGGTCGAAGTTGATGCCCCCTGCGGCCATCAGCCCGGCTGCCGCGGACGGCATGACCTGGGCCATCGGGTTGCTGACATTGCCCGCAGCGAAGACGCCTGGGACCTGCGTGGCGCCCATGGCGTCGACCTGGATCGCAGTACCGACCTCAACGCCGTTCGACTCCACCATGGTCGTTTCCAGCCCCAGGTCGGCCAAGAAGCCGGCCCGTGCGCGAACGGTTGTTTGAATCGCCAACGCCTGCCGCGGGACCACCTTGCCGCCTTCAAGACGTACGCCGGTGATCTTGTCGTCAGTCACCTCCACCTGTTCGACTTTGCCTTGTACTACGGCGATTCCACGAGCAGCCAGCTCCTCCCACTGCTCTTCGGTCGGCTCCGGTGCAGTGTGCAGGAACAGCGTCACGTCGTCGCTCAACTGCCGGAACAGCTGCACCTGGTGGATCGCCATCGGGCTGGTCGCCAGTACGCCGATCGCTTGGTCCCGTACCTCCCAGCCGTGGCAGTACGGGCAGTGCACCACGTCCTTCCCCCAGCGCTCAGCCAGCCCAGGTACGTCGGGCAGCACGTCAGTGAGCCCAGTGGTCACCAGCAGCCGCCTGCCCAGGTACGTCCTACCGTCAGCGAGCCCCACCACCAAGCCGTCCGCTGAGCGCCGCGCCGTCGTCACCGTGCCGTCAGCGAACTCACCGCCGTACCCCTGCACCTCCTGACGGCCGACCGCGTAGATCTCGGCGGGCGGTACGCCGTCGCGCGTGAGGAAGTTGTGGACGCCGTCGGCGACCGCATTGCGCGGCGTGCCGTCGTCGATCACCAGCACCGACCGGCGGAACCGGGCCAGCGCCAGCGCACCGCTCAACCCGGCCGCACCGCCGCCGATCACGATCACGTCGTACTTCGCCATCTCTGTTCTCGAGGTCATGCTCCGAGGATGCGTGGTGATTTTCATTTTCGACAAGTACTGTTGCCGGTATGGCAAACGACGACGATGTCCTGGAGTCGGTCGGCCCCCGGCTGCGAGCACTCCGGACCGAACGCGGTACGACGCTGGCGCAGCTGTCCGACGGAACCGGGATCTCGGTCAGCACCCTGTCCCGGCTGGAGTCCGGACAGCGCAAGCCGACGCTGGAGCTGCTCCTGCCGCTCGCAAGGGCACACCAGGTGCAGCTGGACGAACTGGTGGATGCCCCGCCGACAGGCGACCCACGGATCTACGCCAAGCCGATCAAACGGCACGGCACGATCCACATCCCGCTGAGCCGGCGGCCCGGTGGGATGCAGGCGTTCAAGCAGATCCTTCCCGAGGGCTACCCGGGCAACGACGTGGAGCAGAAGACCCACGAGGGCTACGACTGGTTCTACGTGCTGTCCGGACGGATCCGGCTGAAGCTGGGAGACCAGGACTTCGTGGTCAAGGAGGGCGAGGTGGCCGAGTTCGACTGCCGGGTGCCGCACTGGTTCTCCAACCCGGGACCTGGATCGGCGGAGGTGCTATGCCTGTACGGCCCGCAGGGTGAGCGGATGCACGTCAGAGCACGCACCAGATGACCGGCGCGTTGTTCACGCGGGACGATCTCGATGGCCGGCAGCCATCGCCTGACCGGTGCGGACCTAACCGAGCGACGCGGGCCCTTGGCCGTCAGGTAGTCGCGTTCCGGGACGCTCGTCGTACCACGGGCCGCCGCTCGGAAGTGGCCGGCGGCGGTCTCGCGGTCACCGCGCATCTCGTACAGGTGCCCGCGGGTGGCGTCCAGGCGGTAGTGACCGGCCAGCTCGTCGTCCAGCGGTTCGAGGAGCTTCAGGCCGGCGTCTGGGCCGTCCACCATGGCGGCCGCGATCGCACGGTTGAGTTTCACCATCGGGTTGCCGGACAGGTTCTCCAGCAGCCCGTACAGCGCGAGGATCTGCGGCCAGTCGGTGTCCTCGGCGCGGTCCACCTCGTCGTGCAGCGCAGCGATGGCCGCCTGCAGCTGGTACTCCCCCAGCGGTGGCGTATCGAAAGCCTCCACTGCGAGCGCCACGCCCTCGGTGATGTACCCCTGGTCCCAGAGCGACCGGTCCTGCTCGGCCAGCGGGATGAGCTCCCCGCCCTTGCCGGTCCGTGCTGTACGCCGGGCATCGGTCAGCAGCATCAGAGCGAGCAGCCCAGTGACCTGTCCGTCGTCAGGCAGCTGAGCGCGGACAGCGCGGGTCAGCCGGACCGCCTCACTCGAGAGGTCGCTACGGTGCAGCTCTGGACCACTGGTGCTGGTGTAGCCCTCGTTGAACATCAGGTAGAGGACATGCAGCACGTTGCGCAGCCGGTCCTCGTCCGCGTCCAGCTCGAAGCTGGCGCCCTTCAGCTTCTGCTTGGAACGGCTGATCCGCTGCGCCATCGTCGCCTCCGGCACCAGGTACGCCGTGGCGATCTCAGCCGTGGTCAGTCCACCGACCGCGCGCAGCGTCAGCGCGATCGCCGATGCCGGTGTGAGCGCGGGGTGGCAGCACAGGAACAGCAGCCGGAGCGTGTCGTCGTACTCCTCGACCTCCCCCAGCGGGACTTCGCGCAGCGCCGCACGTTCCTCACGGCGCCGCCGAGCCTGCTGCTGCCGTACCTCGTCGATAAATCGCCGGGATGCCGCTTGGATCAGCCAGGCCTTCGGGTTGTCCGGCCGTCCGTCCCGCGGCCACGTGGTCGCAGCAGCGACCAGGGCCTCCTGTACGGCGTCCTCGGCCGCTGCGAAGTCGCCGGACCAGCGCACGACCGCCCCGAGGACCTGTGGTGTCAGCTCACGCAGCAGGTCCTCGAAGCCCCGGTCCTCGAGGCCCTGCTCAGAAGTCCTGGAGGTCGCCATCCGAGTCCATCAGCCGGCGGACCTCGATCGGCTGCTCCAGCGGTACGCCGCCCGGCCCCGGAGCGCTGGACTGCTCCGCGGCGATCTCCAGCGCCCGCTCCTCCGACTCGACGTCGATCATCGTGTAGCCGGCCAGGACCTCCTTGGACTCGGCGTACGGGCCGTCGGTCAGCACCGGAGCGCTGACACCGGTCGCACGGACCACCTTGGCGTGCTTGGGCCACGTCAGCGCGTTCACCTCGACCAGCTCGCCGCTCTGCCGCAACCGCTCCACGTGGTCGCCCAGGTACTTCATATGCGCGTCCATGTCGGCCTGGTCCCACTCCAGCATCGGAGTGTCGCAGTTCCCGCCGTCCATGGTCATCAGCAGCATGAACTTGGTCATCTCGGTCCCCTTCGGTCAGTCCAGCAGCGCGTCGACGAACTGCTCGGGGTCGAATGGTGCCAGGTCGTCCGCACCCTCGCCCAGGCCGACCAGCTTCACCGGTACGCCGAGCTCGCGCTGTACGGCGATCACGATGCCACCCTTCGCCGTACCGTCCAGCTTGGTGAGGACCAGGCCGGTGACGTTGATGACCTCGGCGAACACCCGCGCCTGGGTGAGGCCGTTCTGGCCGGTGGTGGCGTCGATGACCAGCAGCACCTCGTCGACCTCGGCCGACTTCTCGATCACCCGCTTCACCTTGCCGAGCTCGTCCATCAGGCCGGTCTTGGTGTGCAGGCGGCCGGCCGTGTCGACCAGGACGACGTCCGCCTCCTCCGCGATGCCCTCCTTGACCGAGTCGAACGCGATGCTGGCCGGGTCACCGCCCTCGGGGCCGCGGACGGTCCGGACGCCGACGCGCTCACCCCAGGTCTGCAGCTGATCGGCCGCGGCCGCGCGGAACGTGTCCGCGGCGCCCAGGACGACGTGCTTGTTCTCGGCGACCAGGACGCGGGCCAGCTTGCCGACCGTGGTGGTCTTGCCGGTGCCGTTCACGCCGACCACCAGCACGACCGCCGGCTGGGTCTCCTTGCGGGTCACGTTCAGCGACCGGTCGAGCCCTGGGTCGACCAGCGCGATCAGCTCCTCGCGGAGGATCTGCCGGGCCTGGTCGGGGCCGACGCCCTCGACGCGCATCCGGGTCCGCAGCTTCTCGACCAGCTCCTGCGTCGGCGCGACCCCGACGTCGGCGGTGATCAGCGTGGTCTCGATGTCCTCCCACGCCTCCTCGTCGAGCTTGTCCCGGGAGAGCAGCGCCAGCAGGCCCTTGCCGAGCGAGCCCTGCGAACGGGCCAGCCGGGCGCGGAGCCGGACCAGGCGGCCCTGCGCGGACTCGGGCTTCTCGAGCGTCGCCGTGTCCGGGAGCTCGGTGTCCTCGAGGGTCCGGGCCGGGGTGTCGCGCGGTTCCTCGGCATCGTCACCGACCTGCGGTTCGGCGGTGGTCTCCGGCGCCTCGACGGCCGGCTTGGTGGCCGACGGCAACTCTCCGCGGCGGCGCCGGGCGACGACCAGGCCGGTGGTACCGACGACCAGAACGACCGCGATCACGACCACGATCGTGATCAGCGCCTGATCGGTGAGCAGCGAGACGAGCTGTGGGGTCAACACGGTTCCCCATCTTGGCAGACGCCCGGCCCGCCGCCCGCATTCGTCACGGCAGGCAAACCAGTTGTCGCGGAACGTGAGGAGGGACCAGTTCGGGGCGATGGGTGAGCAGAACCACGGTCCGGTCGCCTGCTGCAGCGAACAGGTCGTTCAGGAGAGCACGGCCGGTCTCCTCCTCCAAGTGCTCGGTAGGCTCGTCAAGGACCAGTACGTCGCGGTCGGCGAGCAGGAGCCGTGCGAAGGCGAGCCGCTGACGTTCACCGCCGGACAGGCGGGCGCCGTGCTCGCCGACCATCGTGTCGAGGCCGTCCGGCAGGTTCTCGACGAAGACGCCGAGGCGGGCACGGTAGAGCGCCTTCCACAGTTGCAGGTCGCTCACGCCGGGTTTCGCGAGCAGCAGGTTCTCCCGGATGCTGGTGTCGAAGATGTGGCTCTCCTGGGTCAGCAGGCCGACGACTGTTCGTACTTGGTCGCCTTCGAGGCTGGACAGGTCGACGCCGTCCAGTAGGACCTGTCCGCCGCGTGGCTCCAGGAAGCGGAGAAGGACGGCCGCCAGGGTGCTCTTGCCCGATCCGCTCGGTCCGGTGATCACCACGCGGCTCCCGGCCGGCATGTCCAGGGTGAGGCCGTCCAGTACGTCGGTGGCGTCGTACCCGACTCGTAGGAGGTTCACCTGGAGGTCCCGGCCGGGTGGGAGCGGGAGCGGGTCGGTCGGGTCGGAGACTGGTTCTGGGGTGTCCACGAGTTCCTGGACTCTCGCGAGGGACGCCCGTACGCGGATGGCCAGCTGGGCGGCTGCGGGGATGCCGCCGAGTACGTCGGCCAGGGCGAGTGGGGTGAGGACCAGTACGGCGAAGACGGCGCCGGTGATGTTCGCAGTACTGCCGAGGACCAGGGCGGCGATGCTGGCACCGCCGACGCACAGGACGAGCAGGGCGCTGCCGAGGCCAGTGCTCCAGGCGGACCGGCGTTCGGCTGCTGCCAGGCGGGCGTCGCGGCGGGTGAAGTCGTCCAGAACGGTGTCGACGGCGTTGTAGGCGAGTACGTCGGCTGCGGTGAGCAGGGTCTCCGTAGTGGTGGCTGCTACGTCACCGCGGGCGCCGGCGATGCTGCGCTCGGCGTGCTCCGCAACGCGGGCGGTCAGCCACGGTACGACGGTGCAGACGACAAGAACCGCCAGGGCGACGGCTGCGCCTGCTGATGGGAGCAGTACGGCGAGAAGGGCGACCGTAGCGGTGGCTGTGATCGCCGCAACCACTACAGGCAGCAGCACCCGCAACCACAGGTCCAGCACCGCATCCACATCCAGCACCAGCCGCGCCAGCAAGTCCCCCTGTCGTTGGCTCTTGAGCGGCGCGATCCGCTCCAACCGCCCGGTCACGCGAGCACGGGTCTCCCCCAACCCCCGGTACGCCGCGTCATGCCCGACCAGCCGCTCGACGTACCGGAAAACACCCCGCCCCACCCCGAAAGCCCGCACAGCCACAATCGGCACCATCAACAGCAGCACCGGTGGTTGAGCGGACGCAGCCGTAATCAACCAGGCCGAAGTAGCAAGCAGCGCCACAGCAGACCCCGCAGCCGCAACCCCCAAAACCAACGCCAGCCCCAACCGCCACACCACCCCGGCCTCCGGCCGGGCCAGCGAGAAGGCCGAGGGGGCGGGGACAGCCGGCACGGTGGTTGGGTTGGTGGGGTCGCTCGGCTTCATGCGTTCACCAGTTCTTGGGTTGCGATGGTGATGGTGCGGTCGGCGGCTGTTATCAGGGCGGGGCGGTGGGCTACCAGGAGGATGCTGCGGCCGGTGCTGCGGAGGGAGGTGATGACCTGGGCCTCGGTGTCTGGGTCTAGGCCGGCTGTGGGTTCGTCCAGGAGCAGGACGGGGGCCTCGGTGACGAGAGCCCGGGCCAGGGCCAGGCGGCGTTGCTGGCCGCCGGAGAGTTGGTGGCCTTGTTCGCCTACGGGTTTGTCCAGCGGTAGGTCGGCCGCGCCGGCGGCGGTCAGTGCGGCACGGACCTCGGCGTCGGAGGCGTCGGGCCGGGCCAGGCGGACGTTGTCGGCGACGGTGCCCAGGCGGAGGCCAGGGGTTTGCGGGACCCAGGCGAACTGGCGGCGCCATTCGGACGGTTCGAACTCGTCGGCCGCGCTCCCGCCTGCCACGACCACCCCGCGGTCAGGTACGACGAACCCCAGCAGCACAGCAAGCACAGTCGACTTGCCCGCGCCGCTCGGGCCGGTCAGGGCGACCACCTCCCCCGGCCGCAGCTCCAGGTCGAACCCGTCCAGCGCCGGCTCCTCCCGCCCCGGATACGTCACCGTCACGTCGTACAGCTGCAGCGGCGTCACCCGAAGATCCGGTACGTCGGTCCGCTCCCCCCGCTCCGGGAGCGGCGTCTCCAGCACCCGGAACACCTCCTCGCTCGCCGCCACCCCATCCGCGCTCGCGTGGAACTGCATGCCGACCTGCCGCAGCGGGAGGTACGCCTCCGGCGCCAGGATCAGCACCATCAACGCCGTCTCCAACCCGAGCTTCCCGTCCACCAACCGCAGCCCCACCCCCACAGCAACCAACGCCACCGACAGACTCGCCAGCAACTCCAACGCGAACGACGACAAGAACGCGACCCGCAGGCTCCCCATCGACGCAGCCCGGTGCTGATCGGTAACCCGGCGTACGGCGGACTCCTGCGCCTTGGCCCGGCCGAACAGCTTCAACGTGGTCAGCCCACCGACAACATCCGCGAAGTGATGCGCCAGCACCGCCAGCGCGTGCTGCCGCCGCCGGCTGCGTTCCTGCGTCACCCACCCGATCAGAGCCATGAAGATCGGGATCAGCGGCAACGTGATCAGCACGGTCCCCGCAGCGATCAGATCACCCGTAGCCATCCAGCCGATCACCCCTGCCGGCACGGTAGACGCCAGCACGAGCTGCGGCAGGTAGCGAGCGAAGTACGGATCCAGATCGTCCAAGCCCTTTGTGAGCAGCGTTGTGAGCGCACTACTGCGCTCACCGCTCAACCACACCGGACCTAGCCTCAGCGAATGCTCCAGCACCTGCCGCCGCAACGTCGACTTCACCGCAGCCGCAGCACGTTGTGCCACAACCTCCTGCGCCCACACCAGCAACGCCCGCCCAGCCACCACAGCAGCCAGTCCCCACGCCACCACACCGACCCCGCTGCCCCGCAGTACGACACCTGCGATGCCATGCGCGAGCAAGACCGCCTGCGCAATGATCAGCACGCCGCTGAGCACGCCGATCAGCACTGACGCGCCCAGGAACACCCGGGCTCCACGAGCGCGCTTGAGCAGCCGCGGGTCGAGCGGCTTCATGCGGCCACGACCCGCTTGCGGAACACCCAGTACGTCCAGCCCTGGTACAGCAGCACCAGCGGCAGGAAGATCGCCGTGATGATCGTCATCACCTTCAGCGTGTACGACGAAGACGCGGCACCCACCACCGTCAACGTCGACCCGGGCGCCAGCGTCGACGGCATCACGTCCGGGAAGAGCGCGACGAACAGCGACACCACGGCCAGCCCGATCGCGAGCGTCGAGCCGAGGAAGGCCCAGCCCTCGCGGCGCAGGATGTTCGCGACCAGGGCACCGGCGAAAGCGACGATCGCGGCCACCGCGATCACCACCGACGCCGTGTCACCGCGCAACACCTGCGCCCAGACCAGGAACGCGATCGCCAGCACCGCAGCCACCACACCGACCCGGGTCGCGAGCCGGGTCGCGCGGACCCGGAGATCGTCGGTGGTCCGCAGCGCGAGGAAGATCGCGCCGTGCGTGACGAACACCGCCACGAACGTCAGCCCGCCGAGCAGCGCGAACGGGTTCAGCAACGTCCCGAAGCTGCCGACGTACTCGTGCGCGGCGTCCAGCGGCACCCCACGCACGATGTTGCCGAAGGCAACACCCCAGAGCAGCGCCGGCAACACCGACCCGACCACGATCATGATGTCCATCCGGGACCGCCAGACCGGATCGTCCCGTTTGCCGCGGTACTCCAGCGCGACGCCGCGGACGATCAGCCCGACCAGGATGAAGAACAGCGGCAGGTAGAACCCGCTGAACAACGTCGCGTACCACTCCGGGAAGGCCGCGAACGTCGCCGCGCCGGCCATGATCAGCCACACCTCGTTGCCGTCCCAGACCGGCCCGATGGCCTCGATCGCGGCCCGCCGTTCGGGCTCGTTCCGGCCGAGCACGCGGTACAGCATGCCGACGCCGAAGTCGAACCCCTCGAGGACGAAGTACCCGGTCCAGAGCATCGCGATCGCGATGAACCACACAGTCGTCAGTTCCATCTCGAGCCCCTCAGTACGCGAACGACAATGGTTTGTCGGGCTGGTCCGGCCCGGTGTCCGGCGGCGCGTCGGTACCGGCCAGGCCACCGCGGATCGTCCGCAGCATCAGCTTGGCCTCGACCACCGCGAGGGCGCCGTACAGCAGGGTGAACCCGACCAGCGACGTGATCACCTCGCCGCCCGTCGTACCGGGTGAGACACCCGATGCCGTCGGCAACAACCCGAACACCAGCCAGGGTTGCCGCCCGGTCTCGGTGAAGACCCAGCCGAAGGTGTTCGCGACCAGCGGCAGCAGCGGCAGCGGCGCGGTCACCCAGATCAGCCAACGGGCCGGCCCGCGGCCGCGACGGGTGGTCCACAGCAGCCAGAGCGCGATCGCCGCGGACAGCATCCCGACCCCGATCATCAGCCGGAACGTCCAGTAGGTCAGCGGGATGTTCGGCTTGTACGACCCCGGGCCGTAGAGCTGCTCGTACGCGGCCTGCAACGAGTTGATGCCCTTCACCTCGCCGTCGAAGTGCCCGGTGGCCAGGAACGACAGCAGGTACGGCACCTTGATCGAGAAGATCTCCTTCGACCCGTCCAGCGTGCCGACCGTGAACGCCGAGAACGCCGCCGGCTTCTCGGTCTCGTACAGCGCCTCGGCCGCCGCCATCTTCATCGGCTGCACCTCGGTCATCACCTTGCCCTGCAGGTCGCCGCTGATCGCGACGCCGACACTGGCGACCAGTACGACGGACGCGCCGATCTTCAGCGCCGACCGGAACACGTCCTTGTCGACACCGGGCCGCCGGAGCAGGTGCCACAGAGCGACACCGGCCACGAACGCGCCGCCGACCATGAACGCGGCGAAGATCGTGTGCGGATAGGTGACCAGCACGACCTTGTTGGTCAGCACCGCCCACAGGTCGGTCAGCTCCGCACGGCCACGGGCGGCGTTGTAGCGGAAGCCGACCGGGTGCTGCATCCAGGAGTTCGCCGAGAGGATGAAGTACGCCGAGAGCTGGGTCCCGAGCACCACCATCCAGATGCAGCCCAGGTGGACGAGCTTCGGCAGCCGTTCCCAGCCGAAGATCCAGAGGCCGATGAACGTCGACTCCAGGAAGAACGCGAGCAGGCCCTCGAGCGCCAGCGGGGCGCCGAACACGTCCCCGACGAACCGCGAGTAGTCGCTCCAGTTCATCCCGAACTGGAACTCCTGCACCAGGCCGGTGACGACGCCCATCGCGATGTTGATCAGGAACAGCTTCCCGTAGAACTTGGTCAGCCGGAGGTACTTCTCCTTCCCGGTCCGGTACCAGGCGGTCTGCAGGCCGGCCGTGATCGCGACCAGCGAGATCGTCACCGGCACGAAGAAGAAGTGGTACACGGTGGTGATCGCGAACTGCCACCGGGCCAGGTCCAGGGTGTCCATCGGAAGGCCTCCCAGCCTATCTACGACGTTACGTAGTAGATGTTAGCGCAGATCTACTACGACGTGTAGTTATACTGGCCGGGTGGCGAGTGAGGACAAGGCGCCGAGGCCCCTGGGTGACCTCGAGCGCCTGGTGATGGAGCAGCTCTGGGCGGCACCGGCCGCGTTGACCGTGCGCGAGGTGCACGAACAGCTGGCCGCGACGCGAGAGCTCGCGTACACCACCGTGATGACCGTTCTGGACCGGCTGGCGAAGAAGAAGCTGACCGAGCGCGAGCGCGACGGCAAGGCCTGGCGCTACCGCGCGGCCGCGCCACGTGAGGAGCTGGCCGCCGGCCTCATGCGCGACGCTCTCGACAATTCCGGCGACCGTCGGGAGGCCCTGGTCCGCTTTGTCGGCCAGGTCTCCGACGAAGAGGCTGCGCTGCTGCGTGACGCCTTGTCCAGGTTGGACAGCCAGGGGTGACCACTCCGGTCCTGCTGGCCGTCCTGGCGCTGGTACTCACCGGCCCGGCTCCGGCTCTGCTGGCTCGTTCCGAGTGGCCGTACCGGGTCCCCCGTGCCGCGGTCATCCTCTGGCAGGCGATCGCACTGGCCGCCGTACTGGCTGCGCTCGGTGCGGGGATCGCCTTGTCCTACTGGATTGCCGGACGGCCAGGGCACCCCCGCTTCGAACCCTCGTCGCCACGGGACCTCCTGGCCGCGCTGATCCTCGCCATGGTGGCCCTGGTCGTCGGACGGCTGTTGTGGGCGATCGGTCGCGTCGCAGTCGGTACGCGGGCCAGGCGCAAGCGGCACCGCGACCTGGTCGACGTACTGGCCACACCGGACGGGCTGATCCCAGGTCTACGCGTGCTGGCCGAGGAGACACCGCTGGCGTACTGCCTACCCGCACTGCGTGGCGCACGCGTTGTCGTGTCTGTCGGCGCACTGGACCGGCTGGACGACAGCGAGCTCAAGGCAGTACTGGCACACGAGCAGGCGCACCTACGCGCGCGGCACGACCTGGTACTCGAGGAGTTCACCGCGCTGCACCACGCGTTCCCCCGCTGGGTACGGAGCGACGTCGCACTGGAGCAGGCGCGCACGCTGGTCGAGCTGCTCGCAGACGACGACGCCCGCCGCCGCAACGGCCCGCGCCCGCTGGCCCGCGCATTGGTCGCACTGGCCGGAGCACCGGCGCCCGACGCTGCTCTGGCGGCAGCCAAGTCCGCAACCGTACTGCGGGTCCAGCGACTGGCCGGCCCCGCAGCCAACGAACGCAGGCTGTCCGCGATCACCTACACCAGTGCGGCAGCACTACTCGTGCTGCCGACGATCACCATCGCCGCCCCGATCGTCAAGGCGATCGTGGACGCACTGAGCTAGCCGAAGCGTTTACCCTCACCTCGCGCGACGGCCAGCAGCACGAGCCCCGAAAGAACCAGCAGAACAACCATGGTGACGACGAATGTCAGCACTTCTCTCCCCAGATCCCCACATCCAACACAGTGCCTGACGTTCCTATCGCGTCAGAAGTTCCCCGAAAGCCTTGGCGATTTCGTCGACCTGCCACTCGAGCGTCGACGGCGTCATCACCAGCTCGGTCCACGACCATCCGGGGACGCCGGCCGACTCCCAAGGGAAGCTCAACGCCTCGCGCGTCCGCTCCATCCGCTCGACCGCGGCGCGCTCCATCGACTCGGCCGCCCGCGGCGCGTAGACCCGGAACGAGTTGCTGTGCGGCGGCTCCGGGAACACCCGGAATCCTTCACTCTGCAAGGCCATCGCGACCTCGACGGCCCGCTGGTGCAGGTCGTCCATCAGCGGGAGCACCGTCCGCAGACCGTGGCGCGCGGAGACGGCGTACGGGAACAGCGAGTAAAGGTTGCCGCCGAGCCGGCGCTGCCACCGGCGTACCTCTGCGATCACGTCCTCGGGTCCGGCGAGTGCTGCACCGCTCATCGCACCGAGGATCTTGTAGAACGACACGTACACGGTAGACGCCAGCGCACTGACCTCGGCCAGGCTGTGACCCAGGTACGGCGTGCTCTCCCAGAGGCGGGCGCCGTCGAGGTGCAGCGGTACGCCGCGCTCGGCGCAGGCCCCGGAGAACATCACCAGCTCGTCCCACGTCGGCAGTACGAACCCGCCGTCCCGGAGCGGTAGCTCCAGCGTCACGGCAGCCAGCTCGCCGGGGATCGCGGCCAGCTCGTCCGGGCGCGGCTGACGCAGGTCCGACGTCATCCGCTCGATGCGCAGGTGGTGTACCTCTTCCAGCGCGTTCAGCTCGTGCATCAGCAGGTGGGCAAGCCCGTGCACCGCTACCCGGCTGGTGCCGGCGCGGTCGGCGTACACCCGCAGTACGGACTGCTGGGCCAAGATGCCGGTCGGGAGGAACACTGCAGCCGGCTTGCCCAGTAGCTCGGCAACCTCCTGCTCCAGCGCCGCTACCTCGCCACCGTTGCCGTAGACATCGACTTGGTCGTCGGTGACCACCTCCGCGAGCTGCCGCAGTCGCTCCGCCGCCGGCACTCGCCGGTTCGACAGCCAGCGCTCACAGTTGTCCGCCGCGTTCTTCCGGCGCTCCCGCAGGTCCTCGGAGATAGTAGCCACAGCTCCATCCTCTCCTGTCCTGCAACCGCGTTACAGCGTGGCCGTCACCACATGCTGTCCTTGCACGGTCCTGATCTCCACCGAGCGCACCTGGTCGAGCGGGACCAGCACGCCGCCGCCGAACGTACTGCCGTTGGCGGCAGCCTTATCGGACACCAGCCAGCTGCCCGCGACCCAGCTGTAGCCGGCCTTGTCCATGACGACCATCTCGCACTGGTCACCGGCCTTCAGCCCGCTCACCTGCACCTGCACCCAGCTCCAGCCTGACCGCGGCTCCACCGTCGTAGCCATCCGGGCGCCCGTGTTGGTGTCCACTGTGGTGACCTGGCGGGACCCTGCCACCGGCTGGTCACCGCCCGACGTAGTCGACCGCCCGATCGCCATACCGCCACCCAGAGCGCCTGCAACGACGACAAGGGCAGCCGCAATCCACAGCCACCTCGACCGCCGCTTGAGCGGCGCCGGGGGTTCGGAGCGTGCCTCCCGCAGTGTCCGCTGCAGCAGGAGGTCGCCGCCCTCCGGTGGGCCGTCCAGGAACGCCTCTGGCGGCACTTCGCCGAGGAGGTCCTTCAGCTCGGTCAGCTCGGTCAGCTCCGCCCGGCACTCGGCACAGGTGGCCAGGTGCTCCTCGACCTCGGCAGCCTCGGCCGGCTCCAGCGCACCGAGCGCGTAGGCGCCCAGCTGGCTACGGTCATGCTCACTCATGGGACACCTCCTTGGTCTTCTCTGCCAGCACCGCGCGCAGAGCTCGGAGGGCGTAGTACGTACGTGATTTGACCGTACCGGGCGGAACGCCCAGCTCTTTCGCAGCTTCTGCCACCGACCGGCCGCGGTAGTACAGCTGCACGAGCACTTCACGGTGCTCGGGCGACACCTTGTCCAACGCCTCCATCACCACCATGGTGTTCACGACGTCCTCGGAGTGGTCCGCCTCCACCGGCGGCCGGTCCGACACGTCCGCCACCTCGACGGGGCGTGCGGCCCGCGCCCGGGCCCGGTCGGTGACCAGGTTCCGCGCCACGGTCAGCAGCCAGCCCCGCACCGACCCCTTCCCAGCGTTCAGGTCGTCGGCATGCTTCCACGCCCGCAGCAGCGTCTCCTGTACGACGTCCTCGGCCGCGGCCCGGTCTCCGGTGAGACGGGTCGCGTACGCGAGCAGGCTGCGCCCGTGCTCGGCGTACAGCGCCCGGATCAGGGCCTCGGCGTCGCGCCGCCCTGGGGTGTCACCCACCGACCGCACGATACCGGGATTCGGCGGTGCCAACACCAGCACAGGGTCAGTAGCCGTTGCCATTACCGGAGCTGCTCGGCTTGGTGGTGACTTTGTGACCATCCGCGCCGACTGCCCACCACACGCCGCCGGTCGCTTGGCCCTTGGCCTGGCCGGCCTGGGAGTCCTGCGCGAACAGGTACAGCGGCATGCCGTTGATCGCCAGCTGCTTGCTCCCGTCCGACCTGGTGATGGCGCTGACCAGGGAAGCGTCGATGCCCGTCAGCTGGGGAGACCCGGACCCCGCCGGCACGGCCGGCCACAGGGCCAGACAGCCACCTTCACAGGTGGACTTGCCCTTGCTGTCCTTGTCGTACACGTACACCGTCCGCCCGTTGCCATCGACAACAACCTTGCCGAGCCCACCGACGGTCGCGGTCGCAAGCTTCCCCCCGCCGGCGGCCGGAGTCGTCGCGGGCGCCGAGCTGGAACCGGAGCTCGGAGCCGAGGTGGAACCGGAGCCGTACCCGTTCCCACTGCCACAGGCGGTCAAGCCGGCCAAGCCGAGCACCGCCACACCCATCACACTGGCCACACGCATCATGACGACCTCCTCGGCGTACCGAACCTCACCCTGCACACGTACGCAGCCACGATCCGGTTCACCACTTCCGGCGGGAGAGGTGGATATCGTCGTCGGCATGAGCCAAGAGATCCCCGCAGCGGTCCAGCGCGCGCTCGACGCGATCGACGCCCTCGACACCGACGCGTTCGTCGCGGCCTTCGGCCCCGACGGCTACGTGAACGACTGGGGCCGCGAGTTCCGCGGCCCCGACCAGATCCGCTCCTGGAGCGACAACGAACTGATCGGCAAGCAGGCCACGTTCACCAACACCGAGGTCAGCGCCCCCGGCAACCCCCTGACGATCCGCACCCAGGTAGGCGGCAACGGCTTCAACGGCCCGTCCCACTTCACCTTCGACGTACAGAACGACACGCTGGCCTCGATGACCATCACGGCGTAGGCGGGGAATTGCCAGGCACCACCTAGACCGGTTCGGGCTCCCGGATGCGTTGGGATATGACGGCGGAGACGCCGTCGCCGCGCATGGTGACGCCGTACAGGGCGTCGGCGACCTCCATGGTGCGCTTCTGGTGCGTGATGACCAGGAGCTGGCTGTTCTCGCGGAGTTCTTCGTAGATCTCCAGGAGGCGGCCGAGGTTGGTGTCGTCGAGGGCTGCCTCGACCTCGTCGAGGATGTAGAACGGCGACGGGCGCGCCTTGAACAGCGCGACCAGGAACGCGACCGCGACCAGCGAGCGCTCGCCGCCGGAGAGCAGCGAGAGGCGCTTGACCTTCTTGCCCGGCGGGCGGGCCTCGACGTCGATACCGGTCGCCAGCATGTCCGACGGGTCGGTCAGCACCAGCCGGCCCTCACCGCCCGGGAACAGCCGGCTGAAGACGTGCTCGAACGCGATCTCCACGTCCTGGTACGCCTGGGTGAAGACCTGCTCGACCCGCTCGTCGACCTCCTTGACGATGTCCATCAGGTCGCGGCGGGACTTCTTCAGGTCGTCGAGCTGCTCGGAGAGGAAGCGGTGCCGCTCCTCCATCGCCTCGAACTCCTCGAGCGCGAGCGGGTTGATCTTGCCGAGCTGGTTCAGCGCCCTCTCGGCCTGCTTCAGCCGCTTCTCGACCTTGGTCCGGTTGAACGGCTCGCCCTCGCGCTGCTCAGCATCATCAGGGTCGTCCGGTGACGCAACCGGCGGGACCAGCTGGTCCGGCCCGTACTCCGTGACCAGCGCGTCGACCTCGATCCCGAGCTCGCCGAGGGCCTTCTCGTACAGCGCCTCGAGCCGCATCTTCTGCTCGGCCCGCGCCAGCGCGTCCCGGTGCACGGTGTTCGTCAGCTGCTCCAGCTCGGAGCTGAGGTTCCGGGTCGCGGACCGGGCCCGCGCCAGCGCCTGCTCGCGGTCGGCCCGCTGCGCCTGGATCTCCGCCCGCTCGGCCGCGGCCAGCTGCAGCGAGGACTCCAGCCGCGCCAGCACGTGACCAGCAGCCAGGTGTACAGCGTTCGCCGCCTCCGCCTGCCGCGCCCGCCGGGCCGCCCGCGCGATCGACCGGGCTCGCGCCTCCCGCTCCTGCCGCGCCGCCCGCTCCAGCGAGTCCGCGCGACCGGACAGCGCCCGCGCCCGCTCCTCGGTGGTCCGCAGCGCCAGCCGCGCCTCCATCTCGGCCGCCCGCCCCGCCTTGGCCGCCTCGGCCAGCCGGTCGCGCTCCGACGTGTCCGGCTCGTCGCCTTCCTCGTCGAACGCCTCGGCGTCCATCAGCCGCTCTTCGAGCTCGGCCAGGCCGGACAGGTTCCTGTCGCGCTCCTCCTCGGCCGCCGCGATCGCCTCGGCCATCCGCTCCGCTTCACCGCGGGAGGCCTTGGCCAGCGATCCGAAGTGCCCCAACTGCTCGGCCACCGCGGCCATCGACGCGTCCGACTCGTGCAGCCGGGCCAGCGTGATCTCGACGGACTCCTTCTGCCGGGACCGCTCCTGCTCCAGCGCCTGCAGCTCGAACCGCAGCCGCTCGCTGCGCGCCGTCGCCTCGATCAGCTTCTCCGCCGCCTCGTCGACCGCGGACTGCACCTCGATCAGGCTCGGCGCCGCGTCCGACCCGCCGTACACGAAATGCGCTCCGAGTACGTCGCCCGCACGCGTCGTGCAGGTGACATCGGGCAGGTTCCGTAGCAGGGACCGTGCCGCGTCGACGTCGTCCACGACCGCGACCTTGCGGAGCAGCCGCCGCAGCGCGGGCCGCAGCGTCTCGGGGCACTCGACGACATCCACGGCGTACGACGCGCCGTACGGCAGGACGGGCCACAGCGAGTAGTCGTCGGCCGGTGCGTCGCCGAGCAGCATCCCGGCGCGGCCGAGGTCGTGCTCCTTGAGGTGACCGACCGCGTGCAGCGCGGCGTCCGTGTGCATGACGGCGACCGCGTCCGCGGCCTCACCGAGCGCCGCGGCGATCGCGGTCTCGTACCCGGACCGGACGCTCAGCAGCGCGGCGACCGACCCCATCAGGCCGTTGATCTGCTCGGATGCGGCCAGCAGCGCGCCGGCGCCGTCCTTGCGGTTCAGACCGAGCTCGAGGGCTTCCTTCCGCGCCGCCAGACCGGTGCGCTCGCGCTCGGCGTCACGCTCCTCGGCCCGCAGCTTCGTCAGCCGCTCGTCCAGCTCGTCGAGCACCGCCTGGGCGCCCTCGTACTCCTCGTCGAGGCCCCTCTCGCCGGCGTCCAGCCCGGCGACCTGGGTCTCCAGCGCGGTGAAGTCGTGCTGCGCCTTCGCGGCGCGCTCCTCGGCCTCCCGGCGGTTGCTCGCCAGCCGGCCGATCTCGGACTCGGCGGCGGCCGCGCGGCTCTGCAGCGCGTTCACCTGGCCGGTCAGCCGGGCCAGGCCCTCGCGGCGGTCCGCGGCGGCCCGGATCAGTGCCGAGATCCGGCGCTCCTCCTCGGCCTCCTGCGACTCCAGCTGCTGGCGGCGCTCGACCGACTCGGCGAGCAGCTCGGAGTGCGCCTCGACCTCGGCCTCGATCTGCGCCTCGGTCTCGCGGACCCGGGCGGCCTCCAGCTCGAGCTCCTCGGGGTCGCGCCCCGGCCGCGGCTCCTCCGCCTCGTCGTTCAGCGAACGGATCCGGTCCGCGGCGATCCGCGCCGTACCCTTGATCTTCTCCCCGAAGCCGGACAGCTGGTACCAGGTGTCCTGCGCGGCCTGCAGCGCCGGGGCGTCCTCGCGGAGCGCGTCCTCGAGCTCGGCCTCCAGCTCCCGGGCCTCGCGGAGCTTCGCCTCGACCTCGGTACGGCGGTCGGTCAGCCGGGCCTCGTCGCGCAGCTCGGCCTCCAGCGCGGACTGGGCCTGGACGATGTCGTCGGCCAGCAGCCGGGCCCGGCCGTCCCGGACCTCCGCCTGGATCGTCACCGCGCGGCGCGCCACCTCCGCCTGGCGCCCGAGCGGCTTCAGCTGGCGGCGGATCTCGGTGATCAGGTCGCCGAGCCGGTTCAGGTTGCCCTCGGTGGCCTCCAGCTTCCGGATCGCCTTTTCCTTGCGCTTGCGGTGCTTCAGGACGCCGGCGGCCTCCTCGACGAAGCCACGGCGGCCTTCCGGCGTGGCGCGCAGGATCGAGTCCAGCTGTCCCTGGCCGACGATGACGTGCATCTCGCGGCCGATACCGGAGTCGCTGAGCAGCTCCTGGACGTCGAGCAGCCGGCAGTTCTGGCCGTTGATCTGGTAGTCGGAGCCGCCGTTGCGGAACATCGTCCGGCTGATCGTCACCTCGGCGTACTCGATCGGCAGCGCGCCGTCGGTGTTGTCGATGGTGAGCACCACCTCGGCGCGGCCCAGCGGCGAGCGGCCGGAGGTGCCGGCGAAGATGACGTCCTCCATCTTGCCGCCGCGCAGCGACTTGGCGCCCTGCTCACCCATCACCCAGGCCAGTGCGTCGACGACGTTGGACTTGCCGGAGCCGTTCGGTCCGACGATGCAGGTGATGCCTGGTTCGAAGTTCATCGTCGTCGCGGACGCGAACGACTTGAAACCCCGGAGCGTCATGCTCTTCAGGTACAAGGCGAAGGTCTCCAACCCGTGAAAGGACAGACGGTACCTAAGGAACCGCCGTAGCTGTTCGTCACGCTGCCGCTACCCGGGGGAAGTTGTTCCGCTTCGCAGTCTACAAAGAGATTCGCGCAATCCTGCGGAGGCCGAGCCGATCGGTGCTACAAACCAGCGCGGCGGAGGCCCGGACGGGGGCCACCGCCGTTCGTAGCGAAATGCGGACGGTCGAGAAGTTACTTCTTGAAGCGTCAGACCGAAGCGGGGGCGCGCAGAGCCTCGTCGACGGTGAGCAGCCGACCCTCATGGATCTGGGCCACCAGGTGATCGTTCTCTGCCTGGAGCCGCATCACGTGCGCCTCCAGATCTGCGACACGCCGATTGAGCAGACGAACCTGCTCGAGCATGCGCGGGTCAGTGCCTCCAAGATGCCCTAGAAGAGCCTTGGCCATTGTGCTGTCCTCCGGAAGGGTTCTGGCCGGTCGCGCTCCTCAGTCCAGGTCATGCGGGAGCGCCGGAAAGGTGTGCCGTCTTTCAGGGTGACACCGGCGGGGGCGACGGGTCAACCTGGGCCACATCTATTAACAATACCTCGCTCACCAGCGGACGTGCCGTGGAACGGGCTGACATTTCGGGCACCGGTACGACGAACGGTTCATGAACGGCTCACGACGGATCGGCCGGCCGTCCCGCGGGCACGGCGAACCCTCCTGCCCGTAGACGTTCAGGCCGCGCTCGAAGTACCCGGATTCCCCGTTCACGTTGACGTACAGGGCGTCGAAGCTGGTGCCACCAACGGTCAGCGCCGCGGCCATCACGGCGTGGGCCTGCTCGAGGATGGCCCTTATTTGTAAGGGTTTCAGCGTTTCTGTGGCCCGCGCGTAGTGCAGCTTGGCCCGCCAGAGCGCCTCGTCGGCGTAGATGTTGCCGATCCCGCTGACCGCGGTCTGGTCCAGCAACGCCCGCTTCAGGCCGGTCTTCCGGCGCCGGATCTTCGCGATCGCGGCGTCGGTGTCGAACAACGGGTCGAACGGGTCGCGGGCGATGTGCGCGATCTCGGCGGGCAGCTCGGCGCCGCCCTCGGAGTACGACAGACCACCGAACATCCGCTGGTCCACAAACCGGACCTCTCCGCCGCCGTCGGCGAACCGGAACCGGACCCGAAGGTGCGGCTCGTCCGGTGCCCCGACCGGCTGGACCCGGAACTGACCGCTCATCCCGAGGTGCGTCAGGACCGCGTCACCGGAGGTCAGCGGCAGCCACAGGTACTTCCCGCGCCGGGCCGGCTCGGCGAACACCTGCCCCTTGAGCCGGGACACGAAGTCCTCCGGCCCGGCGGCATGACGCCGTACCGGGCGGGGATGCAGCACCTCGACGGACTCCACGGTCCGGCCGGCGAGGAACTCCACCAGCCCCCGCCGGACGACTTCTACCTCGGGAAGCTCGGGCACCTCAGGGCTGCTGCGAGGGGTCCACGCTGTCCGGGTGCGCGGCGCGCAGGGCCTTCCAGGCGGTCTCGGCGGCCTGCTGCTCGGCTTCCTTCTTGCTCCGGCCGATACCGTGACCGTACGTGTCGGCGCCGATCCGGACCCGGGCCTCGAACGTCTTCGCGTGGTCCGGCCCGGACTCCGCGATCACGTACTCCGGCACGCCGACGCCGAGCTGGGCGACCAGCTCCTGCAGCGAGGTCTTCCAGTCCAGGCCGGCACCGAGCCGGGCCGACGACTCCATCAGGTCGTCGAACAGCCGGTGCACCACCGAGCCCGCGACCTCGAAGCCGCGGTCCAGGTAGACGGCGCCGATCAGCGCCTCGACACAGTCGGCGAGGATCGAGGACTTGTCCCGACCACCGGTGGCCTCTTCGCCGCGGCCGAGCCGCAGGTACTTGCCGAGCTTGAGCTCGCGGGCGACACCCGCGAGCGCACGCATGTTGACCACCGCGGCCCGGAGCTTGGCCAGGCGGCCTTCGCTCAGGTCCGGGTGGTTCCGGAACAACGACTCCGTGACGATGACGCCGAGCACGGAGTCCCCGAGGAACTCCAGCCGCTCGTTCGTCGGCAGCCCACCGTTCTCGTACGCGAACGAACGGTGGGTGAAGGCGTGCTCCAGCAAATTGTCAGCCAGCGATACGCCGAGCCGCTGGTTCAGCTCGGCGTAGAGCCCCGTTTCGTTGGCAGAGTTCACTGGGAAGGTTGCCGTTTAGCTCTCGACGACCTGGCGGCGCTCGCCCTTGGCGCCGTACTGGCCGCAGTTGGGGCAAACGGTGTGCTGCAGGTGCTTCGCGCGGCAGGCGGGGTTCACGCAGGTGACCAGCGACGGGGCAGTGGTCTTCCACTGGGCCCGGCGGCTGCGGGTGTTGCTGCGCGACATCTTCCGCTTCGGAACGGCCACGGTTATGACTCCTCGGTTCGGCCGGAGGCCCGGTGGGACCCGGCCGGCTCAGTCTGACGATTTCGGGTACTGCTAGGTGGTGCGGTGGAGCTGTTTTCAGTTGTCCTGCTCGGTGTTCTCGAGCAGTCCGTCGAGGGCTGCCCAGCGGGGGTCGCCGCCGTCCTCGTGCTTGTGGCCGGGCTCGTCCGCCAGGCGCACCCCGCAGTCGGGGCACAGTCCCGGACAGTCGTCCGTACACAGCGGCTGGAACGGCAGTGCGAGCACCACCTGGTCCCTCAGCGCCGGCTCGAGGTCGATCAGATCGCCCTCCATCCGGCTGGCCTCGTCTGGCTCGGCTTCGCTCTCCGGGTAGACGTACAGCTCCTGGACGTCAGCGAGGAACTCGTCCTCGATATCGACCAGGCACCGCGCGCACTCCCCGACCAGGCGGCCACTGGCCGTTCCGGTCACGAGCACCCCTTCGACCACCGATTCCAGCCGTAGATCGAACTGGATCGGGTCGCCGTCGGGGACGCCGATCACGTCGATTCCGAGATCCGCCGGCGCCGGCGCCGTGAAGGTGACTTCGCGTTCGGACCCGGCGCGGCGTGCCAGCTCATGCGTGTCGATCACGAGTGGGGACCGCGGGTCCAGGACGCTCAGGACAAACCTCTCAGGCGTGGGCAGGCAAGATCTCGGTCTCGTCGAGACCGGTTGTCAAGACTACCAACTCCCCGGCGTACCGCCCAATCCGGGGCACTCTAGAGCTTGTTCGGTAACCGTGCGTGAACGGCGGGCGTCACGAACGAGCTGACGTCGCCGCCCAGCCGGGCGATCTCCTTGACCCAGCTGGAGGAGATGAACGCGTTCTCCGGTGCGGTCGGGAAGAACAGCGTGTCGACGCCGGTCATCCGCCGGTTCAGCTGCGCCATCTGCAGCTCGTAGTCGTAGTCGGCGGCCGAGCGCAGCCCCTTCACGATCACCCCGGCGCCCTCGGCCCGGCAGTAGTCGACCAGCAGGCCGTCGAAGGTCCCGATCCGGACGTTCGGGAACGGCTCGACCAGCTCGGTGAGCATCTCGATCCGCTCCTGCGGCCCGAACAGGCGGTTCTTCGACTGGTTCACCCCGGTCGCGACGATCAGCTCGTCGAAGGCGGCGGCCGCCCTGGTGACGATGTCGAGATGCCCGACCGTGGGCGGATCGAAGGTGCCGGGAAAGACGGCCTTAACCATGGCGGTGACCGTACCAAAGGCGGGCCTCGCCGTACTTGCGGTCCCGCAGCGCGGCGAACCCCTCCGGCCACTCCCACGGCTCCCGCTTCCCGCGCTCGACGACCAGCACCGCGTCCTCCGCCAGCCAGCCGTGCGCCGCGAGGCCGGTCAGCACCTCCTGCAGCTCGGCGGTCTCCAGCTTGTACGGCGGATCCGCGAACACCAGGTCGAACACCGCCGGGGCGTCACCCGCTGTGAGCTTCTCGACCGGCCGGGTGAGCAGCGTCGCGCCGGGCAGCCCGACCGTCGTCAGGTTCGCCGCGATCACCTCGGCCGCCCGCCGGTCCGACTCGACCAGTACGGCCCGCGCCGCACCCCGGGACAGCGCTTCCAGCCCGATCGCGCCGGATCCGGCGTACAGATCGAGCACCGCGAGCCCGTGGAAGCTGCCGAACTCGGACTCCAGCGACGAGAACAACGCCTCCCGCACCCGGTCCGCCGTCGGCCGCGTCCCACTCCCCGGCGGCACCCCGATCCGCCGCCCACCGGCCGCTCCCCCGACAATCCGCGTCACGGGGCCTCCCGGTCTGGCGCGGCATTCAACACAGTCACGTCTTCTCCAGGTATTCCGTGGTCTCGGACTCCAGTGCTTCCCGTACGACGGCCCGCAGCGCCGGGTACTCGGCCAGCTCGGCGTCCGCCGAGACGATCGAGTTCGCCACGTGCCGGGCCGCGAGGATCACGTCCTCGTCGCGCAGCACGCTCAGCAGCTTCAGGCTCGACCGCCGCCCGGACTGCGCGACACCGAGTACGTCGCCCTCGCGCCGGGTCTCCAGGTCGATCCGGGACAGCTCGAACCCGTCCGTCGTCGACGCGACCGCCTCCAGCCGCCCGTACGAGCTCGACCCGGCCCACAGGTCCGTGACCAGCAGGCACAACCCCGGCACCTGGCCCCGCCCGACCCGGCCGCGCAGCTGGTGCAGCTGCGAGATCCCGAACCGGTCGGCGTCCATGATCACCATCGTCGACGCGTTCGGTACGTCGACCCCGACCTCGATCACCGTGGTCGCGATCAGTACGTCGACGTCCCCGGCCGCGAACCGCGACATCACCGCGTCCTTCTCGTCGGCCGGCAGCCGCCCGTGCAGCACCTCGACGCGCAAGTCGTGCAGGATCTCCCCGAGCGCCTCCGACACCTGCATCACGGAGATCGGCGGGCGGACCTGCTTCTTCCCGCCCTCGTCGGTCTCGAGGAGCTCGCCCTCCTCGTCCTTCGCGTTCTTGACGTCGTCCCCGATCCGCGGGCACACGACGTACACCTGATGCCCCTTGCCGACCTCCTCGCGGACCCTGACCCAGGCGCGCTGCAGCCAGTCCGGCCGCTCCTTCGCCGGTACGACGGACGACTGGATCGGCGAACGGCCGGCCGGCAGCTGGGTGAGCGTCGACACCGCGAGGTCGCCGAACACCGTCATCGCCACCGTCCGCGGGATCGGCGTCGCGGTCATCACCAGCACGTGCGGGGTGTTCTCGCCGGACTTCGCGCTCAGCGCGGCCCGCTGCTCGACCCCGAACCGGTGCTGCTCGTCGACCACCACCAGCCCCAGATCGGCGAACTGGACCTTGTCCTCCAGCAGCGCGTGCGTCCCGACCACGATCCCGGCGGCGCCGCTGGCCGCGTCGAGCATCGCCGTACGCCGAGCCGCCGCGTTCAGCGAACCCGTCAGCAGCCCGATCTTCGTGGCGTGTTCCGCGCCGCCGAGCATGCCCTGCTCGGCCAGCTCGCCGAGCATCTTCGTCAACGTCTTGTGGTGCTGGACCGCGAGCACCTCCGTCGGCGCCAGCAGCGCGGCCTGCCCGCCGTTGTCGACCACGGACAGCATCGCCCGCAGCGCGACCACGGTCTTCCCGGAACCGACCTCACCCTGCAGCAGCCGGTGCATCGGGTGCGGGCGGGCGAGATCCGCGAAGACCTCCTCCCCCACCTCCGTCTGCCCCTCGGTCAGCTCGAACGGCAGCCGCTTGTCGAAGTCGTCGAGCAGCCCGCCCTGCACCCGCGGCCGAGGTACGGCGTTCAGCGCGTCGGTGACGGCGCGCCGCTGGGCGAGGATCGTCTGCATCACCAGCGCCTCCTCGAACCGGAACCGTTGCTGCGCGGCCTCGATGTCCTTCTCGGTGTCGGGCAGATGCACCAGCTGCAAGGCGTCCCGGAGCCCGAGCAGCTTCTCGGCGCGCAGGATCAGGTCCGGCACCGGGTCGTCGACCCGGTCGTCCAGGCTGTCCAGCACGATCTTCACCGACCGCTCGATCGTTGCGGTCGGCAACTTCGCGGTCGCCGGGTAGAGCGGGCGGAACGGGCGCGCCCGGCGCTCGATCTCGGCGTCCGTCAGGTCCTCCTCGTCCAGGACCTCGGTGCCCGGGTTCTTCAGCTGCATGGTGGTGCGGAACATCGTCACCTCGCCCCAGAACAGGGCGGAGGTACCGGGCGTCAGCTTCGTCAGCAGCCAGGGCTGGTTGAAGAACGCCGCCTCCAGGTCGTTCCGGCCGTCGGTGACCACGACCTTGGTGATCGTCCGCCGCTTGCGGAACTTGTGGGCGTCCTCGGGCTTGATCTCGAGTTTGGTGTCCAGCGCGCGGGCGGTGACCTTCTTGACCCGTCCGTTCACGGTCGCCTGGTCGCCGACCTCGAGCTCGTCGAACGGCGTCAGCTCGCCCTTCTTCAGGTACCGCCGCGGGTAGTGCCGCAGCAGCTCGCCGACGGTCTCGATCCCGAGCACCTCGGCGAACGTCTTGGCCGTCTTGGCTCCGAGGAAGTCCCGGAGTTTGCGGTCCATGTCCGCCATCATCATTTCAACACCGTCATTCCACCCCGATCAACAACGGGTACCTGTCCTGCCCTCCGTCGTACACCATCACATCGACATCCTTGCGCGCGCGCCGTACATGTCGCTCCACAGCCGCCGCCAGCCCGGGGTCCGCGTCCCGCCCGGTGACGATCGTCAGCAGCTCGCCACCACCGCCCAGCAGCCGGTCGACGACGCCGTACGCCGCCTGCTCCAGATCGTCGGTGATCAGCGCGAAGTCGCCGTCGACCACCCCGAGCGCGTCGCCGGCCCGGCACCTCCCGGCCATCGTCCAGGCGTCCTTGACCGCGACAGTGACCGCGCCGTGCCGGGTCTGCCCGGCGGCGGCGGAGAGCTGTACGACGTCGTCGTCGAAGCTGCGCTGCGGGTCGTGGACGGCGATCGCGGCCAGGCCCTGGACCTGGGCGCGGGTCGGGATCACCGCGACCCGGATCCCGTCCTGGCGGGCGGCGGTGGCGGCGGCCTCGGCGACCGCGAGCGAGTCCTGGTCGTTCGGCAGGATCACGATCTCCGGTGCCTTCGACTCCTCGATCGCCTGCAGCAGTTCGCCGGTCGAGCAGCGCCGCCCGGGGCCGCCGCGGATGATCCGGGCGCCGGCCGCGGCGAACAGTTCGCCCAGTCCGTCGCCTGCCACGACCGCGATCACGGCCCGGCCGGGCGCGGGCTCATGGTGGTGCGCAGAGTGTGCATGGTCCGCGAAGTGCGTGACGCGGATCCGGTGCGGGCGGCCGATGCCGATGCCGTGCTCGATCGCGGCGCCGACGTCGTCGGTGTGCACGTGGACGTTCCAGAGTCCGTCGCCGCCGACCACGACGACCGAGTCCCCGAGCCCCGCGAGCCGCTGCCGGAAGCCGTCGACCTGCTCGTCGGGCGCGTCCAGCAGGTACATCACCTCGTACGCCGGGCCGTCCTGGCTGACCGCCTCCTCGCCCCGCGGCTCGACCCGTGCCGGTACGTCGACGCGGACGTGCCGCCCGGTGAGGACCGACTCCATCGCGCCGAGGATCACCACCAGGCCGGCTCCCCCGGCGTCGACGACGCCCGCGCGCCGCAGTACGTCGAGCTGGTCGGTGGTCCGGGTGAGCGCCTGGCGGGCGGAGGCGACGGCGGCCAGGCACACGTCGGCGAGGGACTTGCCGTCGTTCGCGGCGGTCATCGCGCCGGAGGCGGCCGCGCGGGCCACGGTCAGCATCGTGCCCTCGACCGGCTGCGCGACGGCGTCGTACGCGGCGTCGGCGGCGTACCGGAGTGCATCTGCGAAGGCGGCGGCCTCGCTCATCGGCGGATCGGCCAGTACGCCGTCTTCCCGGTCGCGCGGGAGGTTCTCGTCGAGGCGCAGTCCGCAGGCGCGGATCAGCTGGGAGGTGATCACGCCGGAGTTCCCGCGGGCACCGAGGAGGGCGCCGCGGCCGAACGCCTGGATCGCCTCGGTGAAGGTCAGCTCGCCCTTCGGCAGCGCGCCGCAGGCGGCTTCCCAGGTCAGGTAGAGGTTCGTCCCGGTGTCGCCGTCCGGCACCGGGTACACGTTCAGCTCGTCGATCCCGGCCCGCGCCCGCGCCAGGTCGGCCAACGCGGTCCGCGCCCAGGCACGCAGCACCTCAACCGTCAGTTCCTCCACGCCCGGAAGGCTAACGCGTACCGAAGGACGGGCAGTGGTCCCCTCCGGGGCGAGTCCGGAGCGGTCCGCCAGGCTTGCGGCGGGATATACGTACAGGACTACGTCCGGTCGTTCGGTACGGTTCCCAGGTGAGTGTGTTGTTCTCGGCCGGAGCCGACAGCTACGGGTTGGCGGTGCGGGAGATCCGCGGCGAGTTCGGGCGGGACCTGCGGGTCGAGCGGGTCGGGGCGGAGCTCGGGCGGGTGGACGGGGTCCCGGTGCGGGAGCTGGCCGCGGCGTGCGACGCCGGCCGGATCATGTTCGTCCGGCACCTGACGGTCGAGATCGCGAGCTTCGAGGAGCTGCCGCCGGAGTACGAACTGGCGGACCTGGTGCTGGCCGAGCTGCCGGAGTACCCGAAGGCGCTGGCCGTCCAGGCGTGGACCGACGGTCCCGGCGGCGGCTCGTACTACCACCGGCTGGAGGAGGCGCTGGCCGGCCGTGGCGTGGCCGTCACCCGCTCCGGACAGGAGTACGTCGTCTCGTGCTACGGCGGCCGGAAGGCCATCCTGCTCGGGGTCAACCGCCTCGCGGACAGCCTGTCGGACTGGCCCGGTGGGCGGATGCGGTTGGCTCGGGGCGAGGAGCGGGTGTCGCGGTCGGAGTTCAAGCTCGAGGAGGCGATCGCGACCTTCGGGCTGGAGCTGCCGAACGGCGGGAAGGCCGTGGATCTCGGGGCCTCGCCGGGTGGGTGGACGCGGATTCTGCGGCAGCACGGGCAGGAGGTGTGGTCGGTGGACCCGGGCTCGCTGGACCCGCGGCTGCGCGGCGACCGGCGGATCCATCACGAGGCGACCACGGCCGGGCGGTTCTTCGCCGACAACCGGGTCCGGTTCGACGTGGTGGTGAACGACATGCGAATGGACCAGGTGACCAGCGCCCGGATGATGCTCGACGCGGCCGCCCACCTGCGCCGCGACGGCCTCGCGATCGTCACCCTCAAGGGCGGCGGCAGGAACCCCCTCGACGACGCCCGCCGCGGCCTCGACGTGCTCAGCCAGCGGTACGACGTACTCCACGCCCGCCAGCTCCACCACAACCGCAACGAGATCACGGTCGTCGCCCGCAAACACGACTAGGCGCCCGGGACGAACCCGGGCGCCTGTCGAAAGGCCCTACACGGAAGTTTTGCTGGGGTCAGCCGACTACGCGCTGGACCTTTCCGGCCTTGATGCAGGAGGTGCACACCTTCATCTTGGTGGGCGTTCCCTTGATGATCGCGCGGACCGGCTGGATGTTCGGGTTGAAACGGCGCGGCGTACGCGCCTTGACCCGCCGGATCATCGCGCCCTTACCCAGGCGGGCAACGCTGTTGCCGAACGTCGGCTGCTTGCCGCAGACATCGCACTTCTTAGACATGATTCTCCGTGTTCAGGGTCGTGACTCCGACAAATCATGTTACATGTGTGTCAGCCACCCACCAATTCCGCCGTCAGGCAGTGCATCAGGCAGTGAGGTAGGCCACTTCCTCGGCCGTCAGCGTCACCGACAGCCCCGGTGTCGAGGTCCGCGTCTCGCTGACGTGCCGCGGCCCGATCAGCGGGAACACCAGGTACGGCTGGTGCAGCAGCCAGGCCAGTGCGATCGCGGTCGGCTCGACGCCCTTCGCCGCCGCGAGCTCCCGCGCGCGGTCCAGCCGGCGGAAGTTCTCGTCGGAGTAGAAGCAGCGCACCAGCTCGGAGTCCGAGGTGTCCTCCGGCTTGGCCCGCCCGGTGAAGAACCCGCGCGCCTGGCTCGACCACGGGAACAGCGCGACCTGCCGCTCCCGCAGCCACGCCTGCGACTCGTCGTCCGCCACGTGTCGGCAGCCGGCCCAAGGTACGTCGTACGCCCGCGCGAGGCTGAGGTGGTTGCTGAGCAGCGTGAACGGCTGCTTGCTGTTCGCCTCGGCGTACGCGTTCGCCTCGTCGAAGCGCCCGGTGGACCAGTTCGACCCGCCGAACGCCTTGATCCGGCCGGCCTTGAAGTGCTCGTCCAGTACGTCGACGAACTCCGACACCGGGATCTCCTCGTTGTCCCGGTGCATGAAGTACAGGTCGACATGATCGGTCTGCAGCCGCTCGAGGCTCTCGTGCAGCTGCCGGGTGATCGACTCCGGGTCGCAGTGCGGCGTGTGCGCGCCCTTGCCGATCACGACCACGTCGTCCCGGTTGCCGCGCGACTTCATCCACTGCCCGAGCAGCTTCTCGCCACGCCCGCCGCCGTAGATGTACGCCGTGTCGAACGTCGTACCGCCGCGCTCGACGAAGTCGTCGAAGACCACCGCGGCGTGCGGCAGCGTCTGCTGGTTGTCCACGCCCATCACCAGCCGGGACACCTGCTTGTCGACCCCCGGCACGTGGCCGTACGTCATCGGGGCGTCGGCGCGCTTGGCCAGCGGGCGTCCGGTCGCGGTCGGGATGTTCGCGTCGTCCCGCTCGCTCGCGTACTGCTGCCCGATCGCGGCCCGCCACTGGTCCTGGACGGTGAGGTTGCCGAGCGTGTCCGCCCAGCTCATCTCCGGTGCCTCCTTCGCACCGGAAGCGATCGCGGCCTGCACCGCCTCGGCCTCGGCCGTGTAGATCAGCGCCGGCTCCGCGGAAATCTCCCGCGGCTCCTCCCCGGCCCGGTACAGCGTGACGTGGGCCGGCTTGCCGTCGCCGCCGAACCACGGGTCGTCGATCTGCAGGTAGCCCTTGCTGCCGTAGATCCGGACCTGGTTCTGGTCGCCGAGCCGTACGCCGGTGCTGATCTGTGCGGTGATGCCGCCGTCGAAGAACAGCGTCGCCACCGTCCATTCGTCGGCGCCGGTCTCGCCGACCTGGCCGACCGCGTTGACGGCGGCCGGTTCGGCGTACGGCCGGCCGGTCGCCGCACCGGCGATCAGGCGGGCCATCGAGACCGGGTACCCGCCGACGTCGAGGATGCCGCCGCCGGCCAGGTCGTCGGCGAAGATCCGGCTCTCCGGCCGGTACCCGGCCGCGAACGCGAACGTCGCCTGGATCTGGTGGACGGTGCCGAGCTCGCCGTCGCGGACCAGTTGGGTGATCAGCTTGGTCTGCGGCAGGCACCGGTACATGTACGCCTCCATCAGGAAGACGTCGTTGCGTACCGCAGCCTCGATCATCGCCTCGGCCCACGCGCGGTTGATCGCCAGCGGCTTCTCGCACAGCACGTGCTTGCCGGCCTCGGCCGCCTTGATCGCCCACTCGACGTGCATCGGGTGCGGGGTCGCGATGTACACCGCCTCGACGCTGTCGTCGGCGAGCAGGTCCTCGTACGACGCGTGCCGGTTCGCGATGTCCCACTTGTCCGCGAACGTGTTCGCCGACTCGATGGACCGGCTGCCGACGGCGACGACCTCGTTGGTCTTCGACGTCGGCACCTGGCTGGCGAACCGGGAAGCGATATTGCCGGTGCCGATGATGCCCCAGCGGAGCGTTTGGTCAGTCAAAAGAGATCCCGTGGTTGGTTTTGTGGTTTCAGGTCAGAACTTCATGGCGCCTGCCGCCAGGTCGGCGATGAACGAACGCGCGCCGATCAGGAAGACGCCGATCAGGGGGATGACGCTCATCAACGCACCGGCCATCACCATCGAGTAGTCGGTGCCGTAGATGCCGTTCAGCTGGTCGAGGGCGACCTGCAGGGTGAGGCGGTTCGGGTCGGTCATCACGATCAGCGGCCAGAGGTAGTCGTTCCAGACGTTGATGAACGTGAAGATACCGAGGAAGGCCAGACCGGGCCGGAGCACCGGCAGGCCGACGGTGAGGTACTGCCGGAAGAAGCCGGCGCCGTCGACCTTGGCGGCCGAGATCAGTTCGTCGGGGATCGCGCCCTTGGCGTACTGGCGCATCCAGAAGATCCCGAACGCGTTGGCCGCGCCCGGGATGACGAGGGCCTTCAGCGACCCGATCCAGCCGAACTGCGCGAGCACCACGAACTGCGGTACGAGCGACAGCTGGGTCGGGATCATGAACGTCGCGAGCAAGATGCCGAACAGCACGTTCCGGCCCGGGAACTGGTACTTCGCGAACGCGAACGCGGCCAGCGAGTCGAAGAACAGCACCAGCACCGTGACCGCGAGGGACGCGACCAGCGTGAGCAGCATCGAACCGAAGAAGTCGATGTTGTCCAGCACCTTGCCCATGTTCTCGAACAGGTGCGAGCCGATCAGCAGCTTGGGCGGATAGCTGAAGATGTCCGGGGTGGTGTTGGAGGCCATCACCACCATCCAGTAGAACGGGAACAGCGAGACCAGGACGCCGAACATCAGCACGACGTGACCGACTGCGGTGCGTACGCGCTCAACGGACATCGGCGGCCTCCTTCTTGGCATTCTGGGCTGCGATCCTGCGTTCCACCCGCCGAGCGGCGCGTCGGGTCAGTCGTTCCTCGTCGTTGCCGCCGATCAGCCGCCAGTTGATGATGCTGAACAGTACGATCAGCACGAACAGTGCCCACCCGATCGCAGCCCCGTACCCGAACTGGTTCTTGATGAACGCGCTCTGGTACAGGTACGAGACGATCGTCAGGCCGGCGTCGCCAGGTCCGCCGATGCTGCTGGTGTCGCCGAACAGCACCCGGGACTCGGTGAAGATCTGCAGGCCGCCGATCGTCGACGTGACGGCGGTGAACAGGATCACCGGCCGCAGCATCGGCACCGTGATCCGCCAGAACGTCTGCCGCGGCGAGGCACCGTCCACCTTCGCGGCCTCGTACACGTCGGCGGAGATCGCCTGCAGGCCGGCCAGGTAGATGATCGCGTTGTAGCCGACCCAGCGCCAGGTGACGATGGTGGCGATCGCGATCTTGATCCCCCACGGCGAGGTCAGCCATTCGACCTTGCCGAGCCCGATCGACTGCAGGAACGCGTTCAGCAGGCCGAAGTTGTTGCTGAAGATCGAGCCGAACACCAGCGTGATCGCGACCACCGAGGTGACGTTCGGGACGAAGTACGCGATCCGGTAGAAGGTACGCAGCCGGGTCGCGTTGTGCAGGGCGTTCGCGATCACCAGCGCGAGCAGCAGCATCGGGACCGTGGACAGCACCCAGATGATCAGCGTGTTGCCGATCGTCTTCCAGAACGTCGCGTCGGTGAGCAGGTAGTGGTACTGCTCCAGGCCGACCCACTTCATCTGCCCGATGCCGTCCCAGGAGTGGAACGAGATCCAGATCGAGAACAGCACCGGGAACGCGCCGAAGATCGCGAACAGGATGAAGAACGGCGCGACCGCCGTGTACTGCGGAAGCGCCTGCCGGTACTTGTTCGGCGGCTTGTCGTCCGCCGCGGTGGTGGCCACAGCGGCCGGGGCGGCCTTACTGGTGACTGCCATTCAGATCGCCCCCACTCGGCTGAGCTCGCGCTGGACCTGGTGCTGGGCGTCCGCCCAGGCCTGGTCGGGGTTCTTGCCGGACGCCTCGATGTTCACCAGTTCGGCACCGATCGGGGTGTCGATGATGCTGTCGTACGGCGAGAAGTACGCGCCCGGGTACTTCTTCGCGGAGTCCGCGAACACGTCGACGATCTTCTGACCGCCGAAGAACGGGTCCGGCGCCGACAGCCGCGAGTCCGTGTAACTGGCCGGCGTGGACGGGAACAGCACCGGGTCCAGGAACGCCTGGGCCTGGTTCTTGGCCGACTCCAGCCAGCTGATCAGCGCGAAGGCCGCCTGTGGGTTCTTGCAGTACTTCGTGATCGCCAGGAACGACCCGCCCTTGTTGCCGGCGCCACCAGGAGCCGCCGTCACCCGCCAGAGTCCCTTGGTCTTCGGGGCCGCGTTCTTCGGCCCGAGCTGCGCCCACCAGACCGCACCGTTGTAGGCGACGAGCTTGCCGTTGGTGACGACCGCGTTCTTGTCGGTCGAGTTCTGGGCGTTAGCCGACAGCCCTTCCTTCACGACCCGTACGGCCAGGTCGAACGACTGCCGTACGTGGTCCTGATCGCCGATGTACTGCCCTTCCTTCGTCATGTACTTCTTGGGCAGTTGGGCCATCCGGTAGCCGTAGATGCTGGTGATGTTGTCGGTGATCGACGAGCCCGGTACGGCCTGCTTGAGCTTCTTTCCGAGCGCGATAAAGGTGTCCCAGTCCGGTGCGAGTCCCGCGACCGCGGCCGGGTCGATGTCGATGCCGGCCTTGGTGAAGATGTCGGTGCGGTAGAACAGCGCGGTCGGGCCGGTGTCCATCGGATACGCCATCATCTTGCCCTGTGGAGTGACCCCCCACTTCCACTTCCAGGGCAGGAAGTCCTGCTCGAGATCCTTGGCGCCGAGCTCGTACAGGTCGTGGAACTGGTCCGCGTTCGGGAAGTAGGTCGCGACGTCGTCGTTGATCGCGACGATGTCCGGTACCAGGGACTTCCCGGCCAGTGCGGTCAGCACCTTGGTCTTGTAGTTGGAGCCGATCCGGGTCATCGCCAGCTTCATGCCGTCGTACCCGGGGATCGCCTTCTCGGCCTGGCCGATCAGGCCGTCGTTCACGGACCCGACCCAGGTCCACATGCTGAGCTCGTTCTTTCCACCCAGTGAGCCGACGGAGCCGCAGCCGGTGAGACCGGCGGCGGCCGCGGCGGTGCCGGCCGCCAGGAATTTCCTTCTACTCAGGGTCATAGCCTCACCTGGCGCTTTCTGTTGGATTTCGCCGGAAGGTGTCCACCTATGTTTACGTAGCCATAGGTAAGCGCATACCGACTGAACCGGTCAAGCCCTCCGATGACAAGATGACGCCATGACCTCACGCGCCGTCCTGTTCGATGCCGACGGAGTGCTCCAGCGGCCCACCTTCGACTGGTGGAGCCGCCTGGGCGCACTGGTACCCGCCGACGGCGACGCCTTCGTCAGCGACCTGATGGCGGCCGAGCGGCCGGCGCTGGTCGGGAAGGCCGACTTCCGGGACACGCTCGCCGACGTACTCCGGCGCTGGAACTCGACCGCGTCCGTCGAGGAGGCGATCGAGCCGTGGAGCTGGTTCGCCGCCGAGCCCGAGGTGGTCGAGCTGATCCAGGCGCTCCGGGCGGCCGGCGTCGACTGCCACCTGGCCACCAACCAGCAGGCCTACCGGCGGGCGATCATGCAGGACGAACGCGGGTACGGCGCCTGGTTCGACCGGACGTTCTACTCCTGCGACCTCGGCCTCGCGAAGCCGGACCCGGCGTACTTCCGGGAGATCCTGAGCACGATCGACGTACCCTCGTCCGAGGTGCTGTTCATCGACGACAACGCCGCCAACGTGGCGGGCGCGCAGAGCGTCGGCCTGCGGGCGGAGCTGTACGACCTGTCGGCCGGCGTACCAGCCCTCGTCGAACTGCTCCGCCGGCACGACCTTCCCGTCTGAGCTCGGATCCGTGAAGGTCACCCGGCCCGAGCCGGCCAAGTCAGAGGCCACCCCCCTGCCGTTCAGTTAGTGCAGTGGGGTTTGTCAACCCGGTCGGCCGGGTGCGATGGCTCGTGGTGTCGGACGTGGACTTCGGCAGCTCGACAGTACGTATACATCCACTGCGCCCGCCCGCACGCCTGGCGCAGCCTCTACTGCACGGCAGTGGCGGCCTGCTCCCTCAACTGAACGGCACTGGGGTTCACCCCGCACCTTGCCCCTTCGCCGCCTGCATGCCAGTGGTGAAGGGACAACCTCAGTGGTTAACCGCTGAGATAGCGCGCCGCTATAGCTCGCGGAAGTACACGGCGACCGGGAGTTTCACGCAGCCGAGGCTCTCGTAGAACGCCCGGGCCGGCGCGTGGAACGGGTCGCCGCCGGTGCCGATCTCGACGTACTGCGCTCCCGCGGCGCGCATCGCCGTGAACGCGTGCTCGCAGAGGGCGGTGGCGCTGGTCGAGCGGCGGTGTTCCTCGGCGACGCCCAGGAGGACGACCGTGCCCTTGGAGCGGCTCGGTTCGACGTGCCAGGCGACGTACCCGATGATCTCGCCGTCCTGCTCGGCGACGGCGACGTGCTTGTGCTCGGCCGGGTCGTGCAGGCCGGGCAACTGCTTGCGGTAGGCGTCCTGCCAATCGCCGTGCTGACGGGTGTAGATCAGGTCGCCGACCAGCGGGCGGAACGAGTCCTCGAAGAACGGACCGAACGTGTCGATCGTGAGGTCGATCAGCGGTTGCAGGTCGGCGTCGGCGTACGTGCGGATGTTCATTGGGTGGGATGTTAGCCAGCGGCGGGCGGTACGGCGACTGGGATTGTGTGGATCTGGCCGGTGTGGGCGCCGCTGCGGAGGCGGGCGAGGTTGTTCGCGATCGAGTCGTTCAGGTGCCACTCGGACGTCAGGAGGCACAGCGTCGGCCCGTCGAAGTCGACCAGCGTGAGCGCGAACGGGGCGCGGTCCTCCGGCAGGTCGATGCGTTGCAGGATCTCGCCGCCGTCGGCGACCCGGACCACGCCCTCGCTGCCGGTCTGCGACCAGATCGCGCCCTCGGCGTCCAGGCAGATCCCGTCCGGGCCGAGGTTGCCGGCGTACACCCGGCGGTTCGTGAGGTCGCCGTTCGGCTGTACGTCGAACGCCGTCAACCGGCCGGCGAACGACTCGGCGACCACCAGCGTCCGGCCGTCCGGGGTGAGCACCATGCCGTTCGGGAACTCGATCTGGCCGGCCACCTCCCGGATCGCGCCGTCCGGGGTGACGAGCCTGATCCAGCCGGGTTTCGGTGCCTCGCCCCCGGAGAAGTCGAAGTCCGCACCGTCCAGGTAGATGTTGCCGCGGGCATCGACCACGAGCTCGTTCGCGTGCTGGTCCGCGAGCACGGTGACGGAGCCGTCGGGCTCGTACCGGCGGAGCTTGTCGCCGGTGGTCAGCAGGCGGCCGTCGGGGGTCCACTCGATCGACCAGCCCATCAGGTTCTTGACCGGTACGTCGAGGTACTCGGTCTTGCCGTCGGCGTCGATGGACACCACCTGCTGCTCGATCCAGTTGCAGAACCACAACCGGCCGTCGTGCCAGCGGGCGGACTCGGGCATCGCCAGGCCGTCGATCAGGAGCTTCATGATG
Organism: Kribbella aluminosa; assembly: GCF_017876295.1. NCBI lineage: Bacteria > Bacillati > Actinomycetota > Actinomycetes > Propionibacteriales > Kribbellaceae > Kribbella > Kribbella aluminosa. The sequence continues at coordinate 2,320,737 of NZ_JAGINT010000001.1, read as the reverse complement.
GGGTCACCTCGTTCGGTGTGGGTGTGTTGTCACCTCCTACACGAACGCGGTGCGGCCGGATCGACGGCTGAGCAGGAGAAGTACGGCGAGCAGCGGGAGCGTGATCAGGTACGCCGTCCGCAGGTCGAGGACACGCGCCAGTACGGCGAGCAGCGCCGGGGCGACGAGGATCGCCGTACCGGACGCGAGCGCGCCGACCGCGGCGAGACGGGCAGAGCTGATACCCGGCGTCGCGACGAGGGCGGCGAGCGTGACCGGGTAGAGCGGCGCGACACCGAGCCCCGCCACGACCAGCCCGCCGGCCACTACTGCTGGTCCGTCGAACAGGCTCACCAGCAACGTCCCCACGGCAGCAAGCACGCTGGACGGCACCACCGGCGACCACCCGTTGATCCTGATCGGCCCGACCGCCCGCCCGACGGCCATCCCGATCGGAAACGCACTACCGAGCAAGGCCGCCGTCGCAGTAGGCAGCCCGCTGGCCACCAGCCGAGCCACCGCCCACACCACAAAACAGAACTCCACCGACACCGCCAGCACCACCCGCAACCACCCCGCCCCCACATCCACCACAACCCGCCGCCCCACCCGCCGCCACTTCCGCCCCAACCCAACCGCCGGAGCCGAGTCGATCAGCACAGGAATAGGAGGCTCCTCAGACTGATGTGTTTGCCTGGAACGAGGAGTCAGGAACGCGAGAAACAGCAGCGGTGGAGCTGCTGCGAGCATGGCGAGGCGGCCTGTGGGGCCAAGGGTGTCGAGGGTGCCGATGGCCAGTGGCGCGAAGATGCCTGTGCCGCTGGCTACTGCGTTCACCCGACTGAGGCGGGAAGCGGCAGCGGGACCGTTCAGCATCAGCGGAGCGACCAGCACCAGCAAGGCGCCGCCTAGACCGACCAGCAGGCCGCCTGTGATTGCCACGACGTACGACGGAGCGACCCCGATCAGCACCGCGCCCACCGCGCACACGACCGACCCCAGTGCGAGCACCGTAGGCATCGCCCACCGCCGGAGCATCCGCGGTCCGACCACGGCGACCAGCATCAGCCCGACAGCGAACCCGGACGACAGCAGCGCCAGCCGGCTGGTCGGCTCCCGCAGGTCACGGGCGAGGATCGCCACGCACGCCCCGAGCCCCGCCAGCACGAAACCCATCGCCGACAGCGCGATCCCGATCCGGATCTCGTCGCTGCGGCTCCCGGCTTCCACCGGGGCCTGCGCGGTCATTCCAGACCTTGGAACAGCGCGTCGAGCCGATGCAGGTCCGGGAGCTCGATGTCCGCCGGCACCCCCTTCAGCCCGGCCGTCAACGCCCCGGACGCCCGCCCGGCCGTCAGCCCGACCACGGTGTCCTCGACCACCAGGCACTCCGTCACCGGTACGCCGAGCAGCTCCGCCGCCCGCAGGTACCCCTCCGGATCCGGCTTACCGCGGCTGACGTCGTCGACCGTGACCAGCACCGACGGCGCGATCGCGGACACGGTCAGCCGTAGCTTCGCCAGCTGCGCCGGAGCACTGGTGTAGACCGCCCACGGCACCCCCAGCCGGTCGAGCGTGCCGATCAGCTGCAGCGCCCCCGGCTTCGCCTCGACGCCCTCGACGTCGTTGACCTCCAGGTCGAGCACCCGCACCCCGGCCGCGGCCAGCTCGGCGGGCGACGCGTCCGGCAGGAACTGCGCGATCGTCGCGGCCGCCGGGTTCCCGTGCGCGACCGCGAGCACCGCGGCCGGGTCCAGCCCGCACTCGACCGCCCAGCGGCGCCAGCTCCGGTCCACGACCGCGTCCGAATCCACCAATGTGCCGTCCATGTCGAACAGCACGGCGCGGATGTCCCGGATCTCCATCAACCCTCCCATTAAACTCGTCCTCCGAGCATAAACGGAAAGGCCGCGATGACTCCAGTACGCCGGGGACAATGGCAGACGGCCGCGGACGTCCTCAGCCAGGTCGCCCGACAGCCAGGGATCACCCGCGCCGCGGTCGCGCGGACGCTCCGGCTGAGCACGGGCTCGGCCACGGAGGTGACCGCCCGGCTACGCGACGTACAGCTGCTGACCGAGGCCCCCGCTCCCAGCCAGGGGCGCGGCCGCCCGACAACTGTGCTGCAGGCACATCCGGAGGGCCCTGTGGTGCTGGCACTCGATCTACGGCAGAGCAGCTGGCGCAGTGCGGTCGTAGCGCTGGACGGCTCACTGCAGGACCCGCAGTACCACCGCCACCGGAGCCGTCGCGCACAGGTAGTGCTCAAGAACCTGCGCCACGCGGTAGAGCAGACACGGGAGCGGTACGGCGACCGCCTGCAGCTGGTGAGCCTCGCAGTACCGGGCACTGTCCGCGACAACCACCTCATGCAGGCGCCCACGCTCGAGTGGGTCGAGCTGGACCTCGGACAGGTCACGGCCAACGTCGACGTACCGCTGCTCGCCGGCAACGACGCGACCCTGAGCGGTGTGGCCGAGGCTCGCACCGGTGCAGCCGCGGGAGCTGGTACGGCGGTGCACCTCATCATCGAGGTGGGTATCGGCGGGACGTTGCTGATCGACGGCGTACCGGCTCAGGGGGCGTCGGGCGCGGGCGGTGAGTACGGGCACATGCCCTTCGGGGACCGCGCCCGTACCTGCCCGTGCGGCGCTCGTGGCTGCTGGGACCTGGAGATCGACGGGCGCGCGCTGGCGCACCACTTGAAGCAGCCGAGGCCGGACGATCCTGTGGCGTTCACGGAGGAGGTACTGCGACGCACTGATCGGGCTGCGCGTTCAGCAGTTGCCAAGGTCGTGACCGCGCTGGGCTACGGGATCGCAGGGCTCGTCAATGCGCATGACCCGGACGTGGTCACCATTGGCGGGCTGGCGATCCCTTTGCGTGCAGCGGCGCCGGAGACGTTTGCTGACGCGTACCTGGGCGGTCTGATGGCCTTCCACCGTGGGGCTCCACCGCCGGTGCTCGCGGCCACTCACCAGCCGGACGGACCGTTGCGTGGCGCGGCCGCTCTGGCGCTCGACCAGCTCACGAGCGAACCGGCGATCGCCGCCTGGGTCGCCCAGCGCTAGTCGGCAACCTCTCCCACGACCTCATCACCGTCCACGACCACCGCGCCCTCGGCGCCCTCCGCGCCCTCCGCCGCCTCCGTGCCCTCCGCCGCCTCCGCGGCCACCGCGCCTTCCGCGGCCTCGTCGACCTGTTCGACCTGTTCGACGCGGGGCTTGGGGATGATCGGGGGCTCCACTTTCGCCAGGATCTCGGTGATGTCGTGCCGGTGGTGCTGGATCTCGTGGGCGGTGTGCCGGATGATCCAGCCGAGCGTCCGCGGCGCCCGGACCGGGTAGTTGTACAGCCCGAGCTTCCCCAGCTCCTGCGGCTGCAGCACCCGCGCAGCCGCTCCGAACTCGCGCGCGAACCGCATCAGCGCCGCCGCGACCTCCATCGGATCCTGGTCCTCGTACTTCTGCTGCTTCACCCGCCCGGTCCGGTCCATCGGCGCGTACACCGGCCGGTCCTCCGCCAGGCACTGCGCGATCCGCAGCCGCTGCACCTCGAGCACGTCGCGCACATGGCACGCGTACTCGATCGCCGACCACACCTCCGGCTCAGGCCGCAGCCGCACCACCTTCACGTCCGGGCCGGCGGCCGCCTTGGTCAGCGCCATCGCACAGTCCGCGGCCTGCCGGATCAGCAGCGTCACGGTGCCCTGCAGGTCACCCGTGTCGTAGTTGAAACCGCACTGCTCGCAGTACCCGTCGACCGGGGGCCGCTGCTTACTCAAATGCCACTCCCTCTGAATCTCCATGCGTGGTCGACCGGGCCGATCCCGTCGCCCAGGGCGAACCCGGCCGCGATCGCACCGGTCACGTACTCCTTCGCAGCGCCGACCGAGTCCGGTACGTCGTGCCCACGTGCAAGGTACGACGCGATGGTGCTCGCCAGCGTGCAACCGGTCCCGTGCGTGTGCCGGTTGTCGGCGCGGGGAGCACTGTACGCACGGCGTACCCCAGAGCCGTGCAGTATGTCGACAGCCGCCGTACCGACGTCGTGGCCGCCCTTCACGAGCACCCAGGTCGCGCCCGCGTCCAATAGCGCCTTCGCAGCGCGGTCCCGGTCCTCCACAGTCTCCAGCTCGACACCGGACACCGGACCGAGCTCCGTGAGGTTGGGCGTCAGCACAGTGGCCAGCGGGACGATCTCCGACCGTACGGCGTCCATCGCGTCCGCCGCGAGCAGCGCATCACCGTGCTTGGACACCGAGACCGGGTCGACCACCACCGGTACGCCGTCGGGCAGGGTGCGCAACAGCGAGGCCACCACGCGGACCATCGACTCAGACGCCAGCATGCCGGTCTTCACCGCATCCACGCCGATGTCGTCGACCACACTGCGGAACTGTGCGCGGACCTGTTCCTCGGGCAGCTCCCAGGCGCCCTGGACGCCGAGGCTGTTCTGTGCGGTGATCGCGGTCAGCACGCTCATGCCGTGCACGCCGTTGGCCAGCATCGCCTTCAGGTCCGCCTGGATCCCGGCGCCGCCGCCGGAGTCCGAACCCGCGATCGTCAACACTCTTGGCGGGCGCATGCTCAACTCCTGAAATGTGCGTGACCGGTCTCCGCAGCATACGGCGAACCGTCCACGGTCACGGTCCCGGGCGGGTGTTCCTCGTTGCCCTCGGCAACCGAGCCGATGACGGTCCAGCCCTCCGGTACGTCGGCCGGCTCGAACGTACCGACCAGGGCGTGGTCCTCGCCGCCGGTCAGGACGAACTTGAGCGCGTCCACGCCGGTCGCTGCGGCCACCGCCTGCAGCGGCTCCGGCACGGTCAGCGCCTTCGTGTGGATGTCGATGATCACCTGGCTCGCCGTCGCGATGTGGCCGAGGTCGGACAGCAGCCCGTCGCTCACGTCGCACATCGACGACGCCCCGCCGATCGCCGCTCGCGGACCGTCGTCGTACGGCGGTTGCGGGCGCCGGTGCGCCTCGACGACGGCCCGCGGCGAGCGGAACCCGCGGGCCAGCACGGCCCAGCCCGCCTCCGCCCAGCCGAGCCGGCCGACGTACGCGACCTCGTCGCCCGGGCGAGCGCCGGAGCGCAGGACCGGTGCGCGGCCGTCCAGCGAGCCGAACGCTGTGACCGACACGACGATCTTGTCGGACTGCACCGTGTCACCGCCGATGATGCTCGCGCCGACCAGCTCGCACTCGTCCACGAGGCCCTGGTTCAGCTCCAGCGCCCAGGCGGTCGGCAGGTCGGCCGGGCCGCCGAATCCGACCACGAGCGCGGTCGGCCGGGCGCCCATCGCGACCACGTCGGCCAGGTTCTGCGCGGCGGCCTTGCGGCCCACGTCGTACGCCGACGACCAGTCCCGGCGGAAGTGCCGGCCCTCCACCAGCAGGTCGGTGGTGATCACCATCCGGCCGTCCGGCACCGCCAGCACGGCCGCGTCGTCGCCGGGACCTACCAGGACGTCCTCACTCTGGGACAGCCCCTTGGTGACGGCCGCGATCAGGCCGAACTCACCCGTGCTCCCCAACGTCTCTGTCACGTCAACAGACCTCCCATATCGCTAGCCGGAGTCTAGGCGGTACCGTGACGTGGCAACGAGTACGCCTGGCCACCCCGCAGTACTGTGGCCGGAGCCAGCTGAGGACGACTGAGCGGAGAACGACGTGGTGGTCCAGGCCTACATCCTGATCCAGACCGAGGTCGGCCGGGCGGCCGACGTGGCGGCACAGATCGCCGAGGTCCAGGGCGTCACCCTGGCCGAGGACGTCACCGGTCCGTACGACGTGATCGTCCGCGCGGAAGCTCGCAACGTCGACGAACTGGGCAAACTGGTGGTTGCCCGGGTCCAGAACGTCCCCGGCATCACCCGCACCCTGACCTGCCCCGTCGTCCACATCTGATCGTCCGGCCCGGGGACCGTCCTGATTTCGGCATGCCCAAGATCCTGCTGGCCGCGCTCGGCGTGATCGTGCTCGCCGGGTGCAGTCCCGGGGCGGCGCCTGTACCCGTGCCCTCCCCGGCGCCTGAGGTTGCTGCCGCCTGCGGTGATCTGGTCAAGGCGCTGCCGGAGAAGGTGCTCGACGCGAAGCGGCGTAAGACGAGCCCGGAGAGCCCGCTCACCGCCGCGTACGGCGACCCGCCGATCGAGATGACCTGCGGCGTCGCCGCACCCGCGGGCCTGGCCGAGGCCCAGTCCCAGTGCTTCGAGGTCAACGGCGTCGGCTGGTTCGCCAAGCAGGTCCAGAACGGCTACGTCTTCACCACCATCGGCCGCACCCTGTACTTCGAGGTCGCAGTCCCGAACAAGTACTCCCCCGAAGCCAACGCCCTCACCGACGTCTCCGACGCTGTCCAGAAACACGACAAACTCGTCACCCCCTGCATCTGAACTCGGGCGTCGGTGCTAGAGCTCGGAGCTGCGCACGGATCTGGTCACGGCGATTGCCGTCGCGAGCAAGCAGATCAGCGCGCACCCGGCGAAGAAGACGCCTGGTCCCCAGACAGCCGTAACCACGCCGGTCACCGGGTACAGGAGTGGACTGAGGCCAACGGTGGAGAGGGACGTCACCGAACTGACTCTGCCGAGGTAACGAGGATCGGTCTTGCGTTGGAGCAGGGCGTTGCCGAGCGCCGACGCGGCGCCGCTGATCATTCCGAGTACAGCCGAACCGGCGATCAGCAGGCCGGCTGTAGTCACCTGCCCCAGCGCGCCGACCAGAACGGCGGTCGCCAGCAAGAAACACGCGAGTACGACGCCTGCCCGCGGGACGCGAGTCAGAGCTGTGAGCAGAATCCCAGCGACCGCACCTCCAACGCTGAACGCGCTGAGCGTCCACCCGAGAACGGCCGCGCCCCAGTCGCGTTCGGCGGTCAGCAGGACGAGACCGACGCCGACCGGACCGCTGAAACACAGGTCGCCCAGCCCGACCACCACAACCAGCCGGGCCAGTTGCCGGTTTCGCCGTAGGTGCTGCAGCCCGTCCTTGAGGTCGGCGAACAGTGAGCCTGTCGACCGCACGCCGGGCCGTGTCCGGTTCAGGCGGACCGCAAGCAGAAGACCGACGGACACGCTGAACAGCAGGCCGGCCAGACCGAACCCGCCGGCGACTCCTGCGGCGGTCAATGCGATCGCAGCGATCATGGGACCAGCCGCGTTGCCGAGACGGACCGCGAGCATCCGGAGCCCTTGAACCTGGCCGAGTCGGTCCGGATCGGTGAGCCGGCCGGCCAGTGCCCCGGCCGCAGGCATGAACAGCGCGTCGATCACGCCGAAGACCAGCGCGACGGCGAACAGCATCGGCAGCCCGGCAGTTCCGAACATCATCAGCGCGCCAGCGCAGAACACGATCAGACAGCGAGCCAGATCGCTGCCGATCACTACCCGGCGCGGTCCGTACCGGTCGGCGATCACTCCGCCGACCAGCATCAGCACAGCCCGGGGAACGGCTCCGACGGCGAGCACCGCGCCGACCTGAGCGGCCCCGGCCGTCCGGGTCGCCGCCCAGGACAGGGTGAGAAAGAAGGCGACGTCGCCGGTGACCGATGCGGTGTAGGCCGCCATCCAGCGCAGGACATTGCCGTCCCGGTAGGCGACGCCGGGCATTGCGCCGCTAAGCATCGTCGTCCGGCTCCAACAGTGGAAACGCGTGCAACTGGAGGGCTACCGGCACGCCCGCGCCGTTGTCGCGGTCCCGGTACTTCTTGACCACCGCGGCCAGCTCGGACTTCGCGTCGTTGAGCTCTGCCGGCGTCAAACGCAGCGTGTAGTTGCTGAACATGGATGCCTCGTACCACTCGTCCGGCAGTAGCGGCGCTGTGTAGGCGAGCCGTCGCAGCTGCTCGCTGTACGCGAGCACCACCGCATGCAGGTACGCCCGGCTGTCCTGTCGCTCGTCGGGATCGCTGTCCGCGGGCTGGTGCACGGACGAGCGATGTCGAGCCCGCCACCAGCGGTCGCGCCGAGTACCGCGCTCGAGATCCTCCTCGATCAGACCTCCTTCTGCCAACCGCCGCAGGTGGTAGCTCGCTGCACCCGAGTCGATCTCGTAATGGGCCGCAAGCTGCCGCGCCGTCGCAGGGCCGCGCTGCCGCAGGTGCTCCAGCAAGGTCAGCCGCATCGGATGAGCCAGCACCCGCAGGGTGGCTGCATCCAAGGTGATGTCGCCCGACGGCGTCTGGTCGCTCATGGTCCCAGCCTAACCCAGAAGAGTTCTTCGCGAAGACTTCTTCCTCATTGCCTGGAGCTCCGCAGGTTTCACTGCTCGCTGTCTTCTGCAAGTCTTTGTCCGGTTCGGGCCGGCAGCGGCGACGTCTCGGGTGGAAGTGCCCGCTGGAGGGTGCTCGGACGGACGGGAGAAGCTGATGAAGTACATGATCCTGACGTATGCGTCGCAGCAGGACTACGACGGGATGGCAGGGAAGGCGACCGGTAAGCCGGCCTGGGAGGCGGCGGATTTCGCGGCGATGGGGGACTTCATGGAGAAGTTCAACAGCGAGCTGGCCGCCTCGGGTGAGCTGGTGGAGACGCGCGGGCTCGCGGCGCCGGTGCTGACTCGACGGCTGGGGTCGAAGGACGGGCAGCCGGTGGTCACCGACGGTCCGTACGCCGAGACCCAGGAGGTGCTCGCCGGCTACTGGATCGTCGAGTGCGAGTCGTTCGACCGAGCGACCGAGATCGCCTCCCGACTGGCCGACACACCCGCACCGGAGTCCGCCCGAGCCACGGCATACGCCGACATCCGCCCGATCGTCGAGGGCCGCGAAGAACTGGTCGAGTGATCTCGGATGGATGTTGAGGATCAGCTGCGGGAGCTGGTGCCGCAGGTGCTTGGGGCGTTGGTGCGGCGGTACGGGCGCTTCGACACGGCTGAGGATGCTGTGCAGGAGGCGTTGCTTGCGGCGGCGCAGCAGTGGCCGGGTGCCGGCGTACCGGAGAATCCGCGGGGCTGGTTGATCACGGTGGCGTCCCGGCGGCTGACGGATCTGCTCCGGCGTGAGCAGGCCCGGCAGCAGCGGGAGGACCGGGTCGCGAGCTGGGCACCGCAGGGTGACCCGGTGGGCGACACCGACGACACGCTGGTGCTGCTGTTCCTGTGCTGCCATCCGTCGTTGTCGCCGGCCTCCCAGATCGCGTTGACGCTCCGGGCGGTCGGCGGCCTGACGACGGCCGAGATCGCCCGCGCGTTCTTGGTGCCCGAGGCAACGATGACCCGGCGGATCACCCGGGCGAAGACGAGCGTGAAGGAGAGCGGCGCCCGGTTCACGCTGCCGGCCGACCGCGAGGAGCGGCTGGGCGCGGTGCTGCAGGTCGTGTACCTGATCTTCAACGAGGGCTACGCGAGTACGACCGGCCCGCGCCTGCAGCGGGTCGAGCTGGCCGCCGAGGGGATCCGGCTGGCGCGGATGCTGTACCGGCTGTTGCCCGACGACGCCGAGGTGGCCGGGCTGCTCGCGTTGCTGCTGCTGACCGACGCCCGCCGTCCGGCACGCACCGGCCCGCTCGGCGAGCTCGTGCCGATGGCGGAGCAGGACCGGTCACGCTGGATCCCGGAGCTGATCCGCGAGGGCGTCGACCTGATCACCGCGACGCTCCCCCACGGCCCGGTCGGGCCGTACCAGCTCCAGGCCGCGATCGCCGCCGTTCACGACGAGTCCCCGTCGGCGGACAAGACCGACTGGCCGCAGATCGTCGCGCTGTACGAGGTGCTGCTGCAGCTCACCGACAACCCGATGGTCGCCCTCAACCACGTCGTCGCGGTCGCGATGGCCCGCGGCCCGGCCGAGGGTCTCCAGCTGCTCTCGACGATCGAGACCGACGACCACCTCGCCAAGGACCACCGGTTGTCGGCGGTCCGGGCGCATCTCCTGGAAATGTCAGGCGACAAGCCGGCCGCCCGAGCTGCGTACGAAGAGGCCGCCGCCCGAACAACCAGCCTCCCCCAGCAGCGCTACCTCCACGCCCGCGCCAACAACCTGTAGCCAGGCCCGTCTCCGCCGCAGACGGAGCGGACAAGAGTGGGGCCGTCGCACGCTGGGCGGTGGGGGCCAGCGGTGGGGCCAGGCGTTGGGTTAGCGGTGGGGCCAGCGGGTGCGTTCGTCGGGGCGGTCGTTGGTGGTGGTGCCGGAAGCGCTCGCGAAGTAGCGGCTGAGGCGTTCGGGACGGGTGTACGGCGGCCAGCCCGGATCGCCGGTCTTCGCGAAGTCGACCCACGACTTGTGCACCAGGTCCGCGAGGTGCTGCGGCGGCCTGGCACCGAGCATCGGCGCGATCGACGGGTCGTCCAGGTTGTCGAAGACGAACGGCAGCTCGATCACATGGCAGGCGCCGAGGGTCCCGTTGCAGGCCGGCGACCGCCAGCCGAACTCGTAGATGTGCGTCCTGGAATGCGCCTCGGCCAGCCGGATCGCGGGGATGCGGTAGTACGAGTCGGTCATGATCGCGGCCAGCACCTCGCCGGGCGTGGCGTCCGGGCGGTTCGCGCGGTACCGGCGGACGCCGTTCATCGACAACCCGAAGCGCATCCGGGTGGCGGCGTACAGCAGCGGAGTGCTGATCTTGGCGGCGGCTCCGGTCGGGATCAGGAAGAGCCGCGCCTCCTCGCTGTTGGTACCGATCAGCAGGTCGATGTCCGCGGCCGCACCGGCCCGAATGCGGTCGATCGGCGGCGCCGGCAGCAGCTCACCGTCGACCACCGGGCTGAACGGCAGCAGCGTGCGCGCGACGTCGCCCCACACCTTCGCCCGTGGCCTCTCCATCACTTGCTGGCCGAGCTGGTCCTGCGCCGCGAGCAGCCGCTCGACCGGTACGCCGGCGATCGCCTCACGGGTCGGCGCTGTCCCGAGGATCGCGGCCAGCCGTTCGCCGACCAGCCGGGCGGTGGCGGCGCCGATCGTGTTGTGCGCCGCACCGGACTCGGCGATCGCGCGGTGGAACAGACCCGCGGCGGCCGGCATCGCGAGCAGTGTGCAGACGCTCATCGCACCGGCCGACTCACCGAAGATCGTCACGTTGCCGGGGTCGCCGCCGAACCCCGCGATGTTGTCGCGGACCCAGGTCAGCGCCGCGATCTGGTCCAGCAGCCCGAGGTTCGGCGTACCGTCACCGAACCACAGGAACCCGTCCGCGCCGAGCCGGTAGTTGATCGTCACCAGCACGACACCGTCGCGCGCGAACCGGCTGCCGTCGTACACCGAGAGCGCACCGGACCCGCTGGTGAACGATCCGCCGTGGATGAACACCATCACCGGCGCGTTCCCGCCCAGGTCCGGCGACCAGACGTTCAGGTTCAGGTAGTCGTCGCCCGGGATGATGGCCCGCGGGACGAACTCGGCCAGCGGGCCGACGGCGCCGGTCTGCGGCGCCGTCGGCCCGTACGCCGTCGCGTTCAGCGGCGCGCTCCACGGCTCCGGCGGGCGCGGCGCCCGGAAGCGGTCCGGCCCGACCGGCGGCGCGGCGTACGGGATGCCCTTGAACGCGAGCGCGTCGGTCCCCAGGACCGGCCCGTACTGCGTGTCGACGAGCGCCATGCCGACGGGTCAGCGGAGACCGGTCGGGCGGTTCATCGCGAGCTGCAGCAGGTGCTCGACCAGGCTCGCGTAGTCCTTGCCGGTGGCTGCCCACAGCCGCGGGAACATGCTGGTCGGCGTGAATCCGGGCATCGTGTTGATCTCGTTGATGATCACCCGGTTGTCCGCGTCGACGAAGAAGTCGACCCGGGCCAGCCCCTCGGCCTCGATCGCGTCGAACGCGGTCAGCGCCTTGGCGCGGATCTCGTTCGCGAGCTCCGCGGGCAGGTCGGCCGGCACCGAGAGCGCCAGGTACTCCTCGCCCTCCGGCAGGTACTTGGTCTCGAAGTCGTAGAAGTCGTGCCCGCCGCCGGACACCGCGACCTCGCCGCAGACGCTGACCTCGGGCTTGGTGCCGTCCAGCCCGCCGAGTACGCCGACCTCGATCTCGCGCGGGTCCTTCGCCGAGGCCTCGACGATCACCTTCGGGTCGTGCGCACGGGCCTCGACCATCGCGCCGTCGAGCTCGTCCAGGCTGTTCACCTTGGTGATCCCGAGGCTCGACCCGCCGCGGCACGGCTTCACGAACACCGGGTAGCCGAGCGCGTCGACGGCCTCCCGGCAGCCGGCCGGGTCCTGCCGCCAGTCCCGGTCCCGGATCACGACGTACGGCGTGACCTCGAGGCCGGCGGCCTGGAACACGACCTTCATGTAGTGCTTGTCCATGCCGACGGCGCTGGCCAGCACCCCGGACCCGACGTACCGGATGTCCGACATCTCGAGCAGGCCCTGGATGGTGCCGTCCTCGCCCCACGGGCCGTGCAGCAGCGGGAACACCACGTCGACCTCGCCGAGCGTGCTCGGCACCTGGTCGGGCTCGCTGACCACGAGCTCGCGGTTCGCGCCGAACAGCACCGGCATCGCGGTGACGTCGACCTCGGGGAGCTTGCCGTCGGTGATCGACAGCCGCTCGGGATCGCCGCTCTCCAGCACCCAGTGCCCGCTGGTACTGATCCCGACCGGGACGACGTCGTACCTGTCCCGGTCGATGACCTGCAGGACGTTCGCCGCGGTCACGCAGGAGATGGCGTGCTCGCTCGACCGGCCGCCGAACACGACGGCGACCCGGGGCTTGCGCTTGTCTTCCGAGTACTCACTCACCGGCTCGACTGTAGCGGTCCGGAGATCATGATCCGACCGGGGTTCGGTTAAGAAGCGTTCAGATCGGCACGTCCCAGGTGACTGGCAACGCTGTCACTCCGTACACGAGCGTGTTCTCCCGGTAGTCGACCTCCTCGAACGGTACGGCGAGCCGCAGCGTCGGGATCCGCGCGAACAACCGCGTGAACACCTCCTGCAGCTCGAGCCGCGCGAGCTGCTGCCCGATGCACTGGTGCGGCCCGAACCCGAACGCGACGTGCGCCGCGGCGTCCCGTTCCAGATCCAGCCGGTCCGGGTCCGGGAACACGCTCTCGTCGCGGTTCGCCGACGACAGCGCGGCGATCAGGTAGTCGCCCGCGCCGATCGTCGACGATCCGACCGTCAAGTCGTCGGTCACCTGCCGGAACAGCCCGAAGTGCACCACCGACAGGTACCGGAGCAGCTCCTCCACGGCGGCCGGCACTGTGGACGGATCCGAACGGAGCAGGTCGAGCTGCGCAGGATTCCGCAGCAGCGCGAGCGTGCTGAGCGCGATCATGTTCGCGGTCGTCTCGTGGCCGGCGATCAGCAACGTGACGCCGACCGACACCAGCTCCTCGATGCTCAACGGCGTACCGAGCTCCTCGCCGCGGGTGATCAGCCGGGACAGGATGTCGTCCTCGCGATGCGCCTGCTTCGCCAGCACCAGGCCGACGATGTACTGGTTCAGGTCGTCGCTGGCCCGCTGGCTCTCCTCGGTCCACCCGTCGACCCGGACGAGCTGGGCGCTCCGCTCCTGGAACTCGTCGCGGTCCGCGTACGGGACGCCGAGCAGCTCGCAGATCACCAGCGACGGGATCGGCAGCGCGAACTCCTGCACCAGATCGACCGGCCCGTCGGCGGCCGGTCCTGACCGGGGTGGTGGGGTGGGGGAAGAGTCCAGCATGGCGTCGATCCGTTCCTCGACCATCGCCGCGACCCGCGGGCGCAGCGCCTCCATCCGCTTCACCGCGAACTCGGTCGCGAGCATCCGGCGCAGCCGTTTGTGCGCCGCCCCGTCGGCCTGCAGGATCGAGCCCGACTCCACCTCGCGGTCCAGGTCCGCGTCCGGTACGACGTGCTCGGACGGCGCCAGTCGCGAGCTGAGCCGGGTGTCCCGGAGCAGCGTGCGGACGTCGTCGTACCGGCTGATCACGTACGCGTCGACGCCGGCCGGCGTGGACACCTTCGCGGGCGCCTCGGTACGGCGGTAACCGGCGTACTCGGGTGCCGGGTCGAACGGGCAGCCGGACGGCCTGCGGACGGGAAAGCTCTCGGTCATCGGCAACCCCTCACGGAGAATTTGGTAGTGACTACCATATGGCGGACGCTTCCGATTCGGAACACCCTTCGGCGAGTCGCACGCGGTAACCTGCCCGCCATGGGACTGCGCGAGGTGAAGCGGGAGCGGACCCGCCGGCTGATCGCGGACAAGGCGTTCGAGCTGTTCTGCGACCACGGATTCGGCCGGACCACGGTCGAGCAGATCGCGGCCGCCGCCGAGGTCGGGCCGAGCACGCTGTACCGGTACTTCCCGACCAAGGAGACGCTGGTCCTCGAGTTCGTCGACGACTGCCTGGCCGACGCCGTCAGCTGGTTCCACCACCAGCCCGCGCTGGACCTCCGCGACGGTTTGCGGACCGTGGTCGAGCGCGTCCTCGAACAGCTGGAGAGCAACCCCGACCGGGTCCGTGCGGTGTTCGACCTGGCCGAGCGGAACGGGTCGGTGAGCGCACACCTCAACGAGCTGATCTGGCGGTTCCGCAACGACCTCGCGGCCGCGCTGGTACAGCGATTGCCGGGCGACCCGCTGCGCGCGGAGTTCGTCGCGGCGCTGTCCGCCGGGATCACGATGAACATCATCGAGAACGTGGTCCGGGTCTGGGTCGACAGCCCAGGCGCCGTCGACGCCCGCCAACTCGCCCGGCAGGCGATGGCGCTCCTGGAAACCGGCGACCTCCCCCTCCCCAGCTCCCGCTGACCCCCTTGCGTCCGAAGAACTGTGGGCCCTGGACCTCGGATCTTCGGACGTAGCTGGAGGATGTGCGTATGACTCCTGACCTCGACCCGTCCACCGTCGTCGTCCACGCCGGCCGCCCGGAGCGTGTGCCGAACGCCCCCGTCGGACCGTCGCCGGTGTTCAGCTCGACGTACGTGGCCGGCGGCGATCGCGGGTACGGACGGTTCGGCAACGACGCCTGGACCGCGCTCGAGGACACCCTCGGTCAGCTCGAAGGCGGCCGGGCGCTGAGCTTCGCCTCCGGGATGGCGGCGGCCGCGGCGGTGATCGACCTGGTCCCCGTCGGCGGTCGCGTGGTGGCGCCGCAGCACGCGTACTCCGGGGTCCTCGCACTCCTCGACCAGTACGCCGAAACCGGCCGGCTCACCGTCCAGCGCGCCGACATCGCGGACACCGAGGCGGTCGACGTCGACGGCGCCGACCTGCTGTGGATCGAGTCACCGACCAACCCCGCGATGGAGGTCGCCGACATCCCGGCCCTCGCCGCGGCCGCCCATGCCGCCGGCGCGACCGTGGTCGTCGACAACACCTTCGCCACTCCCCTGCTGCAGCAGCCGTTGCGGCTCGGCGCCGACGTGGTGATGCACTCGGCCACCAAGTTCATCGCCGGCCACTCGGACGTGATCCTCGGCGCCGTGGTCACCGCCGACGACGGCCTCTGGTCCGCGATCGAGCTGCGCCGCCGCAGCCTCGGGGCGATCCCCGGCTCGATGGACGCCTGGCTCGCGCTCCGCGGTCTGCGGACGCTCGCGCTCCGGCTCGACCGCGCGCAGTCGACCGCGGCGTACCTCGCCGAGCGCCTGCTGCAGCACCCCCGGGTCAGCCGGGTCCGGTACCCCGGGCTGCCCGGCGATCCCGGTCACGCCCGGGCCGCGGCGCAGATGTCCGGCTTCGGCGCGATCCTCGCGATCGAACTCGGCGGCGACGCCCCCGGAGCCCAGAAGGTCTGCGAGAGCACCCGGCTGTGGGTCCACGCCACCAGCCTCGGCGGCGTCGAGTCGCTGCTCGAACGCCGCCGCCGCTGGCCGATCGAGGTCCCGACCATCCCCGAGGACCTGATCCGCCTGTCCGTCGGGATCGAGCACCCCGCGGATCTGTGGGCCGACCTCGAGCAGGCGCTCAGTTCCTCTTCGAGTTGAGCACCGGTCCGCCGAAGAACGTCAGTACGCAGAGCACGACCGGCAGGACGAACGCGACGTTCAGCGGCATCCAGTGCGCGAGGCCGCCGATCAGCGCCGGGCCGGCCAGCAGGCCGACGTACCCGAGGCCGACCACACGGGCCATCAGCGCGCCCGAGGACCGCGGGTCGAGGTTGCCGGCGGCGGTGAACAGCTGTGGTACGCCGCCGGCCAGGCCGAGGCCGAAGACCGCCCAGCCGACGAGCGCGACGGGCACCCACGGGACCACGATCACCAGCGTCAGGCCGACCGCTGCCATCGCGGCACCCCAGCGCACGATCGCGGCCGGGCCGACGACGACGGCGACCCGGTCGGTGAGGAAGCGTCCGACGGTCATCGCCACCGCGAACGCGGCGTACGCGTAGGCGGCCGTGCTGACCGACGTACCGAGGACGTCGCGGAAGTGCAGCGCCGCCCAGTCGTTGGCGACCCCCTCGGACAGCATCAGGCCGAAGGCGAGCCCGCCGAGCGCCCAGACGAGCTTGGCCGACGGCTTCGTCCGCGGCGCCTCGTCCACTTCCCCGGCGGGTTCGGTTGCCTCCAGCAAGAATCGGCTGGCGATCAGCGACAGCACGATGCAGACCACGCCGGCCAGTGCGAGCGTGACCTCGGTCGGTACGCCGGCCCGCAACGTGGCCGCGCCGACGACCGCGGCGATCGCACCGCCGATCGACCACATCGCGTGGAACGCGGCCATGATCGGCCGCGGGTAGCCGCGCTCGACCACCACGGCCTGCGCGTTCATCCCGACGTCGATCGAGCCGTTGCCGAAGCCGACGAAGATCAGCGCGAGGCCGAGAGTCCACCAGTTCGTGGCCAGCCCGGGGCCGGCGAGCGCGATACCGAGCAGGATCCCGGCCGCCGGGACCAGCCGGCGCTGGCCGATCTTGTCGACAAGTGGCCCGGCGACCTGCATGCCGGTGAAGGCTGCGGCGCCGAGCACCAGCAGGAGCAGCCCGAGCGTGCTGTGGGTGATCCCGGTCCTCTGCTCGATGCTCGGGATGTGCACCACCCACATGCCGACGGCGAACCCGTTCAGCCCGAAGTACAGCCAGGTGGCAACGCGAGCGGCGCGGGGTGGGGCGGTCTGGAGTTGTAGGTCGACGGCGTTCAAGAGGCGACCTCTACCAGGGCGCCGCGTTGGGTGAGCACGGTTCGTTGGTCCTCGGGTGCGGAGTCGTCGGTGATGATCAGGTCGGGGCGGTCCGCCGGGCAGACGTAGGCGAGTGCGGCGCGGTCCCACTTGGCGCCGTCGGCGAGCACGATCGTGCGGGTGGCGACGTTCATCGCCTCCTGCTTGACCTCGGCGTCACCCAGGTCGAACGCGGTCAGTCCGGCATCCAGGCTGAAAGCGCACGGGCTCAGTACGGCGGCGTCGAAGCGCAGCGCCCGCAACGACGCCACGGTCAGCGGGCCGACCAGCGAGAGCTCGCCCTTGCGCGCCTCGCCGCCCGGTATCAGCAGCCGGATCCGTGGCGCGTCCGCCAACTCGTGCGCGACGTGCAGCGAGAGCGGCATGACAGTCAGCGCGCGGTCGTGCAGCAGCCTGGCGGTCTCGAGTGCCGTCGTGCCGCCGTCCAGGACGATCGTCTCGCCGTCGCGGAGGTGCGCGACGGCGGCGCGGGCGATCGCCTGCTTGGCGGCGACGGCGGCCTGCGAACGAAGCGAGTGCGGCGGCTCCAGACCGGACGGCATCGCGGACACCGCGCCCCCGTGGACGCGTTTCAGCACGCCCTGCACCGCCAGGAAGTCGAGATCGCGGCGGACCGTCATGTCCGACGCCTCGGTGGCCTCGACCAGTTCCTGGACCGACACTCGGTCGACGGCTCGTAGGCGTTCTACGATCACTTGGTGCCGTTCCGCACTTCTCATGCGCAAAAAACTACCATCCGCCTGATCGTTCAAACAGATAGCGTGTTCACTTGTGACAGATGACACCACGCTCGTCAAGCGCTCCCGGTACGCCGTCGCCGCGGTCTTCTGCGTCCACGGGTCGGTGACCGGATCGTTCGCGACCCGGGTGCCGTGGATCCAGGAGCACGCCGGACTGTCCGCCGGGCAGCTCGGGCTGGCGCTCGCGTTCCCGGCCCTCGGCGCGGCGCTGATGATGCCGCTCGCCGCCCGGGTCAGCCATCGGTTCGGCACCCGGACCGCACTCCGCGGGCTGCTCGCGTTGTGGACGCTGGCGCTGATCCTGCCGTCGTTCGCGCCCGGCCTGCTGACGTTGTGCGCCGCTCTGCTGATCTACGGCGGTACGGCGGGGATGGCCGACGTGGCGATGAACGCGCTCGGCGTCGAGATCGAACGGCGGCTGAAGAAGTCGATCATGTCCGGGCTGCACGGGCTGTGGAGCGTGGGCGCGCTGATCGGCTCCGCGGTCGGCACGATCGCGGCCCATGCGAACGTCAGCGCGCAGATCCACCACACGGTCGCGGCCGTCGTCCTGACGATCGTCGGTGCGGTGGTCTGCCAGTTCGTGCTGAACCTGCATCCGGAGGAGGACGAGGAGCCGCCGGCGCGGTTCGCGTTGCCGCCGAAGTCGGCGTTGCTGATCGGAGCGGTCGGATTCTGTGCGGTGTTCGCGGAGGGCGCGAGCCTGGACTGGTCGGCGGTGTACCTGCGCGACATCCTGGACAGCTCGGCCGGGGTCGCGGCCGGCGCGACGACCGGGTTCGCGTTGACGATGGCGATCGCGCGGATCACCGGCGACGCTGTCGTGGACCGGTTCGGTGCGGTTCGTACGGTGCGGGCCAGCGGTGTGATCGCGACCCTCGGCGGGTTGCTCGTGGTCGTCGCGCCGGACGCGATCGTCGCGATGATCGGCTTCGGGCTGATCGGCGTCGGCATCGCGGTCGTCGTACCGCTCGCCTTCGCCGCCGCCGGCCGCACCGGCGGCAACGCCAGCCAGGCGATCGCCGGCGTCGCCACCATCACCTACGCGTCCGGCCTGGTCGCCCCGTCGATCATCGGCGGCATCGCCCAGGCCAGCAGCCTGACCATGTCGTTCATCGTCGTCACCGCACTGGCGGCCGGGCTGGCCGTGTTCGCCCGCGTCCTCGCAACGCGTCCCGCAGCCACGGCAGCAACTGAAGGACGCCAAAACTGACCTCGACGACGAGGAACGCCAGCAGCACCCGGCTCGCTCCGTGGGCCAGGGCATAGGCCTGCCAGCACGCGAACAGGCCGCGCGCGAACCCGTCGTACAGCCCGTGCAGCGGCAGTGTGCGGAGCAGCCGGAGCAACGACCAGACGACGACCACCGACCCCATGAGGTTGGCGAACAGCATCTGCATGGTGTCGGCCGGCGGGAAGGTGCCGACGGACGACAGCACGCGATGGACCAGTACGAACGTCCACGGCGTCGCGAAGCCTGCCGTGACCAGCAGGTCGTACCACGCACTGATGCGGACAATGGTGAGATAACTGCGCTTGTGGGGAGACACGCGCTTGACGCTAAACAGTGGAGTGCGGTCCAAGGTCAAGTCGAACGGAGCAGCGGATGCGGATCGGTGAGCTGGCTGACCGGACGAAGCTGTCGAGGGACACGCTGCGGTTCTACGAGAAGATCGGGCTCCTCGTCGGCGAGCGGCTGCCCAACGGGTACCGCGACTTCGCGCCGGAGGCGGTGACCTGGCTGCACTACGTGCGGACGGCGCAGGCGCTCGGGTTCACGTTGGCGGAAATCGGCGAGCACTTCGACCAGTTGCAGGACGCGCCGGACCAGGCCGGTGCACTGTCGGCACTGTTCGCGGAGAAGGTCGAGGTGATCGACGCGCGGATGGCGGAGCTGGCGCGGTTGCGGGGCGACCTCACCGAGCGGATCGGTACCGGGTGTCCGCTGCGGGTGGTCACGTGATGGATATTCGGCCGGGCCAGGCGGTAGCGGTGATACGAATCGTGGGGTGGACTTTCGGGTAGCGGGATCAGAGGATGCGGCCGCGGTCGCGGAGCTGCACGGTGACAGCTGGCGGCGGCACTACCGGGGCGCGTACGCGGACGCGTTCCTCGACGACGAGTCGCCGGAATACCTCGGGGCGATGTGGGCGAAGCGGCTGGCGGACCGCGACGGCACGCGGACCACGGTGGCGGAGTACGACGGGCAACTGATCGGGCTCGCGCACGTGGTGTTCGACGCGGACCCGGCATACGGCGCACTTGTCGACAATCTGCATGTCCGCGCACCACTCAAGGGCCAGGGAATCGGCACCGAGCTGCTCGCCCGTGCCGCGACCGGCGTACCCACCGGCCTGTACCTCTGGGTGCTCGAACAGAACACAGCCGCGCAGGCGTTCTACGAGGCCCGCGGCGGCATCCGCGGCGATCGCCGGAACGTCCCACCGCCAGGCGGCGAACCCCGCCGCCTGAACGGAACCCCGGTGTGCCTCCGCTACTACTGGCCGGACCCCGTGAGCTTGACGGTCTCGATCAACGCGTACGACGCCTGACTCGCCGCCTCCGGATCCCCGGCCCGGATCGCTTCCAGTACGTCGACGTGCGCGTCGCCGAGGCGGTGATCCTCCGGGATCGTCGCGGTCTGGTGGATCGACTCGGTCATCACCTCCGCCAACGCGTCGTACAACCGGAGCAGCAGCGGGTTCCCGCTCGCGACCACGACGCCGCGGTGGAAGTCGGTGTCGACGGCCACGAACGCATCCAGGTCACCGGACTCGAGCGTCGCGGCGCGAGCCTCCAGCACCTCCGCCAGGGCCGTCAGGCTCTCCGGTTGCGCCTTGCGGGCGGCCAGCCGGGCGGCGGCAGCCTCGATGCCGGCGCGGGCGTCGAGCACGTCGGTGAGTGACGCGGACAGCTCGTCGCGGACCAGTACGCCGCTGATCTCGTTGGTCGCGCGCACATACGTCCCGTCGCCGACGCGCGGTTCCAGCAGGCCGGTCAGGCTCAACGACCGGAGCGCCTCACGGACCGTGCCGCGACTGACGCCGAGCTCGGTCGCGAGCTGGTGCTCCCCCGGGATCCGCGAACCGCGCGGCCAGGCGCCGGACTCGATCCGCGCCCGGAACTGCCCCGACACCTGCAGCACGAGCGGCACCTGCCGCACCAAGGACTCCATGCCGTACAGTATATAAATGTAGGACATCTACATGGAAGCTCTATCGGAAGTTGGAGAGGTGCGTGTTGTGGCAGTGCTGGCCGAACCCATGACTCGAGAGCGGTCGTCGCTGATCACAGCGACCGCCTTCGTGGTCGCGCTGAGCCTGCGGCCGGCGCTGACCGCCGTCGGTCCGGTGCTGCCGCGGATCGGCGACGCGCTGCACCTCGGTGAGGCCACACAGGGTCTGCTCGGCACGCTGCCGCTGCTCGCGTTCGCGGTCGCCTCTCCCCTGGTGCACCTGGCGTCCCGGCGGTTCGGGATGGAGCGGGCCGTGTTCGTCTCGCTCCTGGTGCTGGCCGCCGGCAGCGCGATCCGCCCGTACGCCGGCCCGGCCGGCCTCTGGATCGGGACCGCCGTGGTCGGCGCCGCGATCGCCGTCGGGAACGTGCTGGTGCCGGTGATCATCAAGCGCGACTACTCCGCGCACGTGTCCCGGGCGACCGGGATCTACACGGCGTTCATCACCGGTGGCGCCGCGATCGCGTCGATCCTCGCCGTACCGCTCGCCGACGCCGTCGACTGGCGGCTGTCACTCGCGGTCTGGGGCGGTCTCGCCCTGCTGGTCGCGATCGTCTGGCTACCGCGGACGCTCTCCCCGGAGCCGATGCCGGCGGCAACGACCGACGACGAGACGCCTCCGGTGAGTGTCTGGCGGCAGCCGATGGCGTGGCTGGTGACCGGGTTCATGGGGCTGCAGTCGACGAGCTTCTACCTGTTCGTGAACTGGCTACCGACGATCGAGAGCTCGACGGGCGGCGTCTCCGAGCGCGCCACCGGCGTCCACCTGTTCGTGTTCCAGGTGTTCGGGCTGATCGGCGGGCTCAGCATCCCGTTCCTGCTGAAGCACCCGACCAACCAGCGGGCGGGCCTGATGACGGCGAGTACGCCGATCCTGCTCGCGCTGATCGGGCTGCTGGTGGCGCCGCACCTCGCGATCGTGTGGGCGGTCGTCGGCGGCCTCGGCCAGGGCGCCGGGCTGGTCGCCGCGCTGTCGCTGATCAGCCTCCGCGGGCGCGGCCACCACGAGACCACGCAGCTGTCCGGGATGGCGCAGGCGGTCGGTTACTCGCTCGCCGCGGCCGGCCCGGTCGTCGCGGGCTACCTGACCCAGGTCACCGGCGGCTGGAGGACGACGCTCACGGTGTTCGCCACGCTGGCCGCCGTACAAGTCTCACTAGGCTTCGCCGTCGGCCGCGACACCCGCCCCACCTGACCGCGCCCCACCCGATCCGCGGGCCTACGGGTCAACCACGGCAGGGGTTGCCCCCTCGTCTGGAGGGTTGCCCACTGGAAATTCGAGGCGGTAACCCTCCACTTGAGGGGGCAACCCCTGCCGGGCGACCGTCGCCGGGTGGGCGGGGCCGAGCGACCGTCGCCCCGGCGACCGTCGCCCCGGCGACCGTCGCCCCGGTGGGCGGCGCCGGTTGGCGGGGCGCCGGTAGGCGGGGCGCCGGTAGGCGGGGTTACTTGTCCGTGGCGAAGGCGGCGTCGAAGGCGGCGGTGGGCTTGTCGAAGGCGAGTGCGCGGATGACGTTGACCGCCTCCGCGGCGCCGACCTTGCGCTCCATGCCGGCGTCCTCCCACTCGACCGAGATCGGGCCGTCGTAGCCGATCGAGTTCAGCACCCGGAAGCAGTCCTCCCACTGCACGTCGCCGTGACCGGTGGAGTAGAAGTCCCAGCCGCGCCGCGGGTCGCCCCACGGCAGGTGCGACCCGAGCCGGCCGTTGCGGCCGCCACCGACCCGCATCCGGGTGTCCTTGCAGTCGACGTGGTAGATCCGGTCCTTGAAGTCCCAGAGGAACGCTACCGGGTCGATGTCCTGCCAGACCATGTGCGACGGGTCCCAGTTCAGGCCGAACGCCTCCCGGTGACCGATCGCCTCGAGGGTCAGCGTCGTGGTCCAGTAGTCGTACGCGATCTCGGACGGGTGTACTTCGTGCGCGAACCGCACGCCCTCTTCGTCGAACACGTCGAGGATCGGGTTCCACCGGTCGGCGAAGTCCTTGTACCCGGCCTCGATCCGCTCGGCCGGCACCGGCGGGAACATCGCGACGTACTGCCAGATCGACGAACCGGTGAAGCCGATGACGGTCTTCACGCCGAGCTTCTTCGCTGCCCGGGCGGTGTTCTTCAGGTCCTCCGCGGCGCGCTGCCGGACGCCCTCGGCGTCGCCGTCGCCCCAGATCCGGGACGGCACGATCGCCTGGTGCCGGAAGTCGATCGGGTCGTCGCAGACCGCCTGCCCCACCAGGTGGTTGGAGATCGCGAAGACCTGCAGGTTGTACTTCTCCAGGATGTCCTTGCGGCCCTGCACGTACGAGTCGTCGTCGACGGCCTGCTGGACGTCGAAGTGGTCACCGGAGCAGGCGATCTCGACGCCGTCGTACCCGGCCTCGGACGCGAACTGGCAGACCTCCTCGAACGGCAGGTCGGCCCACTGACCGGTGAACAGTGTGATCGGACGAGGCATCTGAGTGGCTCCCAAGCGATTAGAGCGGTTAGGGCGATTAAGCGTTGTCGACGGTGATCCAGGCGGAGTCGCCGGCAGCAGACCGCAGTACGGCGTCGACCACGCGAGCGGACCGCGCTCCGGCGGCGAAATCGGGGAGGCCGTCCGGGTGATCACCCAGTACGGCGGCGTAGCTGTCGGCGACGAACGAGTCGAACGCGTCCTGGTACCCCTGCGCGTGCCCAGCCGGCAGCCGGTTCACCCGGGCCGCGGGCGGGCTGAGCGTCTCGGGGTCGCGGGTCAGCAGTTGCGAAGCGTCGCGACGGCCGACCCACACGCGGTCCGGGTCCTCCTGGTCGAACCCGAAGCTCGACTCGGTGCCGGACACCTCCAGGTACAAGCGGTTCTTCCGGCCGGCGGCGACCTGGCTGACCACGATCGTCCCGACCACCCCGGCCTCGGTCCGGAACTGGGCGGTTGCGAGGTCCTCGGTCTTCACCGGTACGCCGCCACGCTCGGAGCGGACAGTCCGCAGCTGCGCGCTGATCGCGGCGATCCGGTCGCCGGTGACGAACTCGGTCAGGTCGCACCAGTGCGACCCGATGTCCGCGAATGTCCGCGACGGGCCGCCGGTGGTGTCGTCGACGCGCCAGTTCTGGTCGTCGGCGCCGGCCAGCCAGTCCTGCAGGTACGAGCCGTGCAGGCTGGTGATCACACCGGCCTCGCCCGCGGCGATCCGGGTCCGCAGCTCACGGACCATCGGGTGGTAGCGGTACACGAACGGCACGGCACCGACCAGGCCCGCATCCAACGCAGCCGCCTGGAGTCCGGTCGCGTCCTGCACCGAGGTCGCCAGCGGCTTCTCGCAGACCACGTGCTTGCCGGCCTCGAGCGCCTTGAGCGTCACCTCGCGGTGCGTGTTGTTCGGCGTACAGACATGGACGACGTCGACGTCCGCAGCCAGCAGGTCGTCGAGGGACGCGAACCCGCGCTCGGCACCGGTCGCCTCCGCTGCCGCTGCAGCCCTTGAAGGCGACGAGCCGACCGCGCCGATCACGGTTGCTCCCGAGACCAACGCGGACCTGCCGTGCACCTGACCCATGAAGCCGCCGCCGACGATCCCAACCCGAAGCTTCCGCGCACTGGACACGTCGAACGACGCTATGTGACCGCTTTGAACCCTGTCAATCGCCGTCCCAGCTCCGTGTCAGCCGTACTGCGCAACTCGTGCACCGAGGTCAATCCAGGTCGGCCAGTACCTCGGCCAGCGACTGCGTGCTTCGGTTGACCGACTGAACTCCCGTCGACGTGACGAGGTAGACCGCGTCCGACCGCCCTCGGGGGGCAATGACCCACGAGGTCCTGTGCGCGACAGCAGTCCAGCCGTCGCCGCCGATCGACTCGGCGTCCATTCCTCGAGTTCGCGCCCAGTGCCGCAGCGTCTCCGACGCTTCGAGCTCGGTCATCATGCCTCCGGTCAGGATGTTGCCGCTGGCCACGACAGCGTACGAAGTCTTCGACCCGGTCCACGCCGCAACGCCAGGTCAGCGGTGGGTCACGTCCATCAGGCGGAACCAGTCGTTGTCCTCGGCCACAATCCGTCCGCAGCGCCGCGGGACCGAGCTACACGGGATCGTCGAAGCCGGCCACCAGTTCGGCGATCTCGGCGCGTTGCTCGGCCATCGTCTGGCGCAGCTTCGCCAGGTCGGCCTCCGACAACGGACCCGGGTTGCCGATCCGCTCCCGGACGAAGTCCGGCAACGCGCCGCCGAAGTCGAACCTGCCCAGGTCGACCGGCGCACCGGGCTGAAGGTCCGCGATCTTCGCCGCGAGCGCGTCTTGCATCGCCAGCTGATCCCGCAGGAACAGCTGGAGTTGAGACTGGTCCGGTTCTGCCGGGGCGCCGCCACCGACCCACATCGCGCGATAGGCGTGCAGCCGAGTGCCGCTCAAGCGATCGACCACCGGTGTGACGGCGGATCCCAGCTGGCTGAGGAAGGCGAACGCCGTGCCCCGCTCGACGCCGTCGGCGGAGTCGAGCATCAGGTCCACCAGCTGGCCGGCGAACCCGAGCGGATCGGCGGTCCGTAGCCACACCTGTCCAGGTTCGTCGACGACGACGCCGTTCAGGCCCGCGGCGATCCAGGCCCGGATATCGGCCGTCGTCAGATCCGGTCGCCAGGGACCCGCCACCAAGTTCCAGCGGCCGGGGGTGTCCCAGCCCAGCCAGTTCAGCAGCAGGCCTTGAACGCCGAGCCGACTCAGCTTGTCACCGCTCTGGTCGAACAACCCCAGCCGCCGCAACCGGTCGATCGCGACCCGCGCGAGGTCACTGCGGATCGCCGCATCGAAGTCCGCCGGCAATCCAGGATGGTACGCCGAGTAGATCGCCGCCATCACCTCGTCACGATCGGGCAGCGGTACGTCGATGACCACGGCGCGCACCATCGCGCACCAAGCCTCCAGCCGACGCCCGAGGTCCGGCCACGCGGCGAACTGCGGGCCCGGCACGACCCGGGCACCGGTCGAGCCCACCAGGTCGGACAGCGCCGCGATCCGCCAGGCCTCCTGGACCGCGGCCGCATCGGTGAGCGTGGTCCCGGCCAGCGCATGCGCAACCGTGTCGTCGTCCAGGTAACCGCCGGCCGAGATGGGCGGCTGCGCGACGAGCCAGCGCGCCAGCTCGACCACCGCCAGCGCCAACGGCGCCTGACCGGCCGTTGCCGCGACCTCAGAGGGCAGCACGGTACGCGGAGCGGGGATCGTGACCCCGCCGAACGGATCACCGCCGAGCGCCACCGCCTCGCGCCGCAGCGGACCGACCAGACGATCCCGTTCCTCCCAGTTCAGCGCGTCGAACTCGGCCAGCCACGCCTTCCGATCGGTCGCGCCCGCTCTACGGTGCTGCATGCGGAGGATCACCGACCAGGCGAAGGGATCGACGAGCTTCTCCCCAAGACCGCCGGTCAGGACGGCCAGCACCGGCGTGACATCACGCCGCAACGACTCCGCGGACGATTCGTCGCCCTCGAAGACGACCAGGTCCCGCAGCACCGGAAGCGTCGCGGCCGCGGCGGCCCGCCAGGCCGCGTCGACCGGCAGCACGTACGGCGCGACCTCGAGGACCGTGTCGGCCAACGACTCCTTCGGCCAGCTCCACGGATCGCCGATCCCCAGTACCGAGGCGCGGCATTCGAGCAGGTCACGCAGGAGCCCGAGATCCGGCTCGGCCATCGCGCCGGTCTGGTCCAGCCAGGCCGGAACTCGGTTGACGAAGTCTTCGATCTGGTCCATTCCGCAACGCTAGGTCAGAGGTGGGTCAGCGGTGGGCCAGATCCATCGGACGGCGAGTTCGTCGGCCAAGGCAATGAATCGGCCGACCCCCGGGCCGCCCTCGCCGTGCGGGCACACCCGGTCCCGTGTCAGTGGTCGTCGCCGAGGCCGGCCGAGCGGGCCCGGATGATCGCTTCGGCGTTCGGCCTGCTGCTGCTCGGCATCGCGCTGTGGCGCAGCCGCGTCGCCCCCGCCTGGATGGGGATCGCGCTCGCCCTCGGCGGCTTCACCCATCCGTTCATGCCCGGGCACCTCGCCGCCGGCATCGGTCTCCTGGTCGCCGCCGTCGGGTTCGCCGGAGCCAGCGTCGCCCTGCTCCGGATGCGCAACGACGACTTCGACCTCCCTCCGGTAACACCTGTCCGCCAGAAGTGACACGAGCGCCAGGGGCCTTGGGCCCCGGTCGGGCCACCAGGTCATCATGCGGCACCTTCATCTCGCCGACGCCGGAATCACCGCGGCCAGCGGACCGACCGGCAGCACCAACGCCCATCGCGCCGCCCATCGCGCCGGCTGCGGATCGCCAGGCCATCACAATCCCCGCCCGGCTGCCCCCGCCACGCTCACTGCCCCCAATCGCCCCCAATTGTGATGGCCTGGGGATCCGCCGCCACGGCTCCCGGCTCGCCGCCTGCTCTCGACTCCAGCGGGAGGGGTCAACGTCTCGGCTTGCGGGTTGGCACCCGAGATTTCAGGCGACAAGCCACCATCTCAGCGGTCAACCCCGAGATGCGCGAGGACGCCGGCGCCGATCGGCGCGACGGACGAGGCGGCCGGGACGAGGCGAGGCAGGCGGGGCAGGCGGGGGAGCGGCTTGGGGACGCGGTGGTGGGTGGGTTAGCTGGTCCAGGCGATGGCGACCTCGTCGATCAGCTCGACCAGCCGATCGAGCTCGGAACCGCCGCGGGCGCGGGCGAAGCCGTTGCGGCGGCCCCAGAACGAGGACTGGACGGCGATCAGCTGGGTCCAGCGGCGGATGCGTTCGGCGTCGACACCGGACGCCTCGGCGAACTCGCCGAGCTCGGCCTGCAGGTGGCGGAGCAGGTCGGCGCCGTCCAGGCCGTCGCCGATGAGCAGGTAATACGCCCGGGTCCGCAGGAAGATCGCCGCGTCGAACGCCGGGTCGCCGACGTACCCCTTCGGATCGACCACCAGCCACGGCTCTCGGTCCGCACGCAGGATGTTGCGCGCATGAAAGTCACCGTGCACCAGCGTCTCCGGCTGCACGCGACACAGCTCGTCGACGACCGCCATCGCCTCCTCCACGACAGTGTCCGGCAGCGGATGGTCCAGCTCGGCCGCATCCTTGCGCAACTCGACAGCCCACGACTCGGCTTTGTCCGACATCCGCGGCAGGCCGTCCGGCGCCGGGATCGTCAACTGGCGGAGCAGATCCCCGGCGATCGTGGCGACGTCTTCGGTGTGCTCGCCCAGCGTGCTGGGGTGCGCCCGCTCGAGGAGCATCGCGTACTGCGCGTCGTCGCGCTCGTACAGCTTCACCGCACCCCGACCCTCCCACGCCTCGAACGCATCCGGCTCGTGCACGTTCCCCGGATGCGGGAACGACACCTTCAGTACGGCGTCCCCCACCACCGGCACCACCACACCGACCTGCCCGTGCAGTACGTCGCCCTCCTGCTCGAGGTCCCACTTCCCGAGCAGTTGGTCGACGATCCCAGGCAGCTCCGCCAGCCACTCCTCCCCCGCAGCGCCTTCGCGCTCGACGGTGCACTGAACGAACGCCTCCGGGATCATCCCCAGCGCTCCGACTTCGCCGAGCGGGAGACCAGGCTGAAGAGCATGTCCTTCGGGGTCAGTTCGCCGGCGACGACCTTTGTCACGTGTTCGGCGATCGGCATCTCGACGTCGTGGTGGTGGGCGAGTTCGCTGATCGAGGCGCAGGACTTCACGCCCTCCGCGACCTGCCGGGTGCCGCCGAGGATCTCGGCGACCGACATGCCCTGGCCGAGCTTCTCGCCGAACGTCCGGTTCCGGGACAGCGGCGACGAACAGGTCGCGACCAGATCGCCGAGCCCGGCCAGGCCGGAGAACGTGTGCTCCTCGGCGCCCAGCGCCGTACCGAGCCGGGCGATCTCCGCCAGCCCGCGGGTGATCACCGAGGCGCGGGCGTTGTCGCCGAAGCCAAGCCCGATCGCCATCCCGACCGCCAGCGCGATCACGTTCTTGCAGGCGCCGCCGAGCTCGCAGCCGATCACGTCGTTGTTCGTGTACGGGCGGAACGTGGGCGAGTGGCACAGCTTCTGCAACCGGGCCGCGGTCCCCTCGTCCGTGCACGCCACGACCGACGCGGCCGGCTGCCCCTCGGCGATCTCGCGGGCCAGGTTCGGTCCGGAGACGACCGCGATCCGTTCCGGCCCGGCGCCGGTGAGCTCGGCGATCACCTCGCTCATCCGCTTCGTCGTACCGAGCTCGACACCCTTCATCAGGCTGACCAGCGGTACGGCGTTCGGCAGTACGCCGGCCCAGTCCGCGAGGTTGGCCCGCAACGACTGCGACGGCACCGCGAGTACGACGGCCTCCGCCCCGTCCGCGGCCGCCGCGGGGTCGTGGGTCGCGGAGATCGCATCGGGCAGTCGCAGTCCCGGAAGGTAGTCGGCGTTCTCGTGCCGGGAGTTGATGGCGTCACACAGGGCTTCCCGCCGGCCCCACACGGAGACCTGATTACCCGCATTTGCCAGCACCACAGCGAACGCCGTACCCCAGGATCCGGCTCCGAACACCGCAACCTTCGTCATTGTTCTTTGTCCTCACGTCGGGCCTTGCGCAGGTCGTAGAGCTCCTTGGGCGGTTCCTCGCCGCGCAGCTCGCCGAGCGTCCCGGCGACCCGGGCCATGATCACCTCGGTTGCCTCGTGCAACAGCTGGTTGGTCAGCGGCTTGCCCTCGAAGGCGCTCAGGTCGACCGGCGCCCCGGCCCGCACCTGCAGCGTCTTCCGCGGCAGCAGCCGGACCCGGATCTTGCCCGTGTAGGACTTCAGGATCTCCTGGGCACCCCAGTTCGCGACCGGGATCACCGGGCAACCGGTCATCAACGCGATCCGGGCCGCGCCGGTCTTGCCGGTCATCGGCCACATCGCCGGATCCCGGGTGATCGTGCCCTCTGGGTAAACGCCCACGCACTCACCGCGTTCGACCGCGGCCACCGCGTCCCGGAAAGCATCCGCGGCCTGCGCGGAATCGCGGTACACCGGAATCTGCCCGGCCCCGCTGATAATGCTGCCGAGCACCGGGACCTTGAACACCGACGCCTTGCCGAGGAACCGCGGGATCCGCCGGCACTCCCAGATGAAATAGCCGAGCACCACCGGGTCGAAATGCGAGATGTGGTTCGGCACGTACACCACACCACCCTGCCGCGGCATGTTCTCCCGGCCGCTGAACCGGCACTTGGTGAACACGATCATGAACGGTTTGACGATCGCCACGATGATGCCGAACCAGAATCCGCGCGGCGGCCGTGGATCGGCACCCTTGCTGTCCACTGCTGCCTCCTGGTGGTCGAACGCGCCGTCGGTCATGGGAGAATCCTGCCTGATGGCAGACCTACAGGTCGCTCCCTGGACCCTGGTGATCCCGGTGAAGCGTACGGCGATCGCGAAGAGCCGGCTCGCTGCGGCCTACCCTCAGCACCGTCCCGAGCTGGCCCGTGCCTTCGCTGTCGACACTACTGCTGCCGCGCTCAGGTCTCCCCTGGTGCACACCGTCCTGGTGGTCACCGACGACCCGCTGGTCGGCGCCGACGTGACCGCGGAGGGTGCCCGCGTGGTGCCGGACCTGCCCGCCGCCGGGCTCAACGAGGCGCTGCTCCACGGAGCCACCGTGGCGGCTGCGGAGTTCGCAGGCAACGGCATCGCGGCCCTGTCCGCGGACCTTCCCGCGCTCCGTCCGGCCGAGCTCACCGCCGTACTCGCGGCCTGTACCACCGCGCGTTCCTTCGTCGTCGACCAGCCCGGCACCGGTACGACGTTGCTCGCGGCCGCTCCCGGCGTACCGCTGGATCCGCGCTTCGGCGTCGGCTCCGCCCTGGCCCACCAGGCGTCCGGGGCGGTCCCCATCGAGCTGACCGGGATCGAGTCGGTACGTCGTGATGTCGACACCGCGGCGGATCTCGCCCACGCCGTACAGCTCGGGGTCGGTCCGGCAACGGCGGACGTGATGTCGCTGGTTCTCGGTGCCGCGACCGGGACCGAGGGTCTAGCCTGCTGACATGCAGGCCACTGTGAGCAGGTACGACGGCGAGACGTTCTCCGGCGCGGTACTGACCGACACCGGGATCGAGCTCCCGTTCACCGTGCACGCCGTCGCGGACACCCCGGTGCGGCATCTGCGGGTCGGCCAACGAGTGACGATCGAGACCAGCGGCTCCGGTGCCACGCTCGCGATCACCAAGGTAAAGTTCGCGACCCGGCTGTAGTTGCCACGGACAACGGCGAAGGCCGGTCATCCCCTGGAGTGGGGTGACCGGCCTTCGCTGTAGTGCGGTGTACCGCAGTGCGTGAAGCTCAGCGAGCAGTACGCTTCGCGGCGACCTTCTTGGCGGGGGCCTTCTTGGCCGGCGCCTTCTTCGCGACGACCTTCTTGGCCGGGGCCTTCTTCGCCGGGGCCTTCTTGGCAACGGTCTTCGCCGGCGCCTTCTTGGCAACCGTCTTGGCCGGGGCCTTCTTGGCGACCGTCTTCTTCGCAGCGGCGGTCTTGGTTGCAGCGGCCTTGACCGGAGCAGCCTTCTTCGCCGGGGCAGCCGCCTTGGTGGCGGTCGCGGCCGGCTTCGGGGCCACCAGCTTCGGCAGCTTCTTCGCGCCGGAGACGACGGCCTTCAGCTCCGCACCTGCGCGGAACTTCGGAACCGTGGTCTTCTTGGCACGCTTGGTCTCACCGGTCCGCGGGTTGCGCACGATGCGCGCCCCACGCTCGATGGCCTCGAAGGCACCGAAACCGGTGATGGCGACCTTGCCACCCTTCTTGGTCAGCTCACGCTGGACGGTGTCGATCACCGATTCCAGTGCGTGCTGGGCCTGGCGGCGGTTTCCGTCGAAGTGCACTGCGAGCGCTTCGACCAACTGGCTCTTGTTCACTGCTTCCCTCCGTGAACACTAGGCGTCGAGCACAGCGCTCGATCTCACAGGAACGTTATGGACTGAACAGGCCATGCACAAACACCAACGCGGCAATTTGGCCTTGTTTTAGGCGATTCGGGCCACAATTCGGCCCGATCGGGGCTCCTGGAGGGTTTTTGGCTGCAGATTCGGTCGGCTTCACAGCCAGCCGCGGCGCTTGAAGATCTGGTGCAGACCTCCACACACCAAGGCCATCAAGCCGATCGCGAACGGGTATCCGTACTCCCAGTGCAGCTCCGGCATCTTGTCGAAGTTCATCCCGTAGACAGTCCCGATCAGCGTCGGCGCGAACAGGATCGCCGCCCACGCAGAGATCCGCTTCACCTCTTCGTTCTGCTCGCTGCTGGCGATCGCGAGGCTCTTCATCTCCTCGTTCTGCTGCTGCGCCACCAGGGTCGCGTTCACGGTCAGGATGTCGCGGAGCAGCTCGCGGAAGCCGTCGACCTTCTCCACCACCTCGGTGACGTGGTCGGCGACGTCACGCAGTGAACGTTGCAGCTCCTCGTCCACGCCGTACTTCTGGAAGCCGCCGCGGAGCTGCTCGAGGATCCCGATCAACGGCCGGGTGGCGCGCTGGAACTCGATCACCTCGCGGGACAGTTCGTAGATCCGGCGGGACACCTTCGGGTCGCCCCGGAACACCTCGGTCTCGATCTCGTCGATGTCGTTCTCCAGGCCGGCGACCACCGGCGCGTACCCGTCCACGACCTTGTCCATGATCGCGTACAGCACGGCTTCGGCACCCCGGCTGAGAAGCTCCGGATCGCGTTCGACCCGACGCCGTACGGCGGCCAGGTTCGGCGCTTCGGCGTGCCGGACCGTCACCACGAAGTCCCGGCCGACGAACACGTGCACCTCGCCGAACTCGACCTCCTCGGTCGCGTCCCGGTACCGCGCAGCCTTCAGGACGACGAACAACGTGTCGCCGTACCGCTCCAGCTTCGGCCGCTGATGCGCCTCGTTCGCGTCCTCGATCGCCAGCTCGTGCAGGTCGAACTCCTGCGCCAGCGACGCCAGCTCACGGCGGTCCGGCCGGTACAGCCCGATCCAGGCCAGGCTCTGCGGGGCGTCATGGAGCGCGGAATACGTGTCGGCCAGCGAATGCGGCGACGCGACCCGGTTGCCGTCGCAGTAGATCGCACTGTCGACGACGCTGTGCCCCTTGGGCTTCTGCGGATCCCGGGCCTGCTTGGTCTCCGGCTCGATCGCGGACGCGGCAACGGATGCGGCGTGCTTGCGAGCGGCGGCACGCAGTGACGGAGTACGGCTGAACGCACGGAAGGTGCGCAGGCGCAGGTCGGACATGAGTCCTCCAGATGCGGGTGATCCAGGCAAGTGATGAGCGCACGTCTGCCCGACCCACAACTACTAGAGGAAGAAAGCCCCCCAAGGCCGAGCGAGACCCGTATGTCTGGAGGGATCGCTGCTGTTGTTCACGAGCGTCCTCACCTCCTCGGTCCCGCAAGCCTTGTTCTGACAACCCCGCAAGGGTAACACCCGAGTTATCGCCCCCGCCCACCCAAACGTTACGGGGACGACAACTCTGAGAGAGCTCTCAGGCCTTGGCCGGAAGGGTTGCAGGCTTGAAGGACGGTCGGGTTGCTTCGTACGCAGTGATCTCGTCCGCGTGCGACAGCGTGATGCCGACGTCGTCGAGACCGTTCAGCAGCCGGTAGCGCGTGTAGTCGTCGATCTCGAAGGGTGCCGAGACGTCACCGGCCGAGATCGTCTTGTTCTCCAGGTCGACCGTGACCTTGGTGCCCGGGTCGGCCTCGACCGCGGTCCACAGCTGCTCGACGACCTCCTGCGTGACCAGGGCGGCCAGCAGGCCGGCCTTGCCGGAGTTGCCGCGGAAGATGTCGCCGAACCGCGACGAGACGACGACCCGGAACCCGTAGTCGAGCAGGGCCCAGACCGCGTGCTCCCGGGACGATCCGGTGCCGAAGTCCGGTCCGGCGACCAGCACCGAGACCCCTTCGTACTCGGGCTGGTTGAGCACGAAGGAAGGATCGTTGCGCCAGGCAGCGAACAGCCCGTCCTCGAAGCCGGTCCGGGTGACCCGCTTCAGGTACACGGCAGGGATGATCTGGTCGGTGTCGACGTTGCTCCGGCGCAGCGGGGCCGCCGTACCGATGTGCTGGGTGAAGGCTTCCATGATTCCCTTGCTCCTCAGGCGTTCGCAGGTACGGCGACGGGCGGCAGGTCGGCGGGTGCGGCCAGCGTCCCGGTGACGGCGGTCGCGGCGGCGACCAGCGGCGACACCAGGTGGGTGCGGCCGCCCTTGCCCTGGCGGCCTTCGAAGTTCCGGTTCGAGGTGGAGGCGCTGCGCTCCCCCGGGGCCAGCTGGTCCGGGTTCATGCCCAGGCACATCGAGCACCCGGCGCCGCGCCACTCGGCGCCGGCGTCCTTGAAGATCGCGTCCAGCCCCTCGGCCTCGGCCTGCAGCCGGACCCGGCCGGAGCCCGGGACGACGAGCATCCGGGTGCCCTCGGCAACCTTCCGCCCGGCCAGTACGCCGGCCGCGGCCCGCAGGTCCTCGATCCGGCCGTTGGTGCAGGACCCCAGGAACACCGTGTCCACGTGGATGTCGCGCAGCGGCGTACCGGCGGTCAGGCCCATGTAGTCCAGCGCGCGCTCGGCGGCGACCTTGTCGTTCTCGTTGTCGAAGTCGTCCGGCGACGGGACCACGTCCGAGAGCGCGACGCCCTGGCCCGGGTTGGTGCCCCAGGTGACGAACGGCGTGATCTCCTCGGCCCTCAGGACGACCTCACGGTCGAACGTCGCGTCCTCGTCGGTGCCCAGGCTCTTCCAGTACTCGACGGCCGCTTCCCAGTCGACGCCCTGCGGCGCGTGCGGCTTGTCCTTCAGGTACTCGAACGTGGTCTCGTCCGGCGCGATCAGGCCGGCCTTCGCGCCCCACTCGATCGACATGTTGCAGATCGTCATCCGGGCTTCCATGCTGAGCGCCCGGATCGCCTCGCCGCGGTACTCGACGATGTAGCCCTGGCCGCCGCCGGTGCCGACCTGCGCGATCAGCGACAGCACCAGGTCCTTGGCCGAGACGCCGTCGGGCAGTACGCCGTCGACCGTGACCGCCATCGTCTTCGGGCGGGCCTGCATCAGCGTCTGGGTGGCCAGCACGTGCTCGACCTCGCTGGTACCGATGCCGAAGGCAATCGCCCCGAACGCGCCGTGCGTGGAGGTGTGGCTGTCACCGCAGACCACGGTCATCCCGGGCTGGGTCAGGCCGAGCTGCGGGCCGATCACATGGACGACGCCCTGGTCCGGGTCGCCGAGGGTGTGGATCCGGATGCCGAACTCCTCGGCGTTCTTCCGCAGCGTGTCCACCTGGGTCCGCGACACCGGGTCGGCGATCGGCTTGTCGACGTCGAAAGTGGGGACGTTGTGGTCCTCGGTGGCGATGGTCAGATCGGGACGCCGTACGCCGCGACCCGCCAGCCGGAGGCCGTCGAAGGCCTGCGGACTGGTCACCTCGTGGACCAGGTGGAGGTCGATGTAGAGGAGGTCGGGTTCTCCGTCGGCATGGCGCACGACGTGCGCATCCCAGACCTTTTCCGACAACGTCCTACCCATCAGACTCTCCTTTGAGATTGGAAGTGTGGTGCTTTCGCTCACAGTGCTCTGGATTGGGCTGCCGAAGCGACTTGCGTTCCACGATTCGAGACGGCAGTATCGTCTCATGGACAACTCTAGCGGAGTCGGCGTTCTCGACAAAGCAGCTCTCGTTCTGTCCGCACTCGAGTCCGGGCCGGCGACCCTGGCCGGACTGGTGGCGGCGACGGGACTGGCGCGCCCGACGGCACATCGTCTCGCAGTAGCTCTCGAGCACCACCGGCTGGTCGGGCGCGACATGCAGGGACGCTTCGTGCTCGGTCCGCGACTCAGTGAGTTGGCCTCCGCCGCCGGTGAGGACCGGCTGCTTGCGACCGCCGGCCCGGTGCTGGCACGACTGCGCGACATCACCGGCGAATCCGCACAGCTCTTCCGCCGCCAGGGCGAGTACCGCGTCTGCGTCGCCGCCGCGGAGCGCCCCTCCGGTCTGCGCGACACCGTCCCGGTGGGCAGCCAGTTGACGATGGCGGCCGGGTCGGCCGCGCAGATACTGCTGGCCTGGGAGGACCCGGAGCGGATGCACCGCGGCCTCCACAACTCCTCCTTCAACGCGGCCGCGCTGGCCGGCGTACGGCGTCGCGGCTGGGCGCACTCGGTCGGCGAACGCGAGCAGGGTGTTGCCTCGGTCTCGGCCCCGGTCCGCTCCCCCAGCGGCAAGGTGATCGCCGCGGTTTCGGTCTCCGGCCCGATCGAACGCCTCTCCCGCCAGCCGGGCCGCATGCACGCCCCCGCCGTAATGGCCGCCGCCGAACGTCTTTCGGAGGCCCTCCGCCGCGCCTCGGAGTAGCCCCGGCGCCTCGGAGTGAGATCTCGTACCACAGTGGGTGATCGCCCAGCCGGAGCCAACGGAGGCCGGTGCTACCCAAGGCGTTCGTCGATCTCCAGGAGAGCCTCACGACTTCTTCCTGGGAGATCCACTCACCTCGCGCCTTGATCGTCTCGGCCTCGGCAATGTCGGCCTGGTCCACCGGTTCCGCGAGCTCGGTCGGCCCCTCGGCCAACGAGTAGCTTTCGCTCAGGGGAAGACCGCAACGACCCGCACCGACGAAAGTCCGCCTCCGCACGAATCTGTGGGGAGGGTCGTCCTACTGAGCGTGCGGGGTTCGGCACAGCCGTTCCGGACGGATCACGCACGGAGAAATGTGCAAGGTCGACAGGTAGTGCACCGGCGAGACGCCGTACGCAGGAAGGCGATCACGCTCAGGTGCACTAGCCGGCCACCGGACATCTCCTGTCGACCTGCCGATCGGCGGCCGTGCACTCGACCATCCCGACCACCGCAGCGGCGGGATCCCCCGCCCTGATGGGCATCTGGCTCGTGTCATTCACCTACGGCTGCGCCCTCAAACCCGCGGCGCTGCCGCGGCGCTGCCGCGGCGAGGCGAACTTGGGGAGGGTTTTGTGCCCGATTCGGCACAAAAACCTCCCCAAGTCCGGTTGTGCGCGCCGACGGAGCTGCGTTGTCACGAAGTTCGGCTGCCGGGCTAAGGGATGCGCTCGAGCGCATGGAGGTGGCCGGTGCTGCTGTCGATGCGGGCTGCTCGGGTCACCTCCGCTTGCAGGGGCAGTACGTCGTACACGGCGGCGGTGAGGGTGGGGAGTGCGCTGAGGGGTACTCGTGGCGCGAGGGTGCAGTGGGGAACCCACCGGCCTGGTACGTAATGCCTGTGCAGGTCCGCGCCAGTGGCCGTGATGGCCGAGACCACCTGCTCCTGTCGTTGTAGTGCGGCGGCGTTGACAGCCGGCACCAGCCACGCGCGGCCGCGCCGGAACGTGCCGAGTGCGTCGAAGTACAGCGAGACGGGTCCGCCGTCCGGTAGTTCCTCGACGGCCTTGGTCACCTCGTCGAGCTTCCACTCCCGCAGGGCGGTCGAACAACCAGCACACAGCCAGGGGCACTCACCAACGGTAAGGCGCCGGATCAGCCCTGCGCCGAGGGCCACCCGCCGTACGGCACTGTCAGGATCTCGAGGTTGTGGCCGTCCGGGTCGTCCCAGTAGAGGCCGCGGCCGCCGTCGTTGGTGTTGATCTCGGCCTCGCGGCGGTGGAACGGGTCCGCCCAGTAGGTGAGGCCCTGCTCGACGATCCGCGCGTGGATCTGGTCGAACTCGTCCTCTGTCACCAGGAACGCGTAGTGCTGTCGGTGCGGCTGTCCGTGGGCGTCGGCGAAGTCCAGGGACGCGCCGTTCCCGAGCTGCACGACCGCGAACGGTCCGTAGCTGCCCGGTTCGCCGAGTCCGAGGAGGCCGGCCAGGAAGCGCGCCGACGCCTCCTTGTCGCTGCAGTTGACGATGGTGTGGTTGAGCTCGACGGCCATTCGTCCAGGCTAGCCGGATTCGAGGCAACCAAACCCCTTGTCGTGGCGGACATTGCCCCTGGAGGGCCCGTGCGTGACGATGGGTGAGGATTCCGGTACGCCGGGTGCCGGACGTTCGGGAGGTCGGAACTATGGAACGGGACTGGCTGACTCTGGGGTGGAAGATGTTGCTCGTCCGCGGTGTGATCGGCATCGTGTTCGGGATCCTCGCGATCGCGTGGCCGATCTCCACGGCGATCGCGCTCGCCCTGTTGTGGGGCTTCTGGGCCCTCACGGACGGAATCGGTTCGGTCGTCCAGGCCTTCCAGCCGGAGTACCGCGGCAGCCGGGTATGGCTGATCGTGCTCGGCGTGATCGCTTTGCTGGCGGCGTTCTTCGCGATCACCAGCCCGGGCATGACCGCCGCGACGTTGACCTGGATCCTCGGGATCTGGCTGATCGTCCGAGGCATCTTCGAACTCGCGGGCGCGTTCTTCAGTCAGCAGGTGATGCCGCGGTGGCTGCTCGTCCTGAACGGCGCGCTGTCGCTCCTGATCGGCATCCTGTTCGCCGCCAACCCCGGCGCGGGCGCGGTCAGCATCGCCGTACTGCTGGGCATCACGGCCCTCATCTGGGGCGTCGTACTGATCGGAGTCGCCTGGTCGGTACGCCGCGCACTGTCGGCACCGCCGCAGTCCGGACCGTCTCAGTCCAGCCCCTCGGCCGCCTGACACCCGCAGGACGTACTCGGGACCAGCTCGTAGTCGAGCACGTGTCGCGCCGCGGGCGGCGTGCTCCGGTCGAGCAGCAGCTCGACGGCCTGGCGTGCGGTCTCCTCGATCGGCTGCCGCACGCTGGCCAGCGGCGGGACCGTCACCGTGCACTCGCTGGTCCCGTCGAACCCCATCACCGCGACGTCCTCCGGGACTCGCAGCCCCGCCTCCCAGGCCGCGAACAGTACGCCGAACGCCTGCTCGTCCGTCGAGCAGTAGATCGCCCGCGGCGGCCGCTTCTGCTGGAACCACGACCGTACGGCGTCCCGCGCCGCGAACCGGGAGACCGGCGCCGCGACGTACCGCGCCGTCGACCCCGGATGCCCCTTCAGCGCGCGCTCGATCCCGCGCCGGTGCTCCGCCGTACCGGGTGATTCCTCCGGGCCGGTGACGACACCGAGGGTGCGGTAACCGTGCGACAGCAGGTGATCCGCCGACGCCTCGGCGCCCGCGACGTAGTCGATCGACAACGTCGAGACCGTGACGCCGTCCGGCACCGGGTGCAGGGCGACGACCGGTACGCCGGCCGCCGCGAACCGCTGGATCGCCGGCTCGACGAGCAGCGAGACGAGGACGACGCCGTCGACCTTGCGCTCGATGAACGACCCGATGTGCGCGGACTCCTGCGCCGGGTCGCCCGCCGAGTCGCCGATCAGCAGCAGGTGGTCGTGCTGCCGGGCGAAGTTCTCCAGGTGCTCGGCGAGGGTCGCGAAGTACGGGTTGCGGATCTGCGGGATCAGCAGGCCGAGCGAGTACGTGCGGCCCGCACTGAGCGCACGGGCCAGGATGTTGGGCCGGTACTCCAGCTCCGCCGCCGCCTCCAGCACGCGCCGCCGGGTCTCCGCGGACACCGGCCGCGGCCCGTTGTTGAAGACGTAGCTGACCACCGCGGTCGACGTCCCGGCGCGCTCCGCGACGTCACGCGCGGTCGCCATCGATCTCCCCACGCCCGACAGCGTATGCCGTTCCCGCCACCACGATCCGCCGCGTGATCTCCTCGGCCACCTCCTCGGCCTCGACCGCAGTCACGATCCGCACCGTGCCGTCCGCAGCAGGCGCGAACGTGCTGTGCCCCGCCTGCTCTCCCCCGACCTGGATCGACACCTGTCCGAGCTTGGAGAAGGTGAACAGCTCCGGGCGGCTCAGTGTGAGCACCGCCACCGGATCGTGCGGCACGTTCCACGTCTCGTTCCAGAACGCCCACCACTGCTCGATGTCCGCCCCGAGCGCCGCGCCCAACCGCCCAGCGCCCCGGATCCGCTCCAGCCGAGCCTTCTCGATCGTGACCTGACGGGTGATCTCCAGCCCGGTGATCGTCGTCGGAATCCCCGCGCTCAGCACGACCTGCGCCGCGACGTCGTCGGACTTGAAGTTGTGCTCGCACACGTCGTCACCGAACGACCCGCCCATCACCCACAGATGCCGGATCCACCAGGCCGCCTGCGGTTCGAGGGCGAGCGCGGCCGCGATGTTGGTCAACGGCCCGATCGCCGCCACGTCGAGCTCACCGGGACGCGCCCGCAGCAGCTCGACCAGCCGCTCCGGCGCACTGTCCGCGCTGATCGTCTCGGCGTCCAGCCCGTCGTGCAGCGTGCCTTCGTGCCCGGCCCACCAGACCTCCCGCCCGGACAACGGATCGACGAGCCCCGGTACGACGGTCAGCTCACGGCCGGCGAGTACGCCGTACCGCCGGGCGAGCTGGGCCCGCAGCCGGGTGTCGCCGTACACGGTGTGCACCTCGGCGAGGTCGAGCTCCGGGCTGCCGAGCAGCTGGGCGAGCGCCATCGCGTCGTCCACGTCGGACCCGATGTCGGTATCGAGAATGAGGGATCGCACGTAACTCCTTACTTGAGCCCGGTCATTTGAGCCCGGTACTCGACACGGACTGGACGAAGTACCGCTGGAAGCCGGCGATGACCACCAGCGGGATCACGGTGAGGACGACGGCGCCCGCGAACACGAGGCCGTAGTCGGCGAAGTTCTGGCCCTGCAGGTTGGACAGCGCGACCGGGCCGAGGATGTGCTTCGCGTCGGTGCCGATCAGCAGCGGCCACACGTACGCCTGCCACTGGAACAGGAACAGCATCAGCCCGGCGCCGATCAGCGCGGGCTTGGACAGCGGCAGGTAGATCCAGCGGAAGACGCCGAACCACCCCAGCCCGTCCAGCCGGCCGGCCTCGACCAGTTCGGCCGGGACGCCCAGGAAGAACTGCCGGAGCAGGAAGATCGCCATCCCGTTGCCGATGCCCGGCAGCACCAGCCCGGTGAAGGTGTTGGTCAGGTGCCAGTCCCGGAACATCGTCGACAGCGGGATGGCGATCGCGTCGAACGGCACCAGGAAGCTCAGTACGACGATGCCGAACACGAGCCCGCGGCCGCGGAACTCGAACGCCGCCAGCCCGAACGCCGCCGTCGCACAGACCGCCAGCCCGATCGCGACGGTGAGCGCGCTGACCAGGATCGAGTTCAGCGTCGCGCGGCCGATCTCGCTGCCCAGCAGGGCCGAGTAGTTGGTGAGCGTCGGCCGCAGTTCGAAGAACGTCTGCCAGGACAGCGGGTTGAGATGGGCGAACGTCTCCGAGCCGGGGCGCAGCGAGTTCGTCACGACCCAGAGCAGTGGCAGGAAGAACAGGATGCCGACGACTCCGCCGAGCACCGACAGGCTCATCCGCTTCACTGGTCACCTCGCAGCAGCCGGAACTGCCCGGCCACGATCGCCAGCGTCAGCGCGACCAGGATCACCACTTCGGCCTGGGCGACGTGGATGTCACCGATCGCGTACGCGCGGTTGTAGACGTCGTACATCAACAGGTTGCTGTTGCCGTTCGGCCCGCCCTTGGTGAGGATCTGCACCGGCGCGAACACGAGCAGGTTCGACACCGTGTCCGCGACCAGCACGAACGCGAGCGGTCGCCGTACGAGCGGGAGGATCACCGAGATCATCCGCCGCCACGGCCCGGCGCCGTCCAGCAGCGCGGCCTCGCGGACCTCGACCGGGACCTCCTGGATGCCGGCGATCAGGAACAGCATCCAGTACCCCACGCCGATCCAGGACAGCAGCACGATCAGCGACGGCAGTACCTGATTCGGCGAGGTGAGGAACGGCTGCGCCGGCAGGCCGAGGCGTCCCAGTACGCCGTTCCCGAGTCCGTCGGGGCGGTAGATGACGCTCCAGATGACGGCCGAAACGGCCGGCGGCGTGGCGATCGGGAGGATCACCAACGTCCGCCAGAGCTTCGAGCCGGCCGCCTTCTGGGTGAACAGCACCGCGAGCAGGAACGAGACCACGACCTGGATCGGGTTCACCAGCACGGTGAAGAGCAACGTGACACCGACCGACTGCCGGAAGTCCTTGCTGCCCAGCAGATCCGTGTAGTTGCTCAGCCCGGTGAACACCCGGCCGCCGCGCAGCAGGCTCTCGGTGTAGAAGCTCTCCACCACCGCCGAGATCGCCGGGACGATCCGCAGTACGGCGAGACACACGAGCGCGGGCGTCAGGAAGGCCAGGGCGATCAGCCCCTGCCTTTGCTTCACTTGATCTGCCTCATTTGATGGATCGCCACGCCTCGGTCAGCTGCTGGGTGGCCTGCTGCAACCGTGCGTCCGGGTTCGTCCCGTTGCGGATGTCGGCGAACGCCTTCCCCAGCACTTCCTCGAACTGGATGTACCCGACGCTGACCGGCCGCGACACCGCGGTGTGCTCACTCTCGTACGCCGTGATCGCCGCCGCACCGGCCGTCTTCGCGCCGGAGAACGCGTCCATCTTCGGGGTGTACTGCTTCTGCGCGTCGAGGTTCGCCGGGATGATCGTCGTCGTACTCGTGGTGGCCAGGTTGCCGGCCGGGTCGAGCGTCGCGAACTCCAGGAACTTGCGGGCCATCCCCTGCTGCTTCGAGGCCGGGTTGATGCCGAGCGACCAGGAACCGGTCGGGGTGACCGGCTTGCCGCCCTGGAAGTACGGCAGCGGCGCGACGCCCCAGTCGATCTTCGAGCTGCCGAAGATCTTCAGGTCCCACGGGCCGCCGACGAAGAACGCCACGTCACCGTTGGAGAACACCGGTCCGGTCTGGAACCCGCCGATACCGCGCGGCGACAACCCGCTCGCGAACGTGGCGCCGTACCACTGCATCGCCTTCTTCCAGCCGTCGGTCTCGATCGCCGGCGTCAGCACGTCGGCACCCTCGACGCCGGATCCGCCGCCGAGCGACTCGGCCAGCGGCTGCAGCTGGTAGTACGCCTCCGGCTGCTCCATGAACAGGCCGTACTTCGTGCCGCCCGCCTGCATGCTCTTCCGGCCGGCCGCCTCGACCTGCTCCCACGTCCAGCGCTGCTGCGGGTCTGCCGCCGGCGGCGTCACCTTCGCCTTCGCGAGCGCGGTCTTGTTGTAGAAGAGGTACTGCGTCGAGTTCCACATGGGCAGCGACCAGAGCTTGTCGCGGAAGTGGTTGGTCTTGTACGCCGCGGCGCTGAACGAGGTCTTGACCTTGCCGTCGAGGTCGCTGAGATCGGTGAGGAACCCCTTCGCGGCGAGCTGGGAGACGCGCGGCTCGTCGACCGTGTAGACGTCGATCCCGGTGTCCTTCGCGCTCAGCCGCTGCTGCATGGTGGCGTTGAACTGGTCGAACGGGATCTGCGTGTAGGTGACCTTGATCCCCGGGTTCTTCGCCTCGAAGGCCTTGATCACCGGTTGGTAGGTCTCGGCGTTGTCGGTGCCGGTGAACGTGATCGTCCCGGTATCCGGGCCGGGGTCGGCCGTCTGGGTGCTGCCGGACCCGTTGGCGCCGGACGAGCCGCCGCAGCCGGCCAGGAGCAGGGCCGCGGCAACCGCCGCGGCCGGTAGAGCGAAGAGGTTCCGCCGCACAGCGATCCCCTTTCCATCAAGAGTGGAGCCATCAGGCAGGGAGGTCTAAGCGGTTAGACTCTAAGCGCTTAGACCTCCAGATGTCCAGGAGGTGGCCGGCGAGACCGAGGCCGAGCAATATCAGGAGTGCAGCAGTGGCCATGATCAGGCCCAGGGACAGGCCCGGTGGTTGGTAGGTGCACGACACTTCCGTGGCGCCTGCTGGTAGCGGGATCGCGAGCAGGCCGGCTCGGCTGTCGGGGGTGCGGGTGCCACCGCCGTCGACGGAGCAGCTCCAGCCGTCGATCCGGACCACCGCGACGACCACAGTCGTCGGCGCGCCACTCGGCTCCAGACGGAGGCCCAGGCCGTGTCCGGCGACCTTCACCGCTGGTCGCACAGCCCTGAGCTCATGGACAGCAGCCTTGAGTTTGTTCGCATCCATGCACCCGATCGGCGCCGCGGGAAGCCGCGTCGCGCTGTCGACGCGGATCGGCACCGCGACCACGCCATCCGCGTCGACGATGCCGACCCGAACCATCGGAGCCCCCGCGTAGATCCCCGGAGAGTTCACCTTCGACGACAGGTTGGTGACCCACCCGCGGCCCGCAACCAGCACCGAACCGACGAAACTCGGCGCCGCGAGCCAGACCTCCGAGCCAGGCACGCACGAAGCCAGCAACCGTGTCTCCACCGACCGCCCACGGACGCCGCCCGCGGTTGGCGCTGTTTGAGCTTCGGGCGTCGGTGCGACTACCAGGTCTCCTCGCCGGCCCGACACGATCACCTCGGCGCCCTTCTCTGCCCGGACCGCCGGCACGGTGTACACATCCGCGCCCAGCGCCGACTCCTGCGCCCCGAACGGCCCCGGGTCGTCCGACCTGAAGGATGCCGCCGACCGTACGGTCACCAGCGGCGACACCTCGTACTTCCGCAACGACGGCACCTCCCCCGGAACCACCCGCGCCCCCGTCGCGAAGATCGCATCGACCACCGGGTTCTGCGGATCTACCGTGGCCCGCCCGTACGAGCTGTACCCGAAGCCCAGGTCCAGCAACTGCTGCGAGACCCGATCCGGGATCGTGCTCGAGTAGTACTGCGGCCCTTGCCCGCCGATCAGCATCGGATCGTTGACCGTCTGCCCCGCACCGGCCGCCACGCGATACCTCGGCCAGTCGTCCGCCGACCGCAC
The DNA here is from genome assembly GCF_017876295.1 of Kribbella aluminosa. NCBI lineage: Bacteria > Bacillati > Actinomycetota > Actinomycetes > Propionibacteriales > Kribbellaceae > Kribbella > Kribbella aluminosa. Next base: position 2,276,102 of record NZ_JAGINT010000001.1, on the reverse strand, counting down.
CAGTTCCCGGACCGCCGCGTGCTGCGCGCCCCACGGCCCCTTCGCGCTCAGGAACTTGCTCCGCCGCTCATCGATAGCCGCCGAGGACAGCGTCACCTCGAGCAGAACGGCACCGACGAGAACCACCACCGCACCACGTCGTATCCGCCCCGGCCGTCGACCAGCCAGCCAGGCGACAACACCGATCACGATCAGCAGCGGTACGACCCGGTGCGTCGTGGTCGTCGTCGACCGAACGTTCCAGGCCACCAGACACAGCAGTCCCGCCGCACCTACGGCAGTAGCAACGGTCAGCACGCTCCGTACCCCAGCTGCGGCCGACATCCATCCGACGATCACCAGCAACCCGGCGACGACGAACGCCTGCCGATACGGGCTCCCGTTCGGGGTGTCGAACCCGTGCCAGATCCGATGCGTGATCCCGATCTGCAGGCTGAGCATGGTGAGAACGACCGCCGCCGTCCACGCGATCCGCTCCCGGCCCGGGATCGCGCGGTTCAACGGGAAGCTGACGGCGAGCAGCAGCATGACCGTGCCGACGGCCAGCCCAGGCGTCGTCCCGACCCCTTCGCTCCCCGGGAGCAGCCGAGCCAGGAACACGACCGGCCCGATCGGGCTGAACACGGCATCCGGACTCGGTCGCGCGGCCCGCACCGCCAGGAACGTCGGCAGCAGCAACGGCGCCGCGAGCGCGATCCCGAGCATCATGGCCAGCACGCATCGCACGGCCCCGCTCAGCCGCTCCCGCCACGAGATGTTCGCGTCGTACGCCAGGATCCGTGCCACCACCACGATCGCGGCACCGATCGTTGCCATGTACACCGTGTAGAACGCCGAGGTCCACAGCAGCGCCACCACGAACGGCGTGACCAGCAACGGCACAACCGACCGCCGCCGAAGAATCCACTCACACAACAGACAAAGCACTGGGAACGCGACCAGCCCGTTCAGCCACACAGTCATGTACGCCGCGTCGTCGATCGCCCAGCCGCACGCGCCGTAGGAGATGCCCGCGACGACCGCGATCCAGGCCGGGCCTGGACGCAGCCGCCGCAGGTACGCCGTCATCGCACCGGCGGCGAGCGCGATCGCGACCACGTCGACCAGGAACAGCGCGAGGTCGATGTGGTCGCGGGGGAACAGCAGCACGATCCACGAAAGCGTCGAGCCGACGTACGCCATGAAGTCGGCGAGGAACGGTACGCCGAAGCCGCTCGACCAGTTGAAGAGCAGGTCGCCGACGCCCTGGCCGGTGAGCAGGTCGCGGTAGTGCGCGTACATCGGCACGACCTGTTGCCCGAGGTCGTTCGTACTCCGCGACACCTCCCCGAAGGGATACGTATGCCGGATGATCCCGCTCACGACAAACGTCAGCCCAGCCCCGACCGCCGCAAGCACCACCGCCCACTGCCGCCCAAGCCACCCCACCCGACCACGCCCCGCCCACGCCATCAACATCTCCCGTCCTCCGCCGACTCACGCATCCACCGAGCCGCTCCCTCACCAACCGCTCCCGGCACCCCCTCACACACCCGCGCCCCGGGGACTTCGCGCCCTCGTGCGGGCGCCGGGTGTCTGAGGTAGCTCAGCCGCGCGGCTTCCTGCCGACTCCTGCTGATCGCGTCGAGCAGGTAGCCGAGCACCACCAGCAGGATCGCGGTCAGCCCGATCGAAGACGCCAGGATCGCCGTCGGGAACCGCGGGACCAGCCCGGTGTCGAGGTACTCCAGGACCACGGGTACGCCGAGCACCAGCGCGAGCAGGCCGCACACGGCGGCGAGTACGCCGTGGAACAGCGTCGGCCGCTCGAGCCGCGCCAGGTCCAGGATCCAGCGCAGGATCCGCGCGCCGTCGCGGTAGGTCCGGAGCTTGCTCTCGCCGCCCTCCGGCCGCGCCTTGTACCCGACCTCGACCTCGGCGACCGGTACCCGCAGGTGCAGCGAGTGGATCGTCAGCTCGGTCTCGATCTCGAACTCCTGCGACAACGCGGGGAACGACTTGACGTACCGCCGGGACAAGGCGCGGTACCCGCTCAGCATGTCGGTGATGTCGCGCCCGAACAACGTGCCGACGGCCCCGGTCAGCATCCGGTTCCCGAGCGTGTGCCCGGGCCGGTACGCCGCCACGTTCGAGTGCCGCCGTACGCCGACGACGTGGTCGTACGGCCCGGTCAGCAGCACCTCGACCAGCTCGGCGGCACGAGCCGCATCGTAGGTGTCGTCACCGTCGATCAGCACGTACACGTCGGCCTCGACGTCCGCGAACGCACGCCGGACCACGTTGCCCTTGCCCTTGCGCGTGACCCGCCGCACGATCGCGCCGGCATCCGCGGCGATCGCCCCGGTGCCATCGGTCGAGTTGTTGTCGAACACGTAGATCCGCGCCGTTGGCAACGAGTCACGCAGCCCGGCGACCACCGCCCGCACCGCCGCCGCCTCGTTGTAGCACGGCACGATCACCGCGACCTCGATGCCCGCGAACCTGCATGCTTCAGCCATGCCGGGAAGTATCGAGGCGACCGGCCGAAGCGGGCCTGAAGGAACCTGAAGACCCCTTCAGCTTCGACTGCCCGAACCTGATCATCGGGCGTTCCACCCACTGACAGGTGAAGTGTGACAGCGCGACGGTCGCCGGGATCACCACCAGGACCAGGAGCGGGCTGGTGCGCAGCGACGGGCAGAGGGCGATGACGAGGTCGCTCGCCAGGTTCTGGATCAGATAAATGGAGTAGGAGCGTTCGCCCAGGAACACCATCACCCGCGACGACAACAACCGCTGTGGTACCGCGTTGGCGATCAAGGCGGGCAGCAGGATCACGGCGGTCACGGCCGCGTACAGCGGGGTGATCGCGATAACGCCTGCGACGTCTCCGGCCAGGTGATGGCGATCGATCTCGGCAACGAAGTGCCGCACGCCCAGATGAACACCCAGGAACGTCCCCGCCGCGACGCTCGCCACCCACGGTCGAGTCAGCGGCCGGAGCAACGCATAAGTCGTCGGGTGGTGCAACAGTATCGCGAGCAGGCAGCCGATCAGGATCGAGAAGTAGTGCGCCGGCCAGCCCTTCGGATCGTCGGCCAGGGTGAACGGGACGGCGGCCAGCGAGATTGCCATCAGTCCCAGCGAGAGGCCGATCCGGAGGCTGGATCGGCCCGCCCGCGCTGCGATGCCGGGCGCGAAGGCCAGCAGCGGCCACAGCAGATAGAACTTCTGCTCGACGCCAAGGGTCCAGGACTGCCCGTAGAGCCCGCCGTGACCGAACTCGTTCAGGAACAGGAGGTACTTCGGCAGTTCTGAGCCTGGCGCTGTGGTCGCGACCGTGCCGTGGCGGAGTTGGATGACCAGCGTCACTCCGAGGATCACGAAGTACATCGGCAGGATGCGGAACACCCGGCGGACGAAGAAGTCCCGGAACGAGATCCGGCCGTTCCGGTCTTCCTCACGCAGCATCAGCGTAGTGATCAGGAAGCCGGAGATCACGAAGAAGATCTGAACGCCGATCCACCCCTGCAACCAGTCCGGGCCGTTGTTGTGGAAGAACACCACCAGCAGGGCGGCGATCGCGCGCAGACCGTCCAGCGCAGGGAAACGCTTCAGGGCGAGGTAATCCCGATGGCTCAGGGGCCGGTTCACCGGATCCGGGCTGCGCTGCAGCATCGAGTCCTCCTGTCGTCGTCACGGTCCGACGAGCATGCGTCCGGCGCGCCAAAGGGGGCCTGAAGCAAGCTGAAGGCTTCTTCAGGTTGACGCACAGGGTGTGTGATGCTTGAGAAGTGCGGCTACTGGTGGTTGAGGACGAGCGGCAGCTCGTTGCCGCGCTGAAGTGGGGACTGGAGTCGCACGGATTCACCGTCGACGTCGTCCACAGCGGACCCGAGGCGCTGTGGGCCGCGGAGGAGCACGACTACGCCGCGATCCTCCTCGATGTGATGCTGCCGGGGCTGAACGGCTACCGGGTCTGCGAAAGCCTGCGCCGCTCAGGCGACAGCACACCGATCATGATGCTGACCGCGAAGGACGGCGAGTACGACCAGGCCGAAGGACTGGACACCGGAGCCGACGACTACCTCACCAAGCCGTTCTCGTACGTCGTACTGGTGGCGCGGATCCGGGCGCTGTTGCGGCGTAGCGGCGCGGTCCGCGTCGAGCTGGAGGTCGGTGACCTGGTCATCGACCCAGCGGCGCGGACGTGTCGCCGTGGTCAGCAGCCGATCGAGTTGACCGCGCGCGAGTTCGCGATCCTGGAGTGCCTGGCCCGCCGCCACGACGTGGTCGTCACCAAGCGCGAGATCCTCGAGCAGGTCTGGGACGCCCACTACGACGGAGACGTGAACGTCGTCGAGGTCCATATCAGCTCGCTGCGCCGCAAGATCGATCACCCGTTCGACCGCCGCACCCTGCAAACCGTCCGCGGTATGGGCTACCGCCTCACCGGCACCAACGATGCCTGACCCCCGCCCGCGCCTCGGGCGCCGGCTGCGGTTGTCCACAGCTGCTCGGGCAGGGCTGGTCGCCGGGTTGGTTGCCGCGGTGCTGGCGGTCGGTTTCGGGACGTGGGTGCATCACCAGATCTACACCTCGCGCTACGGCGCCATCGAACGCAAGGCCGACCAGGATCGCGCGCTCCTGATCTCCGAGATGAGAACCTACGAAACCCCGACACCACAGCGGAGCCTGACTTTTCAGCCCGTCGACGCCGCATACGAAATCACCGACGACAGCGGCCACCTGCTCGAATCCGGCCCCGCTCTCCTCCCGTTCAGACCACACGCCCTCGCCCCGACGAGCGACCAGGCGTCCGGCAGCATGTTCGTGACCGTCAATACCGGCCTCCAGGGACGCTGTGCAGCCTCACAGCCGCCCCCGTACTGCGACACCGCCAAGCGCATGGTCGGCCGACGCCTGTGGGTGAGCCGCGAGGCCCTCGCCCAGGATTGGTTCAAACAAGGCACCAAGTCCACCGGAGGCCATGTTTCAGTCTTCGTACTGCCCTTCGAGGCCGAGGATGCCGCAGCCGGTGTCGATCGGGTGCTCGAACGGACCCTCCCGGTCGCGGTGCTGCTGATCATGATCGGCGCATACTTCGGTACCCGGGCTGCGCTCCGGCCGGTGGAGCGGATGCGAGCGCGGGCGGCCGCGATCAGCCAGCGCAATCTGCACGACCGCCTTCCGGTCCCGGCGACCGGCGACGTCGTGGCCCGCCTGGCGACGACCTTGAACGACACGCTCGCCCGCCTGGAAGCCGCCGCCCAACAGCAGCGTGGTTTCGTCGCCGACGCGGCGCACGAGCTGCGCAGCCCGATCGCCGCACTGCGCACCACCCTCGAAGTCGCCGGCGAGCACCCCACCCGCGCGGACTGGCCGCAGGTGAACGCGGCCGCGGTCGACGAGATCCGGCGGCTGCAGCAGCTCGCTGACGACCTGCTCCTGATGGCCCGGCTCGACGCCGACGACCTCACGCCCCACAAAGCCGTTGACCTCGCCGAACTCGTCCGACGGCAACTCGCCCGCCGCGTGGACGAAGGCCCCGGTATCACCTTCGACTCCCCCGAATCCGCCGTCGTCAGCGGCGACCCGCGGCAGCTCGACCGCCTCGTACGCAACCTGATCGACAACGCGATCCGCTACACCCACACCGCGATCTCCGTACGCATCGAGGACCAACCCGATCAGGTCGTACTTCACGTCGACGACGACGGCGCTGGGATCGAGCCGGCGGATCGCGAGCGGGTGTTCGAGCGGTTCACCCGCTTGGATGAGGCTCGTGCCCGCGACGACGGCGGCGCAGGACTCGGGCTAGCCATCGCCCGCGAGATCGCCCACGCCCACAACAGCACCCTCACGGCAACGGGATCACCCCACGGAGGCGCGCGCTTCACGCTGACGACGAGCAGCCGGTCACCCGCCGCACGCTGACGGCGAGCCGCCGCTGACACCCTCCACCTGGAAAGCCGTTACCGACCACAGACGAACAAAACCGCCCCTCACCGGCGAGGTGAGAGGCGGTTCACTCTGGTAGCCCCGACGGGATTCGAACCCGCGCTACCGCCTTGAGAGGGCGGCGTGCTAGGCCGCTACACAACGGGGCCAGAGGTTGTGCCGCCCGAACCTTGCGGCTCGGGCAACGAGGATGAACTTTACCGATTTTCATCGGCGCGGTCCAATCCGCTGGGGTACCAGGACTCGAACCTGGACTAACTGAACCAGAATCAGACGGGCTGCCAATTACCCCATACCCCAAAGGCATTTCACTGAAGTTGAAGAGTTTGTTTCCGCCCTCACCAACCCGGCTCGGAGAGCTTACCCGAGCATGCGACCGGACACCAAAACGGGCCTCCGTCGGCGGGTTGTCACTCCCGTCACACCCGTCGCGGAGCCCCCGCCGGCAGCGTCGCCGGCGGCAGCTCGCACTCTGTCTGCAGCTTCATCCGGCCGGCCATCCAGACCGCGATCGCACCGAACGCCACGAACTTCACGACGTCGACCAGGACCAGCGTCCAGGGTGCGTCGTGGACCCCGAGGCTGGCGCCGAGACTGTTCGTCAGCCCGGCGAACACGAACGTCACGACGTTGTTCGCCGCGTGTGACGCGATCCCGGACTCGAGCCCGCCGGTCCGGATCGCGAGGAACCCGGCGACCAGGCCGAACGCGAGCCGGTCCACGAACAGCGCCGGGCTCTGCCACGGCCAGATCCCGTGCGCGAGCGTGAACAGCACACCGGTGACGACCACCGCCATGATCGAGCCGCGCAAGTACGACCCGACCGCCTGCAGCAGGTAACCGCGGAAGTAGTACTCCTCGCCTGCCGCCTGGATCGGTGACGTCAGCAGCGTGATCACGATGACCGCGACCACGTCCGGCGCCGCCGGACCGCCGTGCCGCTCACCGGTGGCGAGCGGCACGTGGCCGAACTGGACGACCGCGAAGGCCAGCAGCTCGAGCACGATCGCCGCCAGCGAGAACCAGGCCAGCGGTCGCCAGCGGAGCTTCCCGACCACCGACGACAGCAGCCCGGGCGTCTGCCGGTTCAGCAGCCTGGCGACCAGCATCGACAGCGGGATCAGGATGATCAGCGTCAGGTTCGTCGACAGCAGCCCGAACCAGGACAGCGTCCCGGGCGGGTCCTTCCGGATCCCCTGCTGGATCCCGAGGACGAGCACGCCGCCGACCATCCAGCCGACCAGGATCGTCAGCGTGCCGAGAACGACGTACGCCCGCGGTGTCACGTCGTTCTTCAGCAGCCTTTGGTACGGCGTACCCGTCATGACGTCGTACGGCGCGCCTGCTCGAGCCGGTGCAGGGACTTCTCCCGGCCGAGCAGCTCCAGCGACTCGAACAGCGGCGGCGAGATCCGGCGGCCGGAGATCGCCACCCGGACCGGCCCGAACGCGTTCTTCGGCTTCAGCCCGAGCCCCTCGATCAGCGACGCCCGCAAGGCCGCCTCGATCGCCTCGGTGGTCCAGTCCACGTCGGACAACGCCTTCGCGGCGGCGTCCAGTACGGCGTCCGCGTCACCGGTCAGCACCTTCGCCGCGGCGTCCGGGTCGACCGTGAAATGCGCGTCGTCGACGAACAGGAAGCCGAGCATGTCGACCGACTCGTCCAGCGTGTTCATCCGCTCCTGCACCAGCGGTACGGCGGCCCGCAGAACGGCGAGCTGCTGGTCGGACGGCTGCTCCGGCAGCACCCCGGCCTTCGCCAGGAACGGGATCATCCGCTTCGCGAACTCTTCCTGCGGGAGCAGTCGCATGTGTGCGGCGTTGATCGCCTCGCACTTCTTCGGGTCGAAACGGGCCGAGTTCGAGTTCACCTTGCGGATGTCGAACGCCTCGACCATCTCGGCCATCGTGAACACGTCGCGGTCCTCGGCGATCGACCAGCCGAGCAGGGCCAGGTAGTTCAGCAGACCCTCGGGCAGGAAGCCGCGCTCGACGTATTCGCCGAGGCCGGAGCCCTTGTCCCGCTTGGACAGCCGCTTGTTGCCCTCGCCCATCACGAACGGCAGGTGCCCGAACCGCGGGGTCCGGCCGCTGCCGACGCCGATCTCGGCCAGCGCCTCGTAGAGGGCGATCTGGCGCGGCGTAGACGGCAGCAGGTCCTCGCCGCGGAGCACGTGGGTGATCTCCATCAGCGCGTCGTCGACCGGGTTCACCAGCGGGTACAGCGGGTAACCGTTCGCCCGGACCAGGACGTAGTCGCCGAGGTTCTCCGGGAGGAACGTGATCTCGCCGCGGACCAGGTCGTCGAACACGATCGGGCGGTCCGGCATCCGCAGTCGCACCACGGGCCGCCGGCCCTCGCCGACGTACGCCTCGACCTGCTCGGGCGTGAGAGTGCGGCAGTGCCCGTCGTACCCGCTGTGCTGACCGGCAGTGCGCGCGGCCTCGCGGCGCTGGTCGAGCTCCTCCTGCGAGCAGTAGCAGTGGTAGGCCTTGCCGGCCGCGAGCAGCTTCGCGACGACGTCAGCGTAGATGTCCATCCGCTCGGACTGCAGGTACGGCCCGAAGTCGCCGCCGACCTCGGGGCCCTCGTCCCAGTTCAGGCCGAGCCAGCGCAGCGCGTCGTACGTGTAGCGGTAGCCCTCCTCGGTGTTCCGGGCCGTGTCGGTGTCCTCGATGCGGAGCACCAGTTTGCCGCCGTAGTGCCGGGCGAAGGCCCAGTTGAACAGCGCGCTGCGGATGTTGCCGACGGTCAGCAGACCGGTCGGCGACGGTGGGAAACGCACCCGTACCTTGCTCGGCTCCAGGTCGCCCAGCACGTCGTCAGTCACGCACGATCACCTTGTTCGTCAGAGTTCCGATTCCTTCGATGCTGACCGAGACCTCGTCGCCGGGCAGCATCGGACCGACCCCCGCCGGGGTGCCGGTGAGTACCACGTCGCCGGGCAGCAGCGTGGTGAAGGAGGTGATGTAGGCCAGCACCTCCGGGATGTCGAAGATGAACTGACTGGTCCGCCCGTCCTGCTTGGGCTCACCGTTCAGTTCGGTACTGACCCGCAGGTCGGCCACGTCGAGCTCGGTGCTGATCCACGGGCCGAGCGGGCAGAACGTGTCGTACCCCTTGGCCCGGGCCCACTGCCCGTCGGACTTCTGCAGGTCGCGTGCGGTCACGTCGTTCGCGATCGTGTAGCCGAAGATCACCTCGTTGACCCGCTCCTTGGGCAGGTCCCGGCAGATCCGGCCGATCACGATCGCCAGCTCGCCCTCGAAGTGCAGGTCGTGGGTCTGCTCGGGATACACGATGCCGTCCCGCGGGCCGATCACGCTGGTGTTCGGCTTCAGGAAGATCATCGGCTGTTCCGGTACGTCGTTGCCGAGCTCGGCGGCGTGTGCCGCGTAGTTCCGGCCGACGCAGACCACCTTGCTGCGCGGGATCACCGGCGCCAGCAGCCGGACGTCCGCGAGTTGCAGCTTCTCCCCGGTGAACTGGGCCGACCGGTAGAGCGGGTCCGAGTCGAGAACGTTGACAGTGCCGGCGAGCCCTTCGGGGTCGTCGGTCTCGACGACGCCGTACTTCGGCTCGTCGTCCACGGAGAATCTGGCGATACGCACGGGCCGAGCCTACCGGTGGGGCGGAATGAGACAGTATTCCGGTGACTTTCGACATCCGGCTCGCCCATCCTTCGGAGTACGACGCAGTCGGCGAGCTGACCGTGGAGGCGTACTCGCACGACGGATTCGTCCGCGGTGAGTACGCGATGACGCTCCGTGCGGCCGCGGACCGCGCCGCCAAGGCCGAGCTGTGGGTGGCGGCTGATTCATCAGGCTTGCTGGGGACTGTTACTTATTGCCCGGTCGGTTCTGTCTACCGGGAGATCGGCCAGGACGACGAGGGCGAGTTCCGCATGCTCGGCGTGGCCGGCCGTGCGCGTGGCCTCGGCGTCGGCACGGTTCTCACCGAGCGCTGCATCGCCCGTTCGCGCGAAGCGGGCATGCGCCGCGTGGTGATGTGCAGCGCCCAGTACATGACCACCGCGCACCGCCTGTACGAACGCCTCGGCTTCACCCGCCTCCCGGAACGCGACTGGGCCCCGATCCCGGGTGTGGACCTGTACGCGTTCGCCCTCGACCTATGACCACGCTGACTTCTGCCCAGTGGACGTCGTACGCCGAAACCCACGCCCGGCGGGTCGACGTACTGCTGGCCGGTCACCTGGAACGGCGAAAGCGCCGCGAACCACATCCCGTCGAGGATTTCCTCTTCACCTATTACCCCACGCGTCCGAATCAGTTGCGGGTGTGGCATCCGGGGCCGGGTGTGCGGCTGGAAGATGCTGCTGTCTACGGGGAGCGGCGCGGGTACGTCGTCGTCGACGGTGCGGCGGTGCTCGATCCGGCCGAGGTTGAGCGCCGTACCGACAGCATCACCTGGATCCGCGCGTTGCTGTCGTCGACCCTGGACCGCCAGCCCCAGTTCGGGTGTTTCGGGCTGCACGAGTGGGCGATGGTGTACCGGACGCCCGAAGTGCGGCATACCGCCTGGCCGCTGCGATTGGGGGCCGAGGGCACCGATCAGGTGGTCGAGTCGCACCGGATCGGCTGCTCGCACTTCGACGCGTTCCGGTTCTTCACCACCCCCGCGCGGCCGCTCAACGTCCTGCAGCCGACCCGCGAGTCCCAGCCCGTCCTGGAACAAGGCGGCTGCCTGCACGCGAACATGGACCTCTACAAATGGGCGACCAAACTGATGCCGTTCACGCCCAGCTCGCTGGTCCTGTCGTGCTTCGAACTCGCCCGCGACATCCGCACCCTCGACATGCGCGCCTCACCGTACGACCTGGCCGCGCTCGGCTACTCCCCCGTCCGGATCGAAACCCCCGACGGCAAAGCGCAGTACACAGCCGCCCAACGCACCTTCGCCGACCGCGCCCGCCCCCTCCGCCGCCAACTCGCCGCCCTCTGCGACCAACTCCTCAGCCGCAGCTAGCCGGGACGGTTCGTTCTGAACCAACCGCCCGGGCTGAGGGTCTCCGTGTCAGGGGTTCACCCCTGACACGGCCGGTTCTCCCCCGGCATGCGAGAGGTCAACAGACAATGTGCGAGGTGAACCGGCTCTTCTGTCCGGTGTGTGAGTGATGGTTGTCCCGGTTCGGGGTCGTGAGACAGGTTGTGGTGGGTTGGCACCTGGTATTGCCTGTCTCCTGTGCCTCTCACCCGAGAACCTCACGGGAGAGGTCCTCCCTGCGCGAAACCACCAGCACCGTCGGTCGAGGGTCGCCGGATCAGCCACACATCGAACCGGAGAGCCGGCCGACCCTCTCTCGTTTCGATCGACCTCGCTGCCGTCCAACGCGGCACCGCCGCAAGCGCTAATCTCCTTGGTATGGGAAAGATCGTCGCCATCGCCTTCGCCGCACTGCTGATCGCGGTCGGCAGCGTCTGGACCCTGCAAGGCCTCGGCTATCTCAAGGGCAGCTCGATGACCGGCCAAACTCTCTGGGCCACCGTCGGCCCGATCATCGCCGCCTTCGGCGTCGCCCTCATCTACGTAGCCTTCCGCGGCCCTCGGAAACGCTGACCCGAACCACCGCCCATCACCCCACAGCCCGATCGCGACCGGGGCGCCGGGCTGGAGAACGCGCACGATCTCTCGCAGTGCTTGGTCGAGGTCCTCGTCGGCCACGTGCAGCAGCGTGCTCATCGTCCAGCCCGCATCGAAACTGCTGTCCGCGAACGGCAACTCGAGCACCGACGCCACCTCCGCCCCCAGACCCAGCGCCCGGCACGCGTCATCGGGTGGCCTTCAGGGCGAAGAGCAAAGGGATGCGGGGGGCGTCGTCGGGGAGGCGCCACCAGCCTTCGGGGGTTTGGTGCATGTGCGGCCAGCGGGGCCATGGGAGTACGTCGGATTCGCGCACGGTGGTGATCCGGAAGCCGGCCGATGCGAGGGTGGTGACGATCTCGCCGAGGCCGTGGCGCCATTCGTAGCTGGTCTGGCGGCCGGGGACTTCGTCGCCGGTGTAGGTGACGGTGGAGTCGTGCGCGATCGCGCCGCGGCCCTCGAGGTAGTCGGCGCGGAGCACGAGGTCGTCGCTCTCACCGGGCAACGAAACCTCGCGAAGCGCGTTGAGGAGCGGGTGGAACTCGACGATGTAGAGGACACCACCGGGCTTGAGCAGTTGGCGTACGACGTCCGCCCACTGCTCGAGGTCCGGGAGATAACACAGCGCGCCCTTCCCGGTGTAGACGATGTCGAACTGCCGACCCTCGACCGCCCGCACCGCGTCGTACACGTCGGCATGCAGGTACTCGACGTCCGCCCCGGCATCGGCGGCGATCCGGCGCGCCGCCTCCAGCGACTTCTCCGACAGGTCGAGGCCGCTGGTTCGCGCGCCGCGCCGCGCGAACTCGATCGTCTCCGTGCCGAGATGACACTGCAGATGCAGTACGTCGCGACCGTCGAGCGGACCGAGATCCGCCCACTCGTAGTCGGCGAACCAGTACTCGGCGGGCCGGTCGTAGAACGTGCTCGCCGCGTGCAGCGGCGCCCGGGCGTCCCAGTCGGCCTCGTTGGCGGCCACCATCTGCTGCGTCTGCGCGTCCAGAGTCACAACCAGCAGTCTGCCCGCCCTTCGGGCCACTTATCCACAACCCTTGTTCAAGGTTTGTGGATAAGCTTGAATAAGGGTATGGCGAGGGTCGAGTTGCACCGCTGGCCCGGGCACCCCGACGGGTTCACCCGGGCGGAGCGCCTCGGCGGGTCGTACGAGCTGTATCTGCCCGACCCGCTGACCGGGCGCGGCTTCGACCTGCCCGACGACGTGCTCGCGCTGCTCGAGGACGCCGCCGGCGATCTCGCCCGTCTGGACGCGACCGCCGCCGTACTGACCGACAGCGAGGCGCTGGCGCGGTTGCTGCTGCGGGCCGAGGCGGTCGGCTCGTCGCACATCGAGGGCCTCGTCGTCGGCGCGCGCCGGCTGCTGAAGGCCGACGTACTGCGGGACCGGACCCGCGACGTGACGGCCGAGGAAGTGCTCGGCGCGGTCGACGCGATGACCTGGGTGACCGAGCGCGTACAGCCCGGCGACAAGCTCGAGGTCGACCATCTGCTGGAGGCGCACCGCCTGCTGATGGCGCAGTCGCCGAACCCGGAGTACGGCGGCGAGATCCGCTACCTGCAGAACTGGATCGGCGGCCGTTCCCCCGCCGAGGCGTACTACGTCCCGCCGCCGGCGCAACTGGTCCCGGAACTGCTCGCCGACCTGATGACGTTCGTCCGCGAGTCGCGGCTTCCGGTGCTGGCGAAGACCGCGATCGCACACGCGCAGTTCGAGACGATCCACCCGTTCGCCGACGGCAACGGACGGACCGGGCGCGCGCTGATCCACCTGATCCTGCGCGCCGACGGGCTGATCACCCGGACCGTCCCGCCGGTCTCGCTCGCACTCGCCACGCATGCGACGGCGTACGTCGACGCGCTGACGGCCTTCCGGTACGTCGGACGCGCCACCACCGCGAAGGCCCGCGCGGCAGCGAATCCCTGGCTGCGGATGTTCGCGACCGCCTGCACGCACGCGACGGCCGAGGCCGCCCGCTTCGAGCGGACCGCGGCGGACTTGAAGTCCGACTGGCGGGAACGGGCCGCCCCGCTGCGCGCCGGATCCGCGGCCGAGCTCCTGATCGAGGCGCTGCCGGCCGCGCCGGTGCTGACGCTCGCGGCCGCGGCGCAGCTGATCGACCGCTCCCAGCAGGCCGCGAACCAAGGCCTCGCCCGCCTGGTCGAGGCCGGCGTACTGCGGGAGCTCACCGACGGCCGGCGCAACCGGGTCTACGAGGCGCCGGAGCTGATCGACGCCTTCACGTTGCTGGAACGCCGGTTCGCGAGCCCGGCCGCGGACACCCGGATCGAGCGGCCTAGCAGACCGGTCCCGCCGAGGCCAGGACCGACACACTAGCCGTTTGACTTTCCGCCGGAGATCGAGCAAGAATTCGAACACGTGTTCGATCATACCGGGGAGAGTTGAGATGGCGGCGTTCGACTGGGACATCCTGCACCGGCCTTCGGCGATGGCGATGGTCCGCGGCCAGCTGGGCTTCAGCTGGATGGTGCTGTCCGGCCGCCTCGCTCAACTGACCGACGAGCAGTACTTCTGGCGACCGAGCAGCGAGGCGCTCACCGTCGTCCGCCGGCACCACTCCGGGCGGTACCGGCCGCTCGGGTCCGGCGAATGGGTCGCCCAGTGGCCGGACGAGCCCGACCATCGCGGCCCGCGGACGATCGCGTGGCTGATCGCACATCTGACCGAGATGTTCTTCGAGCGCTGGGAGTGGACGTTCGGGGCGAGCCGGCAGGGCCGCACGGACATCACGCTGCACGGCAACGCGCAGGACGCGGTCGCCTGGCTGACCTACTGGGTCGAGGCCTGGCAGGAGGCGATCGCGGAGCTGGATGAAAGCGAAGCGATGACCGTCGGCCTGAGCCAGGCGAACGAGCTCGACGCCTCCGAACCCTTCGGCCACGTCGTCCTGCGCCTCAACCGGGAGCTGATCCACCACGGTTCGGAGATCATGACGCTCCAGGATCTCTACGCGGTCGCGGCGTGAGGACACAAGATGTGCGACACGCGGCGTTGCGCTACCACAAGATCTAGATCTCTCCGCCTAGCATCACTACTACTGGTGGTTCAGAGTGGCCCACACCACAAGATATGGTGCCGGCGAGTCCGGATGCTTGCCACCGGTGCGTGTACCGCCGGTGCACGCGGTCCGAGACCTCGCGGGTGGGTCGCACGGCGTGACGGCAGCGTTCCCGGCCGGTGCTGCCGGTCCCGTCGTGCGCCCACTCGCGTGGTCCCGGGTCTCCGAACTCCTCTGGAGCGCACACCTGTGACCATTGCTTCCTCATCCCCCGCGGCAACCGGTCAGGCGGTCGAGCTGACCGTCGTCCGCCGCGACGGCAGCAGTACTCCGTTCGACGCCACCAAGATCTCCGTCGCCGTGACCAAGGCGTTCCTCGCCGTCGAGGGCCCCGACGCCGGCTCCACCCATCGGGTCCGCGACCTGGTGACCGACCTGACCGGCCGGGTCGTTACCACCCTCACGAGCCGCGGCCAGCACAACACAGCACAGCCTCGCCGCAGCGTGCAGGTCGAGGACATCCAGGACCAGGTCGAGCTGGCGCTGATGCGCGCCGGCGAGCACCAGGTCGCCCGTGCCTACGTGCTGTACCGCGAGGAGCGGACCAAGGCCCGCACCCCCGCCGACCCGTCCGGCATCACCGAGAAGCCGGCGCTGACCGTCCGCGCGGCCGACGGCAGCCGGCCCCCGCTGGACGTCGACCGGCTCCGCATCGTGGTCGCCGAGGCTGCCGCCGGCCTGGACGCCGTCGACCCCGAACTGATCCTGAACGAGACGCTCGGCGCCTGCTACGACGGCATCGCCCAGCACGAGGTCGAGCTCGCGCTGGTGATGGCCGCCCGGTCGTACGTCGAGACCGAGCCGCAGTACAGCTTCGCCGCGTCCCGCCTGCTGCTGGACCAGATCCGCCGCGAGGCGCTCGGCCGGGTTCACGGCGAGCCCCGGCAGGCCAGCCAGGCCGACATGACCGCGGCGTACGTCGACTACTTCCCGCGCTACGTCCAGGTCGGTATCGAAGCCGGACAGCTCGACCCCGAGCTCGGCACCTTCGACCTCGACCGGCTTGCCGCCGCGATCAACCCCGACGCCGATCTGAACTTCACCTTCCTCAGCCTGCAGACGCTGTACGACCGCTACCTGCTGCATCTCGACAAGGTGCGCTACGAGCTGCCGCAGGCGTTCTTCCTCCGCGTCGCGATGGGCATGGCACTCCGCGAGGACGACCGCGAGGCACGAGCGATCGAGTTCTACCAACTGCTCAGCTCGTTCCGGTTCATGTCCTCGACTCCCACGCTGTTCAACTCCGGCACCACCCGCCCGCAGCTGTCATCGTGCTTCCTGACCACGGTCGAGGACGACCTGTCCGGCATCTTCAGCGGCATTCGCAACAACGCCCTGCTCGCCAAGTACTCCGGCGGCCTCGGCAACGACTGGACCCCGGTCCGCGGCGTCGGCGCCAAGATCCGCGGCACCAACGGGGAGTCCCAAGGCGTCGTCCCCTTCCTGAAAGTCGCGAATGACACCGCGGTCGCAGTGAATCAAGGGGGCCGCAGGAAGGGCGCGGTGTGTGCGTATCTGGAGACCTGGCATATCGATGTCGAGGAGTTTCTTGATCTGCGGAAGAACACCGGGGACGAGCGGCGGCGGACGCATGACATGAACACCGCGAACTGGGTGCCAGACCTGTTCCTGCAGCGGGTCGAGGCCGGTGGGGACTGGACGTTGTTCTCGCCGAACGAGGTGCCTGAGCTGCATGATCTGTACGGCGAGGCGTTCGCGGCGGCGTACGCCGAGTACGAGGCTGCTGCGGATCGTGGTGAGATCCGGGTGTTCAAGCGGGTCAAGGCCGTCGACCTGTGGCGGCGGATGCTGACGGTGCTGTTCGAGACCGGGCACCCGTGGATCACGTTCAAGGACGCCTGCAACCTGCGGTCGCCGCAGCAGCACGACGGTGTCGTGCACTCGTCGAACCTGTGCACCGAGATCACGCTGAACACCACCGTCGACGAGACCGCGGTCTGCAACCTCGGCTCGGTCAACCTGGTCGCGCACCTGACCGCCGACGGGCTCGACGCCGACCTGCTCCGGGACACGGTGAAGACCGCGGTCCGGATGCTCGACAACGTCATCGACGTGAACTTCTACACCACCCCGGAGTCCGAGCGCGCGAACCAGCGGCACCGCCCGGTCGGGCTCGGCCTGATGGGGTTCGCGGACGCGTTGTTCAGGCTCCGCATCCCGTACTCCTCCGACGCCGCGGTCGAGTTCGCGGACAGCTCGATGGAGCAGATCAGCTACCACGCGATCGAGGCGTCCAGCGTTCTCGCCGCCGAGCGCGGCCGGTACTCGTCGTACGACGGATCCCTGTGGAGCCAGGGGGTGCTGCCGATCGACTCGCTCGCCAACCTGCAGGCCGCCCGCAACGGCGACGTCGTCGTCGACGAGAGCACGCGGCTGGACTGGGACGCCCTGCGGCAGAAGGTGCTCCGCGACGGCATGCGGAACTCGAACGTGATGGCGATCGCGCCGACCGCGACGATCTCGAACATCTGCGGCGTGAGCCAGTCGATCGAGCCGACGTACAGCAACCTGTTCGTGAAGTCGAACATGTCCGGCGAGTTCACCGTCGCCAACCCGTACCTGGTCACGGACCTCAAGGCCCGCGGGCTGTGGGACCAGGTGATGGTGTCGGACCTGAAGTACCACGACGGGATCCTGGCCGGTATCGAGCGGGTTCCGGCCGACCTGCGGGAGCTGTACGCGACCGCGTTCGAGATCGCGCCGCTGTGGCTGGTGAAGGCGGCGTCGCGGCGGCAGAAGTGGATCGACCAGGCGCAGTCGCTCAACCTGTACATGGCGAAGCCGTCCGGGCGCGCGCTCGACGAGCTGTACCGGTCGGCGTGGCGGTACGGACTCAAGACGACTTATTACCTGCGTTCCCAGTCAGCTACTCACGTGGAGAAGTCCACGCTGAAGGGAACCGACGGCCGGCTGAACGCCGTAGCCATAACCGTCCCGGCGCCGCCGATGCCGGCGGACCTTCCGCTTCCCGAACCCACCGGAGCGGTGTGCTCCATCGACGATCCCGACTGCGAGGCTTGCCAGTGAGCATCATCTCAATCGGAGCGGACCGCGTGCAGGTCGCCGACAAGGCGATGATCAACTCGCGCGCGGACGTCAACCAGCTGCTGCCACTCAAGTACACGTGGGCCTGGGAGAAGTACCTTGCCGGGTGCAACAACCACTGGATGCCGACAGAGGTGTCCATGCAGGCCGACATCTCCCTCTGGCGGCGTCCATCAGGGGCCAAGGACGGCCTGACGGACGACGAGCGGCAGATGCTCAAGCGCAACCTCGGGTTCTTCGCCACCGCGGAGTCCCTGGTCGCGAACAACATAGTTCTCGCGGTCTACCGCCAGCTGAGCAACCCCGAGTGCCGGCAGTACCTGCTCCGCCAGGCGTTCGAGGAGGCGGTGCACACGCACACGTTCCAGTACATCTGCACCTCGCTCGGTCTGGACGAGGGCGAGCTGTTCAACATGTACCGCGAGGTCCCGTCGATCTCCGACAAGGACGCCTGGGCGCTGAAGTACACCCAGCACCTGGAGGACCCGGACTTCCGGACCGGTACGCCGGAGGCCGACACCGCGTTCCTGCGCGACCTGATCGCGTTCTACGTGGTGTTCGAGGGGATGTGGTTCTATACCGGGTTCGCGCAGATCCTGTCGCTCGGCCGGCGGAACAAGATGGTCGGTATCGCCGAGCAGTACCAGTACATCCTGCGCGACGAGTCGATCCACCTGAACTTCGGCATCGACTGCATCAACCAGATCAAGCAGGAGAACCCGCACCTGTGGACCAGCGAGTTCCAGGCCGAGGTCCGGCAGATGCTGACCGAGGCGTGCGAGCTGGAGGTCGCGTACGGCCGCGCCACGATGCCGAACGGGATGCTCGGGCTGACCGCGGAGCTGTGCGAGCAGTACATGCACTTCATCACCGACCGCCGTGCGGAACAGATTGGTCTCGATCCGATCTTCGGTGAAACGCGGAACCCCTTCGGCTGGATGTCAGAGGTGATGGATCTGAAGAAGGAGAAGAACTTCTTCGAGACCCGCGTGATCGAGTACCAGTCCTCCAGCGGCCTGAGCTGGGACTGACCGATCAGGAAGGCCCGCGGTGCAACTCGCCGCTCCGCGGGCCTTCCGCCCACTGTCGTGGTTGCCGCTAGCCGATGCCGTTGAGGACGCCCTGCAGGTAGCCGATCGCGTGGGCGCGGCCGCGGCTGCAGTACGCCTCGGAGGAGATGTCGCCCCAGGTGTCGAGGTCGTCGATCATCGCCGGTACGTGGTCGTCGATCAGGAACCCGTCGAACCCGGACGCCGCCAGCCGGCGGATCACCCGCGCCGGGTTGAAGTTCCCCTCGCCGAGGAAGCACTCACTGAATCGCGGCACCGTCCCCCGGACGTCCCGGAAGTGGACGTACCAGATCGCAGGCCCGAGCAGATCGATGACCTCGTCGATGCTGTCCTCCCCGGCCATCGCGCCCCGGCAGCCCGCGCTGGATCTTCCAGAAGTGCGCGAGCGGTGCGTTCTCCAGACCGTCGATCGCGAGCCCGTCGGCGTCGCAGCGCTCCCGCAGCGCCCGCAACTCCGGCAGGCTCCAGAAGCCGTCGACGCCGGGCAGCAGGTCCGGGGTGTGCAGCTGTACGCCGCTGAGCCCGAGCTGGTGTGCGAACGTCGCGACCCGCGCGTCGTAGGTGTCGATGTGCCCGAGGGAGATCCGGATCGTCATTCGACGAAGTAGTCCGGGTACTGCGCCTGCAGGGCCGGCGCCAGATCGTGCGCCCGCCGGGCATGGCGACTGACCAGCACACGACCGCCGTCGACGTCCCGCGCTTCGAGCGCGTCGACGACCAGCCGGTGCTCGCCGATCACGTCGCGGATGCTGGCCGCGTCCGGCTGCGCGAGCCGCCGCAACCGGTCCAGCTGCAGCTTCATCCGCTGCACCGCCTGCCACGCTCCGGGATAGCCGCTCAAAGCGAAGATCTCGCTGTGCAACGCCTCGTCGGCCTCGAAGAACGCGTCGTAGTCCTCAACCCGGCAGCTCCGCTCCTGTACGTCGAGCAGCTCACGCAGTGCACCGACGTCCAGGTTCGCCGTACCGCAGGCCGCGTCGAACGCCGAGGTCTCCAGGCTCTCGCGGACGAACCGCGCCTCCTCCACCTCGGGTAGCCGGATCAGTCCGACGCGGGTGCCGACCTGCGGCACGACGTGCACGAGTCCCGCGTCGACGAGGCGGGCGATCGCCTCCCGGACCGGGGTCCGCGACACTTCGAGGCGGTCCGCGATCTCGGTCTCGGACAGCGAGGCGTCCGGCGCGAGCCGGAGGTCCCGGATCGCGGAGACCAGGACGGTCGTCGACGCCGGGTCGGCCTACTTCGCCTTCAAGCTGGCCAAGCCGGCGACCTGGTACCACCAGACGCCGAACGACCCGTCGAACAAGGTGAAGACCACGACGCAGATCCACCCGACCGCCACGTTGGCCAACAGCTACGACATCCTGCAAGTAGGACGAAGGCCCGCGGGAGACGCTCCCGCGGGCCTTCTCGTCAGCGCGGATTGTTTGCGTGGGTGAGGGTTTCCCAGGCGTAGAAGTAGTCGGCGCCCGCCGGGCGTTTGGACTCGGTGTAGGTCAGGGTCGCGGGCATCTGCTGGCCGAGGCGGTTGTGGTAGTGGTTGTAGACGATCTCGGTGACCGCGCCGAGGCCCTTCTTCACGGTGCCGCCGCAGAGGTTCTTGGGTACGGCGGCGCCGTTCTCCAGACGGGTGTGGAAGGAGAAGCCGTCGG
This sequence comes from Kribbella aluminosa, assembly GCF_017876295.1. Classification (NCBI taxonomy): domain Bacteria; kingdom Bacillati; phylum Actinomycetota; class Actinomycetes; order Propionibacteriales; family Kribbellaceae; genus Kribbella; species Kribbella aluminosa. Next base: position 2,255,678 of record NZ_JAGINT010000001.1, on the reverse strand, counting down.
TCAGGCGGTTGCCGGCCTCGGCGTACAGGTCGACACCTTGGTGGTACGCGGTCTCGGCGACGTGGGTGGCGGCGGTGAGGCCCCAGCCGGTGTGGCCGAAGTCGCGGCAGGTCTCCTGGGCGAGGCCGTTCGTGAAGGTTGATTGGCCCTGCCAATAGTCGACGATCTCCTGCCGGGTGTTCTTGGGGCAGGTCGACGGCGCCTTCGGGTACGCGCCGTCGCTGCTCTCGTACACGTACCCGGGCAGCCGCCCGCGCCAGATGCTCAGCGCCTTGTCGAAGGCGGCATGGTCGTCGAGGAACACCGCGATCCCGATCGCCGCGTCGGTCATGATCAGTTCCCAGTTGCCGTTCTTGCACCCGGCGCCGTTACGTACCTCGGGCAGGTACACGTCGCGGAGCATCTTCTCGAAGCGGCCGCGCTGCGCCCACGGACCGCCGTACGTGTGCTTGATCAGCTCACCGGACCGCGAGAACGAGGCGCCGGACCATCCGGTCTGCAGCGGCGCGTTGGTGTTGGTGTGGTCCTTCAGTACGGCGGACCACGCGTCCATGATCTGGATCGACTTCCTGGCGTACCGGTCGTCGCGGGTGAAGTACCACATCAGTGCGTGCGTGTACGCCGCGAGCGCGTCGTTGCGCTCGTCGGAGCACCCGTTGTTCGGGTTCGAGCTCGAACCGCACTCAACGATCGCGCGCGGCTTCGGCGTGTACGACAAGGCGGCGTACGTGCTGGCCTTCATTGCGTCGTACGCCGCCGTCTGGGGCTGGGCGCCCTTCTGGAGCTGTTGCCGGACGAAGTCCAGCTGCGCCTGATCGACGAGTACGCCGGGATGCTTGAACGCCGGCGGCGCCGCGGTGCTGGGCTGACCGGCCAGGAACGCGGCGATCAGCGTGAGGGCGAGGGTGAGTAGGAGTGGGCGTTGCAGTCGCATGGCTGCCTCCTGAGCTGGGGCGGAGACAGCCAAGCTAACGCCGGAGCGACTGTTAGTAAACCTTCCTAACCAAACTTTATCCGAGCAGGGCGAGGATCTCCGCGGTGGTTCCGGTCTCGCCGAGGCGGGGGAAGATGCGGGTCAGGGAGTTTTCGTGGGCCTCGGCGGACATGTCGGTCATCGCGTCGGTGGCCAGTGTGACGTGGTAGCCGTGCTCGAGCGCGGCCCGCGCGGTCGACTCGACGCCGATGCTGGTCGCGATACCGGTCAGCACGATCTGGGTGATGCCGCGGCGGCGCAGGTGGACGTCGAGGTCGGTGCCGTGGAACGCACCCCAGTTTCGCTTGGTGACGACGATGTCCTCGGCATGACCGGCCAGCTGCTCGATGATCTGGTCGGCACCCGGCGGCGGCGCCGGGCGAGCGGACCGCGGAGCCTGCTCGGTGCGGCCCGGGACCCAGTCGGCACCGTCGGCGGCGATGCTCACCCGGACCAGCACCACCAGCAGGTTGCGCTTGCGGAACGCGTCGGCGAGCTCGACCGTCCGGGAGATCACGTCGGACGTCGCGTGCGGCTCACCCGGAAGGGCGGCGACGGCGTTCTGCAGATCGATGACGACCAGCGCCGTCTTCGGGTCAAGAGTTGTGACAGGCACAGCAGGACCTCTCTATTCAGGGAGTTGCAGGAGGGTCACCAGCATCAGCAGGCCGGCGATGACGAGCAGGAAGACCGCCATCTCGTGCAGACCGGCCGTGGTCGCGCCGTACTGGAAGAAGTGGGCGTTGGCGGCCGCCGAGATCAGCGCACCGACGTACACGCAGGTCCGCAGCAGCCCCGCGGACGAGCCGATCCGGGCCGGATCGGCCTGCTGGTACAGCGCGGTCTGGTTGGCCAGGTTGTTCAGGCCCTGCGGTACGCCGGCGACCACGCCGACGACCGCCAGGATCCAGATCGGCGTACTCGGGCCGACGAACAGCTGAGCCGCCGCGGCCACCAGCAGAAAGGCGCCGCCGGCAACGAGTTTGCCGCGGATCGCCGCCCGCCGTCCGGTGATCGCGGTGACCACCACCGCCGCCAGCGACAAGGGCAACAGGAGCAGTCCCGCCCTTGACGCGTTCAGCCCGCGCGCCTCCTCCAGCCACTGGGTGAAGCCGTACAGGAACGAGTACGCGCCGACGAACGCGAGCACCTGGCGCAGGTACGTCATGATCAGCGGACGATTGCCGCCCAGCACCCGCAGATCGATGAACGGCGCCATCACCCGCAGCTGCGCGATCACGAACGCCACGCCCAGAGCGAGCGCGAGCACCAGCAGGTACCAGCGGGAGACGGCCGGTCGCATCAGGAACAGCATCAACGAGACCAGCGTGGCCGCGAACAACACGACGCCGGCGTAGTCGAGCCGCCCGGCAGTCCGCGAGCGAGCGGTCCGCGGCAGCCAGAGCGCGCCGAGCACCACGCAGATCAGCGACAGCGGCACGTTGATCGTGAAGATCAGGTGCCAGCCACCGAACCCGATCAGCAGGCCGCCCAGCGTCGGGCCGATCACCGCGATCACCTGGTTCGCGATCGACAGGCTGCTGAGGATGACCGCGGGCGTCGCCATCCCGGTCCGGTCGGCCTCGGTCCGGATCAGGGACATCGCCGCCGGGTACGCCGCCGACGTACCGAAGCCGAGCAGGACGCGGGAGGCGATCAGCACGCCGAGGTTCGGGGACAGCGCGCCGAGCAGTCCCGCGACGCCGACCAGCGAGGTGGCGATCAGGTACAGCGGGCGCGGGCCGAAGATGTCGACCAGCCGGCCCATCACGGGCTGGCCGACGGCGGTCGCGAGGTACAGGCCGGTGACCAGCCAGGCGGTCTGCGACGGCGGTACGCCGAACGCGGCGCCGATCGGGATCAGCGCGACCGCCAGCATCGACGAGTTGATCGGGTTCAGCACCGACCCGACCAGCATCGGGGCGATCAGCCGGCGATCGAACGTCGCCGGTCCGGAAGTCATCGGTCGGTCGCCGCCTCGATCGCGTGATCCAGCAGCGCGAGCGCCTTGATGATGGTCTGCCGCTCGGCCTCCGTGCAGTGCTCCTGCAACGTCTGTGCCAGCCACTCCTGGCGCACCTTGCGGTCACCCTGCAGCCGATGCCGGCCCGCGGTCGTCAGCGACACGACCTGCCGCCGGCCGTCCGCCGGATCAGGGTGCCGCTGGATCAGGTCGGCGTCGCGCAGCGCGGTCAGGATCGCCGCCACCGACTGCGGCCGAATCCGCTCGGCCGCCGCCAACTGGCTCGCCGTCGCCGGCCCGTCCTTGTCCAGCCGGCTCAGCATCGACGACTGGGACGGTGTCAGATCGTCGGTCTCGGCGAGTTCCTTCAGCCGGCGCTTGACCCGGCCGAAGACCACCCGCACCTCAGCAGCAGCTTGTGTCGCCGACGGAGTAATCACCTCGTCAACACTAAATTAGACAGGCCAAACTGTCCAGTCCAGACTGATCAGTTGGAGCTGACGGCTACCTCCAGCACCCCGATCACCTTGTCCAGCCGGGCGGCCACTCGCCCGGCGTCGAAGCCGTTGCCCTCGACGACGATCCGCAGCTCGCCCCGATCGAGCGACAACTCCAGTTCCCGGACGTCGTACGGATTCAGCAGTACGGCGACCCGCGCGAGCAGGCCATCGACCTCGACGACGCGTGCCGTGTAGACCGTGAGCGTCCGTTCGACGGCCAGCAGGCTCATCGCGCGACCTCCTTGTGGCGCAGCAGACCGAAGGTGAACCCGTCGACCAGCGCCTCCCAGGACGCCTCGACGATGTTGTGCCCGACGCCGACCGTCACCCACGAGCCCTCGCCGTCCGCGGTCTCGATCAGGACTCTGATCACCGCGTCGGTCCCGTGCCCCTGGTCGAGGATGCGGACCTTGTAGTCGACCAGCTCGAACTTGTTCACCGCTGGGTACGCCCGCTCGATCGCGGTCCGCAACGCGTGGTCGAGCGCGTTCACCGGGCCGTTGCCCTCACCGGTGACGATCTCCCGCTCCCCCGCCGCGACCAGCTTCACCGTGGACTCCGACACCGCCTCACCATCGGCCCGCGACTCGGTGATCACCCGCCACGACTCGACGTCGAAGTAGCTCGGCCGCCTGCCGTCGACCTCCTCGGTGAGCAGCAGCGAGAACGACGCGTCGGCGGCCTCGAAGGTGTACCCGCGCGCCTCCAGTTCCTTCACCCGATCGGTGACCCGGCTGACCAGCTCCCGCTCGTTGCTCAGGTCGAACCCGAGCTCGCGGCCCTTCAGCTCGACACTCGCCCGGCCGGCCATCTCCGACACCAGCATCCGCATGTCGTTGCCGACCCGCGCCGGATCCGTGTGCTGGTAGAGATCCGGGTCCACCTTGATCGCGCTGGCGTGCAGCCCGGCCTTGTGGGCGAACGCCGAGAGCCCGACGTACGGCGCCCGGTTCGACGGCGGCACGTTCGTCACCTCGGCGATCGCGTGCGCGATCCGGAACGAGTCGGCCAGGCTGCCCGCGGGCAGCAGCTCCATCCCGCGCTTGAGCTCGAGGTTGGCGACGATCGCGACCAGGTCGGCGTTGCCGGTGCGCTCGCCGTACCCGTTGATCGTGCCCTGGACATGCGTGACGCCGGCTTCGACGGCGGCGATCGAGTTCGCCACCGCGCAGCCGGCGTCGTTGTGACAGTGGATGCCGAGCCTGGCCCCGGTCGATTCGAGTACGTCGTGGACGACGTCCTGCAACTCCCGGGGCAGGGTGCCGCCGTTGGTGTCGCACAGGGCCACCACGTCCGCCCCGGCCTCGGCGGCCACTCGTACCACTTCCAGCGCGTACGCCCGGTTCGCCCGGTAGCCGTCGAAGAAGTGCTCGGTGTCGAGGAAGACCCGCTGCCCGTTGTCGCGCAGGTGCCGGACCGTGTCGGCGACCATCCGCAGGTTCTCGTCGAGCGTCGTCCGCAGCGCCCGCTCGACGTGCGCATCGTGGCTCTTGGCAACGAGTGTGACGACGCCGGCGCCGGACTCGCGGAGCGCGGCGACCTGCTGGTCGTCGGCGGCGACGGTCTCCGGCTTGCGGGTCGCGCCGAAGGCCGCGAACGTCGCGTTCCGCAGGTGCAGCTCGGTCCGTGCCCGCTCGAAGAACTCGGTGTCCTTGGGCACCGCGCCCGGCCAGCCACCCTCGATGAAACCGACCCCGAGCTCGTCCAGGTGCTGCGCGATGGCGATCTTGTCGGCCACGGACAGCGCCAGACCCTCCTGCTGCGCGCCGTCGCGCAACGTGGTGTCGTAGACGTGGAACTCGTCCGAGATGCTCATGCGGGTCGGCCTTCCGGAAGGGGTGGCGAGGCAAACAAAAAACCTCCCGCAAGGTGCGAGAGGTCTGCGCGCTCAGGTACAGCTTGCTGAGCGCGCCTAGCGAATAATCACCCGATAGTGCTTCATGACGCCTCGAAGTCTGCCACACAATCACCGATCGGTAACGGTGCCGTCTCGCATCTCGACCATTCAGTACGCAAAGAGGTACTGGAGTTCAGGCGGTAAGGGACCAGCCCGGGTCGTCCCAGGCGGTGTAGAAGTCCTCGTCGGTCAGCGGGCGGAGCCCCCATCCCTCGCGGTCGAGGGCCTGGTCGGTGAGCATGCCCTCGTCATCCTCGAGCCGCTGCCACCAGTAGCGTGTCACCTCGCCGTCCTCGCCGGAGCCGAGCTGCCGGATCACGACCCACTCCGCCTCGTGCCAGACGGCCTCGTACAGCCAGTCGGTCCCGTAGTCGTCGACGGCCGCCCCGTACGTCCGCGGCGCCGTCCCCAGGTCCAGGTCCCGGATCAGCTCGACCGTCGCCCGGATCGCGGCAGCCGTCTCGTCGTCCCACCCCCGGCGCTCGGCCAGCTCCGCGTAGTACCCCTCGACCTCAGCCGGAAACCCGCTCATGCCGCCCGACCCTACCGAACGCACCCAACCCCAAGCGACCACGAGCTTGCCCACCGAGACGGACGGTTGCCCCCTCAGATTCTCAGCAGGCAACCCTCCAGCTCAGGGGATGCCCACTGAGCTGGAGGGTTCGCCCGGAGGGCGGGTGCGGATCGGTTGCCCGGGGAGACAGATGGTTCAGAAGGCGCGGGTCATCCAGCCGTGCGGGTCGGTGGCGCGGCCGTACTGGACGTCGAGGAGGGCGGAGCGGACGGCCGCGGTGACCGGGCCGCCGTTGCCGTCGCCGATCCGGGTCTCGCCGTCGCGCCACTTCAGCGAAGCGACCGGGGTGACGACCGCGGCGGTACCGCAGGCGAACACCTCCTGCACCTTGCCGGAGGCGGCGCCCTCGCGCCATTCGTCGACCGAGATCTTCCGCTCGGTGACGGTGTAGCCGAGGTCGGTGACCAGCTTCAGGATCGAGTCCCGGGTGACGCCCTCGAGGATCGTGCCGGACAGCTCCGGGGTGACCACCGAGTTGTCATCGAGAACGAAGTACAGGTTCATCCCGCCGAGCTCTTCGACCCACTTCTTCTCGACGGCGTCCAGGAACGCGACCTGGTCGCAGCCCTGCTCGATCGCCTCGGCCTGGGCGAGCAGCGACGAGGCGTAGTTGCCGCCGGTCTTCGCCGCACCGGTGCCGCCGGGGGGCCGCGCGGGTGTACTCCTCGCTCAGCCAGATCCGGACCGGCTTCACGCCGTTCGCGAAGTACGAACCGGCCGGCGACGCGATCACGCAGTACGTCACCTGCGCGGACGGCCGGACGCCGAGGAACGGGTCAGAGCCGAACATGAACGGCCGCAGGTACAGCGACGTCTCGCCGCCGCCCGGCACCCAGGCCTTGTCGATCTCGACCAGCTTGTGCAGCGAGTCGAGGAAGACCTCGGTCGGCAGGTCCGGCAGCGCGAGCCGCTGCGCGGACCGCTGGAACCGGGCCGCGTTGGCCTCGGGGCGGAACAGGTGGATCGAGTCGTCGGGATGCCGGTAGGCCTTCATCCCCTCGAAGATCGTCTGGGCGTAGTGGAACACCGAGGTCGCCGGAGAAAGCTCCAGCGGACCGAAGGCGGTGATCCGTGCGTCGTGCCAGCCCTTCTCGGCCGTCCAGGTGGCGATCGCCATGTGGTCGGAGAAGTACTGCCCGAATCCCGGGTTCGCCAGGACCTGGGCGCGCTGGTCGTCGCTGGCCGGATGGGTGGTCGGCTCAACTGAGAACTGCAGATCGGCGCTCATAGCCGCACCGTACCTCTACGCGAACTGGTCATGCGAGCGTTGTCCCCCAGCATGCCGCCGTCACCCGGCCGCGCGCTTGGCGATCGCGTCGCCGATCTCGGCGGTACTGCGGGCAGCGCCGGTCCGCTCCTCGATGTCCGCCTCCACGGCGGCCTCGATCGCGCGCGCCGCGGCGGGCAGCCCGAGGTGCTCCAGGAGCAGCGCCGCGGACAGGATCGCCGCGGTCGGGTCGGCCTTCTGCTGGCCGGCGATGTCCGGCGCGGAGCCGTGCACCGGCTCGAACATGGAGGGCGCGGTCCGGTCCGGGTTGATGTTGCCGCTCGCGGCCAGCCCGATCCCGCCGCTGATCGCGGCCGCCAGGTCGGTGAGGATGTCGCCGAACAGGTTGTCGGTGACGATCACGTCGAACCGGGCCGGGTCGGTGACCAGGAAGATCGTCGCCGCATCCACGTGCAGGTAGTCGACCGCGACGTCGGGGAACTCGGAGGCGACCGCGTCGACGGTCCGCTTCCACAGGTGGCCGGCGTACACGAGCACGTTGTTCTTGTGCACCAGCGTGAGCTTCTTGCGCGGTCGCGCCTGCGCCCGGGCGAACGCGTCGCGGACGACCCGCTCGACGCCGTACGCCGTGTTCACCGACACCTCGGTGGCGATCTCGGCCGGGGTCCCGACGCGGAGCGCGCCGCCGTTGCCGACGTACGGACCCTCGGTACCTTCCCGTACGACGACGAAGTCGACGTCGCCGGGGTTCGCCAGCGGGGAGCCGACCGACGGGTAGATCTTCGAGGGCCGCAGGTTCACGTAGTGGTCCAGGGTGAACCGGAGCTTGAGCAGCAGACCGCGCTCGAGTACGCCGGACGGCACACTCGGGTCACCGACCGCGCCGAGCAGGATCGCGTCGTGCTTGCGGATCTCCTCCAGCTCGGCGTCCGGAAGCGTCTCACCGGTGGCGTGCCAGCGCTTCGCGCCGAGGTCGTACTCGGTCCGCTCGAACGTCACGCCGTGCTGCGCGGCGACCGCGTCGAGGACCTTGAGCGCCTCGGTGGTCACCTCGGGTCCGATCCCGTCACCCGGGACGACGGCCAGCGTGAAGAACTTGTTCTCGCTCACTTGTTGGGTTCTCCCCCATTGTCACGGCGGTTCATGGCCTCTTGGACAGCCTTGACCTCGGCCGCGGGCGCCGGGCGAGCCGGACGGCGCCGGCGGGCCACCTTCCGCTCCCGGCCGTCGACGGCCGGCCAGTTGGCTGGATACATGTCGTACATGCTGCTCCTCCCCAATATGTCGTGGGCGGCAGGATGCGCACGAATTTACTCGCACGTCCGACTAGTTCTCCACAATGCGGGCAGGTTGTCCCGAAATATGAGATCCCGGTGCAGGTCCCGGCCCCGACCTGTGCCACTCTCAGCCCGTGAGTGCTCCTCCAGAACTGCCGCCGCTGGTCTCGGCGGCCCTCAGCCTGTCCGGCCGGCGCGGATTCGTCAGCTCCACCAGGAACGAGACGGGCCGGCTGCTGGCCGCCCTCGCGGCCTCGAAGTCCGGCCTGCTCGGTGAGCTCGGCACCGGCTGCGGCGTCGGCTCGGCCTGGCTGCGCAGCGGCGCCAGCGAGGGCACCAGCATCGTCACCGCGGAGAGCGACCCGCAGCTCGCGCAGGCGGTCGGCGAACTGTTCGCCGCCGACGAGCGGATCGAGGTCGTCTCGGCCGACTGGACCGCGCTGATCGAGCGCGGCCCGTTCGCACTCCTCTTCGTGGACGCCCGCGAGGCGAAGCTGTCCGCCCGCGACGTGATCGCGGACGTGGTCGAACCCGGCGGCTTCGTCGTACTCGACGACTTCACGCCGTCCGCGGTCTGGCCGCCGATGTACGAGGGCCGGGTCGACACCCTGCGCCAGGAATGGCTGATGGACCAGCGTTTCACCACCGTCGAGGTGATGGTCGCGGCCGACGCCGCCGTACTGCTCGCCACCCGCCGCTAGAAAGGCAGCGGGCCCGAGTCATTGGACTCGGGCCCTTGTCAGCCGCCATGCGCCTGCGGGCGGCTGACCGCCTCCAGTAAATCAGTCGTTGGCCTGAATCAGGCCTCGACGTCCACGGAACGGGCAGTCGCGGCCTGGACCGCCGCGGTGATCTCGTCCAGCACCGGCGCCGCGATCTTCGAGTCGACCGACAGCGCGACCAGCGCCTTGCCGCCCTTGCGGTCCCGGCTGACCTGCATACCGGCGATGTTCACGTCCGCGTCGCCGAGGATCCGGCCGATCTGGCCGACCGCGCCCGGCCGGTCCTCGTAGGTGAGGAACGCCAGGTGCGCGGCGAGCTCGATCTCGACGTCGAACCCGTCGATCTCGACCAGCCGCTCCGACTGCCGGACGCCGACCAGCGTGCCGGACACCGACACCTGCGCGCCGTCGGCGAGGGTGCCGCGGAGCGTGATCAGGTTCCGGTGCTCCGGGCTGTCGTGGTCGGTGACGAGCCGAACCTCGAGGCCCCGCTCGGCCGCCAGCAGCGGCGCGTTCACGTACGAGACGTTGTCCTCGACGACGTCCGCGAACACACCCTTCAGCGCGGCCAGCTCGAGCACCTTCACGTCGTACTGCGTGATCTCGCCGCGGACCTCGACGTCGAGCTGCTGCGCGACGCCGCCGGCCAGCGCGGTGAAGATCCGGCCCAGCTTCTCGGTCAGCGCGATCCCCGGCCGGACGTCCTCGGCGATCACGCCGCCCTGGACGTTCACCGCGTCCGGTACCAGCTCACCCGACAGCGCGAGCCGGACCGACTTGGCGACCGCGATGCCGGCCTTCTCCTGCGCCTCGTCCGTGGAAGCGCCGAGGTGCGGCGTGACGACGACGTTCTCGAACTCGAACAGCGGCGAGTCGGTGCACGGCTCGGACGCGAACACGTCCAGCCCGGCGCCGGCCACCCGGCCCTCCTTGAGCGCGCTGTACAGCGCCTGCTCGTCGACGATGCCGCCGCGGGCCGCGTTCACGATGATGACCTCGGGCTTGACCTTGTGCAGCTGCTCGTCGCCGATCAGGCCGATGGTCTCCGGGGTCTTCGGCAGGTGCACCGAGATGAAGTCACTGGCCGCCAGCAGCTCGTCCAGGGAGGCGAGCCGGACGCCCATCTGCGCGGCCCGGCCGGCCTGCACGTACGGGTCGTAGGCGATCACGTTCATGCCGAAGGCGGCCAGCCGCTGCGCGACCAGGACGCCGATCTTGCCGAGGCCGACGATGCCGACGGTCTTCTCGAACAGCTCGACACCCGAGTACTTGCTGCGCTTCCACTCGCCCTTCTTCAAGGACTCGCTCGCGGCCGGGACCCGGCGGGCGGAGGCGAGCAGCAGCGCGACGGCGAGCTCGGCGGCGCTGACGATGTTGGAGGTCGGCGCGTTCACCACCATCACGCCGGCCTGGGTGGCGGCCTTCACGTCCACGTTGTCGAGGCCGACGCCGGCGCGGGCGACGACCTTCAGCTTCTTCGCGGCGGCGAGCGCCTCGGCGTCCACCTTGGTGGCACTGCGGATCAGGATGGCGTCGACGTCGGCGATGGCCGGGAGCAGCTCGGCGCGGTCGGCGCCGTTCGCATGGCGGATCTCGAAGTCGGGGCCGAGGGCCTCGACGGTGGCCGGGCTGAGCTCTTCGGCGATCAGGACGACGGGCCGGGTTACGTCAGTCAGAGAAGGCATGGAGAAATCTCCTGCAGAAGCGGTAGGGGCTCATGATGAACAGAGCACCGCGCTGTGCCCGCTGCCTCGATGGTACCGCGTCCACGAATCGACGTGCTCGGGGACCCGGATGGCGGTCAGTTGGTCTCGCAGGCGACCGGTTCCGACGCCTTGACGGCCTGGTTGATCAGCAGCTTGCCGCCCGAACGGATCAGCTCGAACCTGTTGTCCAGCCGGTTGCAGGTCCCGCCGCTCGCGCCGGTAGCGGTCGGCGAGAACAGCACGTCGTACGACATCCGCGCATAAGAGCCGTCCGGAGCCAGGGCGGTGATCCTCGGGTTGAAGAAGTACGCCGTACCGCGACTCTGGCGATCCCGCGCCGGAGTCAGGGACTTGGCCAGCTGCGGGGAGTACAGCGCCTGCACCTGGTCGAAGAGGTGCCGGTTCTGCAGGGTCAGGTAGTTGCCGAGCAGCCCCTGGACCTCCAGGCCCAGCGGTGTTCCCGCGACCTGCAGCGCCGGCGCGATCGCGCCCTGCGGACCGTGCGAGTCCGGGCAGGTACCGGCCGCCGCGACGGTGATGCCGGACGGTGCGGGAGCGACGTACTCGCGGAGTTTGGTGAGCGGGACGACCGTGGCGGCCTGGACCGTCGCGCCGGTGACCACGCCGACGAGCTCGCCGGACCTGTCCACGACCGCGCCGCCGAGCTTGGCCGGGTTCATGAACTCGCTCAACGCCGCGGGATCGGCCTCGGAACCGATCGGGTTGACCACCTGCTTGCCGGCCGCGGTGTAACCGATCAGTGCGCGCTCGGCCTTCCGCTCCGGGCCCACCGCCGGCAACTGCAGCGGCGCGTCGTCGAAACCGATCGACTGCAGTACGGCGACCCCGTCGGCGCTGGTCCCGAGCAGGTTGGCCCGCCGGATCCGCCCGTCCGGCGCCACGACCACGATCGACATCGCCTGGTCAACCGCCGACGCCGCGGTCAGCACCCGGCCCTTGTCGATCAGTACGCCGGAAGCCTCGCCGGTGCCCGCGCAGGTCGTCGCCAGTACCCGGACCACCGCGGGTCCGGCGGACTTCAGGACGGCGAGGGTGTCGATCCGCACGCTGCGCTGCCGCAGGTACCAGCCCGTCCCCGCGCCGCCCGCGACGATCACCAGCAGAACGACCAGGCCGGCCAGGAAGCGACCGAAGATCCACGGTCCGCGCGGCGGCGGCTCGGGTCCGCGCGGCGTGCTGGGCGCCTCGAGCTGGGTGAGCGACCCGGCATCGGCCGGGACCCGCCGGGGCGGGCGCGGCACAGCGTCGTTCGCCACCCGCTCACCTCCCCCATCTCACCGGACCGGACCGGAACCGTCACACATTGTCGCAAACGAGAAGGCCCGGGCCATCCACCTGGATGGTCCGGGCCCTTCACGGGTGCTGTCAGCGGGCGGCAGAGCCCTCGACGTAGTCGTCGTCGTGGGACTTGACCCAGGCCATCAGCCCGCGCAGTTCCTTGCCGACGGCCTCGATCGGGTGCTCCTGGCTCTTCTTGCGGAACTCGGCGAACTCCGGCGCGCCGGCGTCCTGGTCGGCGATGAAGCGGGCCGCGAAGGTGCCGTCGGTGATGTCGCCGAGGACCTCCTTCATCCGGGCCTTCACCGACGCGTCGATGATCCGCGGGCCGGACACGTAGTCGCCGTACTCGGCGGTGTCGGAGACCGACCAGCGCTGCTTGGCGATGCCGCCTTCGTAGATCAGGTCGACGATCAGCTTGAGCTCGTGCAGGCACTCGAAGTACGCGACCTCGGGCTGGTAGCCGGCCTCGGTCAGGGTCTCGTACCCGGCCGTGATCAGCGCGGAGACGCCACCGCAGAGGACGGCCTGCTCACCGAACAGGTCGGTCTCGGTCTCCTCGGTGAAGGTGGTCTTGATACCGCCGGCCCGCAGACCGCCGATGCCCTTCGCGTACGAGAGCGCCAGGTCCCACGCCTTGCCGGTGGCGTCCTGCTCGACGGCCACCAGCACCGGTACGCCGCGACCCTCGGTGTACTCACGACGGACCAGGTGACCCGGGCCCTTCGGGGCGACCATGAAGACATCCACACCGGCTGGTGGCTTGATGTAGCCGAACCGGATGTTGAAGCCGTGCCCGAAGACCAGCGCGTCGCCGTCGACCAGGTTCGGCTCGATGGCCTCCTTGTAGAGCTTGCGCTGCGCCGGGTCCGGAGCGAGGACGACGATCACGTCGGCCTCCTCGCAGGCCTCGGCCGGGGTGACGACCCGCAGGCCCTGGGCCTCGGCCTTGGCCCGGCTCTTGGAACCTTCCGGCAGCCCGACCCGGACGTCGACGCCGGAGTCGCGCAGCGAGAGCGCGTGGGCGTGGCCCTGGGAGCCGTAGCCGAGCACGGCCACGTGCCGGCCCTGGATCACCGACAGGTCGGCGTTGTCGTCGTAGAACATTTCAGCAGCCACTTCGGGCACTTCTCCTTAGTGTTGATTCGGTACGGCGGCGGCGCTACGGCCCGGCGGCGGCGCCGGTACCGGGTGCGGACGTTCGGCGGGTCGCGCCTGGAGGTTCGGTGGTCCGGACTGGACGTGCGGCGGCGGCACCGGGACCGGCCGCAGCGTGCGGTCGGAGATCGAGCGACTGCCACGGCCGATCGCCACCATGCCGGACTGCACCAGCTCGCGGACGCCGAAGGGTTCCAGCACCCGGAGCATGGCTTCGAGCTTCTCGGGATTACCGGTCGCCTCGATCGTGATCGCGTCCGGTGCCACGTCCACCACCTTCGCACGGAACAGCTGGACGGTCTCCAGCACCTGTCCGCGGGTCAGCGTGTCCGCCTTGACCTTGACCAGCAGCAGTTCCCGCTGAACCGTCTGCGTGGGCTCGAGCTCGACGATCTTGATCACGTTCACCAGCTTGTTCAGCTGCTTGGTGATCTGCTCGAGAGGCTGTTCGTCGACGGTCACCGCGATCGTCATCCGGGACACCTCGGGGTGCTCGGTCGGACCGACCGCGAGCGAGTCGATGTTGAACCCGCGGCGGGAGATCAGCGCGGCCACCCGGGCCAGCACACTGTGCTTGTTCTCGACCAGGATGCTCAGCGTGTGTTTGGACATCTACAGCTCCTCCCCATCCCATGTCGGCGCCATGTCGCGGGCGATCTGGATCTCGTCGTTGCTGACGCCGGCGGCGACCATCGGCCACACCATCGCGTCCCGGTGCACGACGAAGTCGACGACGACCGGTGCGTCGGTGACCGCCATCGCCTTCTCGATGGTGGCGTCCAGCGAGTCCTTGTCCGAGCAGCGCAGCCCGACGCCGCCCATCGCCTCGGCCAGCTTGGCGAAGTCCGGGATCCGGGTCGAGTGCAGGTCGGTGTTCGAGTAGCGCTTGTCGTAGAACAGCGTCTGCCACTGCCGGACCATGCCCAGCGACTGGTTGTTGATCACGGCGACCTTGATCGGGATGCCCTCCAGCGCGCAGGTGACCAGCTCCTGATTGGTCATCTGGAAGCAGCCGTCGCCGTCGATCGCCCAGACGGTCTTGTCCGGGCGGGCGACCTTCGCGCCCATCGCGGCCGGTACGGCGTACCCCATGGTGCCGAGGCCGCCGGAGTTCAGCCAGTGGCCGGGCTTCTCGAACGGCAGGAAGTGCGCGGACCACATCTGGTGCTGACCGACGCCCGCGGTGTAGATCGTGTCCGGGCCGGCGATCTGGCCGATCCGCTGGATCACGTGCTGCGGCGACAGCGTGCCGTCCTCCGGCTCGTCGTACCCGACCGGGTAGCGGGAGCGGACGTCCTCCAGCTGGTGGCGCCAGGCGTCGTACGACGGGGTCCGGCCGGCGGTCGCGATCTCGGTCCGGAGCGCGGCGAGCAGGTCGGTGATGACCTCCTTGCAGTCGCCCACGATCGGGACGTCGGCGGCCCGGTTCTTGCCGATCTCGGCCGGGTCGATGTCGGCGTGGATGACCTTCGCGTCCGGGGCGAACGAGTCCAGCTTGCCGGTCACCCGGTCGTCGAAGCGGGCGCCGAGCGTGATCAGCAGGTCGGACCGCTGCAGGGCGCCGACCGCGGACACCGAGCCGTGCATGCCGGGCATCCCGAAGTGCAGCGCGTGGGTGTCGGGCAGCGCGCCGCGGGCCATCAGCGTGGTGACGACCGGAATGCCGAGCAGCTCGGCCAGTTCCTTCAGCTCGGCGCTGGCCTGCGCGCGGATGACACCGCCGCCGACGTACAGCACCGGCTTCTCGGCGGCGACGATCAGGCGGGCCGCCTCACGCACCTGCTTCGGGTGCGGGCGGGTCACCGGCCGGTAGCCGGGCAGCGCGAGCTCGGTCGGCCACTGGAAGTCGACGCCGGTTTTCTGCATCGCGTCCTTCGTGACGTCCACCAGCACCGGACCGGGCCGGCCGGTGGAGGCGATGTGGAACGCCTCGGCGATCGTGGTCGCGATGTCGTTCGGGTCGGTCACCAGGAAGTTGTGCTTGGTGATCGGCATCGTGATGCCGCGGATGTCCGCCTCCTGGAAGGCGTCCGTACCGATCGCGGCGCCCGCCACCTGACCGGTGATCGCCACCAGCGGCACCGAGTCCATGTAGGCGTCGGCGATCGGCGTCACCAGGTTGGTCGCGCCCGGTCCGGAGGTCGCCATGCAGACGCCGACCTTGCCGGACGCCGCGGCGTACCCCTGGGCGGCGTGACCGGCGCCCTGCTCGTGACGTACCAGGATGTGGCGGATCTGGGTCGAGTCGAGCATCGGGTCGTACGCCGGGAGGATCGCGCCACCCGGGATGCCGAAGACGGTGTCCACTCCGGCATGTTCCAGTGCGCGGATCAGAGCCTGTGCCCCGGTCAGCTGCTCACTCATGAGTGCCTTCCCTCAGTCCTGTCACGATGGTTGTACTTTTCGCGACCGATCCATCCTCGCTTGTGGCCGTCACCTTGGCGACTCCGGGTCTCGGATAGTCGTACAGGCAACAAAAAACCCCTTCCGCCGGGTTGGCTGAAAGGGGCGCGTCGACTCGGTGGTCGCGTCAGTCGGCGCGCCGCACAAGTACGAGGAGAATCGATCGCATGTAGGCATTATTCGCCGAAACCTGCCGACCTGGTCAAGTTCAGCCACCCAGCGTCTCAATTTCTGAGACGACCGTCTTACAAGCAGGGCCCTCGCACCACCTAGTCTTTCAGGGTGACTGGCGACCCGTACGGCGACGAACAACTGGTACAGCTCTACGACCTGGACAACCCGGCCGGTGAGGACCACGAGTACTACCGCGCCTTGGCCGAGCGCACTGCGAAGGTCCTGGACTTCGGCTGCGGTACCGGCCTGCTCACGCGGTCGCTCGTCGCGTCCGGGCGGGAGGTGATCGGTATCGACCCCAGCCCCACGATGCTCGGGTACGCGCGCCGGCAGCCCGGCGCCGACGCGGTCACCTGGATCGACGGCGACCACCGCGTCGTACAGCCGACGGGCGATGTGGATCTCGTCGTCAGCAGCGGCAACACGATGATGCACGTCGCGGAGCACGCGGACACGGTCGCCGCGGTGGCCGCCGCGCTGCGGCCCGGCGGCGTGTTCGCGTTCGAGTCGCGGAACCCCGCCGTACGGGCGTGGGAGCAGTGGACGAGCGAGGCGACGTACGGCGAACGTGACACCGTGGCCGGGCACCTGAAGGAGTGGCTCGAGCTGATCGAGATCGCGGACCGGCGGGTGGTGTTCGACGCGCACAACGTGTTCGAGGACGGGCACGACGCGGTCTACCGGAACGTCCTGTACTTCCGGTCGGTCGAGGAGATCACCGCCGACCTGCGCGCGGCGGGCTTCTCCGACGTGGTCGTCGACGGCGGCTGGCACGGCGAACCGCTGGCCGCGAAGTCACGGCTGCTCGTGGTGCGGGCGACGAAGTAGGGCCAGACACGCCCTAAGCTGGCCATACCGCGACTGGCGAGGGTGGATCACCACCAGGGAGCTTCCGAGCAAAGGCGTCGTCCGCCTGGGCGCCTTCGAGCAACTCGGAGGTCCCGATGCGTCTGCGGTACGGCATGAATCCTCATCAGGCGGCCACGCTCGGCAACGCGCCGTTCACGGTGCTCGCCGGTGCGCCGTCGTACATCAACATCCTGGACGCGCTGACCGGTTGGCAGCTGGTCCGGGAGGCCGCGGAGCGGTTCGGCGTACCGGCCGCAGCGTCGTACAAGCACGTCTCACCCGCGGGTGCCGCGCTCGGCCGGACGGCGGCGGAGGCGTACCTGCGGGCGCGGGACGCGGATCCGAAGTCGTCGTACGGCGACTTCGTGGCGGTGTCGCGGCCGGTGGACCTGGAGCTGGCCGCGGTACTGAAGCGGGTGGTGTCGGACGGGATCATCGCGCCCGGGTACGACGACGGCGTACTGGAGATCCTGGCGGCGAAGAAGCGCGGGACGTATCTGGTGCTCGGGATGGACCCGTCGTACGAGCCGCCGGCCGACGAGGTCCGCGAGGTGTACGGCGTACGGCTGACGCAGGAGCGGGACGCCGCGCCACTCCCCCACGATCTGCCGGACGACGCGGTGCTCGGGATGATCGTCGCGCGCTACACGCAGTCGAACACCGTTGTGCTCGTGAAGGACGGGATGACGATCGGCGTCGGCGCCGGGCAGCAGTCGCGCGTCGACTGCACGCGCCTGGCCGGCGAGAAGGCGGCGCTCTGGTCGGCTGAACCCCTCACCGGGGTGACGATGGTCTCGGACGGTGCGCTTCCGTTCGCCGACAACGTCGAAGTCGCCCACCGGTACGGCGTCACCCACATCGTCGAGCCCGGCGGCTCGATCCGCTCCGACGAGATCGCCGCCGCCTGCGCCGCGCTCGGAATCACCTGGTCGGCCACGGGGCTGCGACTCTTCAGACACTGAGCAGGTAGGTGCCCTCAGCAACAGCCTTGCGGACCTCGGCGGCCGTCTCGGCCGCGTCGAGCCCGGAGGTGTCGATCGCGTGCCGTTCGAGTTCGGCGAGGTCCGCGAAGGCCGCGTGCAGCCCGGTGAGTGCGTCGGCGTCGGTCAGCTCGACTCCGCCGCGCGCCAGCCCGCGCTCCAGCGTCGTCGCGAGATCCGGCCGCAGGACGACGTACGACATCCGCCACTGTCCCTCGGCGGCGGCAGCCCGGTACGCGGGCAGGAACCACGGTCCGATGATGCCGTCCACCACGACGTCGTACCCACCGTCGGCGAACACCGCGACCGCTGCGACGATCGCGTCCACCACCACGGCGTTCTGCCGCTGCGATTCCGGCAGGTACGGCGGGACGAAGCCGGTCCGGATCGCGCGGAAGAACTCGTCGGTCGTCACCTGCACCGTCGGCCTGGCCGCGTCGGTGGCGACCAGCCCGGCCACCGTCGTCTTGCCCGAGCCGGACGGACCGGTCAGCAGAAGTACGTTGCTCATGCCGCCAGACGGTAATCAAACACGGCGGCAAACTGCAGTCTTTTATTTCCGAACGGCCTCAGCCACCACCGCCGCAGCCTAGGCTGCGGCGGTGGATCAATTGCGGGCGTACATCGAGGGCTGGCGGGGACACGACCCCCAGGCCGTGCTGAACACTCTGACGGATGACTGCGTGGTCATCGAGTGCTACGGCCCGGTCTACCGCGGCAAGGCGCGGGTAGAGCAGTGGATGGAGGCGTGGTTCGGCGCCGGTGGGGCGGTGGACGGGTGGGAGATCACATCCGCGGCGAGGGCCGGAGTAACGCTGGTCGCTGAGTGGACGTTCAGCTGTACCTGGAAGGGCGAGCCCGCGACGTTCGACGGCTCGACCGTCGCCCGGCTGGAAGGGGATCGGATCGTGTACCTGCGTGAGTACGCCACCACCGCACCGCTGTACGACTGGACCGGCGCCTGGCGCGACTAGCTTCTTTCTGGGTCAGCCGCCGGCAACGCTGGGGAGAACGAGAAGTTCGTCGCCTTCGGTGAGTGGGGTTTCGACGCCGGCGAGGTCGCGGATGTTGTCGTCCCGCAGGTAGACGTTGACATGCCGACGTACGGCGCCCTGCTCGTCGGTGAGGCGCCGACGGAGCGGTGCGTCGAGTGCGGCGAAGGCCTCCGCCACCGTGGTGGCCTCGACCTGCACGCGTTCCGCTCCGCCCGCGAACGGGCGGAGCACCGTCGGCAGCCGGACAGCGATCATTCGAGCACCGCTGCGCGGACCGTGAGGATGTCGGGCAGGTGGCTGGCGACCTCGACCCAGCTGTCGCCGGAGTCGGCGCTCGCGTAGACGCAGCCGTCCCGGGTGCCGACGTACACACCGGCGGGGTCGGCGGTGTCGGTGGTCATCGCGTCCCGGAGCACCGGCACGTACGACACATCGGGCAGGCCGGCGGTCGGCGGCTCCCAGGTGGACCCGGCGTCGCGGGACCGGTAGACCCGGCACTTCGCCTCGGTCGGGATCCGGTTGCCGTCCGCGACCAGCGGGAACACGTACACCGTCGCCGGCTCGTGCGGGTGCACGACGATCGGGAACCCGAAGTCCGACGGCAGCCCGTCCGCGATCGACTTCCAGATCGCCCCGCCGTCGTCCGACCGGTACACGCCGTGGTGGTTCTGCGCGAACATCCGCTCCGGTACGTCGGGGTGCGCCGCCAGCTTGTGCACGCACTGCCCGAACTCCGGGTCCGGGTCCGGCATGAAGTACGCCTTGATCCCGTGGTTCGCCGGCGACCAGGACCGGCCACCGTCACGGGTCTGGTAGACACCGCCGGTCGACATCGCCACGCTGAGCTGCTGCGGATCGGTGGCGTGCGGCAGCACCGTGTGCACCGCCTGGCCGCCGAACCCGGCGCCCCACTCCTTGCGGTGCGGGTGGTCCCAGAGCCCTCTGACCAGCTCGAACGTCACTCCCCCGTCAATCGACTTCCAGAGCGCGGACGGCTGCGAACCGGCGTACACCACGCCTGGCTGGTCGGCCGGGGCCGGCTGGATCTGCCACACCCGCTCCAGTGCCGCGTCGGCGTCCTTCGGGAAGCCGATCGAACCCTCCGGCGGCTCCGCCCAGGTCTTGCCGAGGTCGTCCGAGTGGAACACGGCCGGCCCCCAGTGCTCACTGGTGCCGCCGACAAACAGCCGGGCCCGGTCGCCGCGGGTGTCGATGCCCACGGCGTACACGCCCTGCATCTCGAACTCCGGCACCGGCCCGTCCAGGCGCCACTCCTGGCGAGCGGCGTCACTGCGGCCGATCCAGAGCCCTTTCTTGGTCCCGATCAGCAGTACGGCCTCGGACATCGTCGTCCCTCTCTTTCAGCGTGGCGGACCTGCCACCACATTGATCAACGGCTCCCCGGACGCGTAGCGCTCCAGCTGTGCCCGCACGAGTCGGGCGACCCGCGGCGCGAACGCCGTCGAGGCGCCACCGCGGTGCGGATTGATCAGTACGTTCGGAGCAGACCACAGCGGATGTCCGGCGGGCAACGGCTCGGGGTCCGTGACGTCCAGCGCGGCCCGGATCCGCCGGGTACCGAGCTCGGCGAGCAACGCGTCCGTGTCCACGACGACACCGCGAGCGACGTTCACCAGCAGGGCGCCGTCCTTCATCCGCTTCAGGAACGACGTGTCCACCATCCGCTTCGTCTCCGGCGTCGCGGGGGTCAGCAGTACGACGACGTCCGCGCGCGGCAGCAGCTCCGGCAGCTCGGCGATCGGGTGGACCCCGTCCCGCGCCCGCCGCGCGACCCGGATCACGTCGCACTCGAACCCGGTCAGCCGCCGCTCGAGCGCCTCGCCGATCGCGCCGTACCCGACGATCAGCACGGTCCGGTCCGCGAGCGAGTCGTCGACCTCGTCGTACGAGCCTGGCCAGACCTGCCGCTCCTGGTCGCGGACCGCCCGCGGCAGGTTCCGGAACGTCGCGAGGATCAGCCCGACCGCCAGCTCCGCCGTGGACGCGTCGTGCACGCCGCGCGCGTTGCACAACGTCACGCCGTCGGCGAGCCGGGACTGGACGTGCTCGAACCCGGCCGTCTGCAACTGGACGACCTTCAACGAGGGCATCTCCTTGACGACGTCGAACACGTCGCCACCGCCCATGTAACTGGGCACGTAGAACTCGACCTCGTCGAGCGACTTCGGCCGCTCGGCACCGGTGAACACCTCCACGTCGAAGCCCGCGGGCACCCCGCCGAGGAACGCGCCGGGATCTTCCCACGGAAGCCATGCCTTCACCACGCCAGCCATGCCTTCACCATGTCAGCCATGTCACAGAACCTACTCGGCGACCTGGACAGTTTTGAACTCCCGTGCCAGACCGTGGGCGGGGTCGTAGTCTGGATCGGTGCCTTCGACATCGGATGTAGCGGCCGTGGTGGCGCACGACCAGGCGGTCGGGCGGCTGCGGGAGTCGTACGAGCGGATCCCGCCCGGCGAACCCGTCCGGCTCGCGAAGCGCAGTTCGAACCTGTTCCGCCCGCGGACCGACAGCGAGCGCCCGGGGCTGGACGTCTCCCAGCTGACCGGTGTGATCAGCGTCGACCAGGACGCCCGGACCGCCGACGTCCAGGGCATGTGCACGTACGAGGACCTGGTCGCCGCGACCTTGCCGCACGGGCTGACGCCGATGGTGGTGCCGCAGCTGAAGACCATCACGCTCGGCGGCGCGGTCACCGGGCTCGGCATCGAGTCGTCGTCGTTCCGCGCCGGCCTGCCGCACGAGTCGGTGCTCGAGCTCGACATCCTCACCGGCGCCGGCGAGCTGGTCACGGCCCGCCCGGACGGCGAGCACGCGGAGCTGTTCCGGACGTTCCCGAACTCGTACGGCACGCTCGGCTACGCGACCCGGCTGCGGATCGAGCTCGACCGGATCTCGCCGTACGTCGCGCTCCGGCACGTCCGGGTCGCGCTCGACGCGCTGGCCCCGGCCATCGACGAGATCGTTGCCTCAGGCACGTACGACGGGGAGCCGGTGCACTTCGTCGACGGCGTCGTGTTCAGCCCGTCGGAGGCCTACCTGAGCCTCGGGCGGAACAGTGACGCCGCCGTGCGGACCAGCGACTACACCGGCCAGCAGATCTACTACCGGTCGATCCGGCAACGGCCGAAGGACTTCCTCACCGCGCACGACTACCTGTGGCGGTGGGACACCGACTGGTTCTGGTGTTCGGCGGCGTTCGGCGCCCAGCAGCCCGTCGTACGGCGGCTGTGGCCTCGGCGTTGGCGGCGCAGCGACGTGTTCCACAAGATCGTGGGTTTCGAGAACCGGCACCAGTACGCGGCACGGCTGAACCGCCGGCGCGGCCTCCCTGACCGGGAGCGCGTCGTACAGGACGTGGAGATCCCGGTCTCACGGCTCGCCGACTTTCTGCGCTGGTTCGACGTCAACGTCGGGATGCGGCCGGTCTGGCTGTGCCCGCTGCGGCTGCGCGGCTCCGAGTCCTGGCCGCTCTATCCGCTGAAGCCCGGCGAGACCTACGTGAACGTGGGCTTCTGGGGCACGGTCCCGATCTCCCCCGGCGCCGCTGACGGCGACGTCAACCGCCGGATCGAGCAGGCAGTGACCGACTTCGGCGGCCACAAGTCGCTCTACTCCGACGCCTACTACGACCGGGACACGTTCGACCGGCTGTACAACGTCCCAGCCCTGACCAAGGTGAAACAACGCTACGACCCACACGCCCGACTCACCGGGCTCTACGAAAAGGCGGTGACGCGCCGTTGACGTCCTCCCCGCCGTGAACGACGAGGATTCCAACCGAACTACGCGGAGGTAGGGAGTTGAAGTTCACGCTTCTCAGCGACCAGTACCGCAGTCGCTCCACGTGCAGTCACGGCCCGTCCGGCCGCGATGTTGACAGCAGCGTTGACATCGGCGTTCGCGGCGTGGTTACAGGACCTGCAGCGGAAGACGGCTTCGCTCCCGCGTGCCTCCCGATCCACAGTCCCGCACCGCGAACACGTCTGGGATGTGTACGCCGCAGAAATCTTCTCGACCCGGCCGGCGGCCTTGTGCTCCAGTCGCTGGACCAACTGCCCCCAGCCGCTGGCCAGGATGCCCCGATTCAGTCCGGCCTTCTGCCGTACCCGTATCCCGGGGTTATCTGCCGTGCCCTTGGCCGACCGCGTCATCCGCGCGATGTCCAGGTCCTCGACCCGGATCACGTCGAACTCCCGGGCAAGCCGGGTGCTGGTCTGCTCGACCCAGTCCTTGCGCCGGTCCGCCTCGCGGGCTCTCAGCCGGGCGGTCGCGGCCTTGGTCTTGGCGCGCCGATTGCTGCCCTTCTGGGCGCGGGCAAGACGACGCTGCAGCCTCCGCAGCCGCGCCTTCTCCCCTCGCGTCAGGGTCGGCACATTCAACCGCTCGCCTGTCGACAGGGCCGCCGACACGGTCACGCCACGGTCAATTCCGACGACCTCCCCGGTACCGGGGACGGGGATCGGGGCGGGGATCACGGCGAACGCGATATGCCAACAACCGGCACGGTCACGAGTCACCCGGTACGACTTCGCACCAGCCACTGGCCTGGACAACCGGAACTTCACCCAGCCGACCTTCGGCACCCGGACCCGGGCCCACTTGCGGTTCAGCTTCTCGACCCGACCGGCCTGCAGGCCGACGATCCGGAAGCCCTCGTGCAGGCCCGCCTTGCGCCACGTGGGTCGCCGATGGGTGCCACCGTAGAAGTTCGTCACAGCCTGGTCGAAGTCCCGCAACGCCTGCTGTTGCACCGTCTGGGATCCGGCCCGCAACCACTCGCCGGCCGCTCTGGCTTCGGTCAGCTGTCGCGCCTGCTGCACGTACCGCGGCGGATAGCTCCGGCGTCCCACAGACCACATGGACCACTGCTCCAATGCCAGGTTCCAGACGTATCTGGCGTGTGCGCAGTGCTCGAGCAACGCCGCCTCCTGCTCCGGAGTCGGGGCAAGACGAAAGCGCACATGGCACTCAGTCAACCAGCCGGGACCGACAGTCCCTGAAACACGAAGGGAGGGAGTTGCGGTTCCTCCCCGTCCTTGGGGGTTTACCGCAACTACTTTGATGACGACGATCGCGACCCAGGTATCGATCGCTGACGCGCTGACGACTGTGACCCCGGACGGCCTGCCGTTCCGGTTCACGGCGTACGACGGCAGTGCGACCGGCCCCGAGGACTCCCCGATCCACATGCATCTGGCCTCCGAGCGCGGGCTGTCCTACGTACTCACGGCACCCGGTGACCTCGGGCTGGTCCGCGCGTACGTGATGGGTGACCTGGAGATCACGGGCATCCACGAGGGCAACCCGTACGACCTGATGCGGATGATGCTGAACCAGGTGCACTTCGAGCGCCCGACGACGGCGGAAGCGTTGCGGATCGTCCGCGGGCTCGGGTGGAGTCACCTGAAGCCGCCGCCTCCGCCGCCGCAGGAGCGCCTGCCGAAGTGGCGGCGTACCTTCGAAGGGCTGCGGCACTCGAAGGCCCGGGACAAGGCGGCGATCCACCACCACTACGACGTGTCGAACACGTTCTACGAGTGGATCCTCGGGCCGTCGATGACCTACACGTGCGCCGTCTATCCGACCGCGGACGCCACGCTGGAGCAGGCGCAGTTCGAGAAGTACGACCTGGTCGCGCGGAAGCTCGACCTGCAGGCCGGGCAGCGGCTCCTCGACGTCGGGTGCGGCTGGGGCGGCATGGTCCGGCACGCGGCCCGCGAGTACGGCGTACGGGCGCTGGGTGTCACGTTGTCGGCGGAGCAGGCGGAGTGGGCCACGGAGGCGATCAAGCGCGAGGGGCTGGAGCACCTGGCCGAGGTACGGTTCCTCGACTACCGCGACGTGCCGGAGCGGGACTTCGACGCGATCAGCTCGATCGGGCTGACCGAACACATCGGCGTCCGCAACTACCCGTCGTACTTCGGCTTCCTGCTGGACCGGCTCCGTCCCGGCGGGCGGCTGCTGAACCACTCGATCACCCGGCCCGACAACCGCTTCCGCTCGACCGGCGCGTTCATCGACCGCTACATCTTCCCCGACGGCGAACTGATCGGCTCCGGCCGGATCATCGCCGAGGCCCAGGACGCCGGCTTCGAGGTCCGCCACGAGGAGAACCTCCGCGAGCACTACGCCCTCACCCTGGCCGCCTGGTCCGACAATCTCGTCACCCACTGGGACGAGGCCGTCGCCGAGGTCGGCTACCCCACCGCCAAGATCTGGGGCCTCTACCTGGCCGCCTGCCGCGTCGGCTTCGAACGCAACAACACCCAACTCCACCAGGTCCTCGCCGTAAAACTCGACAACGACCACAACGCCCACTTCCCCCTCCGCCCCACCTGGCGCAGCTGAACCACGACGGGCGAGCCTGGCCACCGTGTTCCGAATGGTGCCTGCGGCACGGGGAGTCGAGCCGCGTGCTGGCAGGCCCCGTTTGAGGGTTGACCCGCGAGCTGGCCCCTTCGCCGGCGGCATGCCCCGGTGTGCCGTTCCTCCGCCGGAGGATCTCGCCGTTGCGGACGCTAGTTTGGAGCCAGGTCCAGGGGAGGAGATGGCGTGCGCGGTAGGGCAGCGGCGGTGGCGGTGGTCTCGTTGGTGATGGCGGCTGGGTGCTCGGAGGCGACACCGGGTGGTACCAGTTCCTCGTCTGCTCCTGCGTCGGCAGGTACTGCGCACGCCTCGGCGGTCACGTTGACGGTGGCGTCGACCGTGGCTACGGGGATCCAGGTGCCTTGGGGTTTGGCGTTTCTGCCGGACAAGAGTGCGTTGGTTACTGAGCGGGACGCCGGGAAGATTGTGCGGGTGGCCGGTGGGCGGGTGGCCGAGGTGGGGGCTGTCGACGGGGTGAAAGCCTCGGCGGAGGGTGGGTTGCTGGGACTCGCGGTGGATCCGGGGTATCCGGGGAAGCCGTACATCTACGTGTATTACTCCAGTGGGAGCGACAACCGGATCGCGCGGATCGCCTATCGGGACGGGAAGCTGTCGGAGCAGCAGGTGATTCTGGACGGGATTCCGGAGGCGGCGATCCACAACGGTGGGCGGTTGCGGTTCGGGCCGGACGGGTTCCTGTACGCCGGGACCGGTGACGGAACGGAGCAGCCGAACTCGCAGGACGACAACTCGCTCGGCGGGAAGATCCTGCGGATCACCACCGACGGGAAGGCCGCGCCGGGCAACCCGGACGGGCGGGTATGGATCACCAAGGGACACCGGAACGTGCAGGGGCTGACGTTCGACGGGAACCAGTTGTACGCCTCGGAGTTCGGGCAGAGCACCTGGGACGAGCTCAACGCGATCACCCCGGGCGCGAACTACGGCTGGCCGGCCGCTGAAGGGATCAGTCACCTGGACGGGATGACCGACCCGATCGCGCAGTGGCCGACCGCGGACGCGTCGCCGTCCGGCATCACGTTCGCCAAGGGGCACGTCTTCATGGCGGGGCTGCGCGGCCAGCGACTCTGGGCGATACCCGTTGCCGGAGGCAAGCGAATCGGCGAACCGAAGGCGTTCTTCACCAAGCAGTACGGGCGTTTGCGCACCGTCGAGCTCGCCCCGGACGGCTCGCTGTGGGTCACCACGTCGAACACCGACGGGCGCGGCCGGCCGCGCCCGGGCGACGACCGGATCCTCCGGGTGATCATCAGCACGTCCTGAGCAGTCAACCCTCTCGGCACTTGGGTCGTCTGGTAGTTGTGGAAGAGACCATCCCATCAGCAGACTCGAGGAGAAGATCGGTATGCCGACCGGCCAGGCGTCTGGCGTCCCCAGCAGTGTGATCGCATCGGTGAGCAGCTTCGCGGATGCTCGGCGAACAGCGGAGTACCTGAGAAGTTACGGGATGGACGCGGCGAGCCTGGACATCGTCGGCGCCGGACTCCGGCAGGCCACCAGACGGCCGCGGATACCGGTCGTCCGGATGACCGCGGCCGGCGCGCTGCAGGGCGCACTGCTCGGCATCCTCGCGGCCGTCTTCGTCACGCTCGTCGCGCAGACCACGCTGACCAGCTTCGCGGTCGTGCTCTGGGGCTTCGTGTACGGGCTGATCGTCGGCACGCTGTGGGGGCTGTTCCGTGCGCTGGTCCGCAACCGGCCCGACACGATCACCACCGAGATCCACCCGACCCGCTACGAGCTCCGCTGCCCGGCCGACGAGCTCTCGGTCGCGCAGACGCTGCTCGCGGACGCGGCCGACGTCGACGACGGCCGGGTCGAGCGCGGCGTGGTCGCGGACGCGCGGCCGACCGAGGAACACCGCGACGCCGCCTGAAGACACTGAAGTGCCGGACCCTGTGCAGCGGGGTCCGGCACCTCAGGACAGCGTCAGATACCCAGCTTCTCGTTCAGCAACTGGCGGACCTTGGCCGCGTCGGCCTGTCCGCGCATGTCCTTCATCACCGCGCCGATCAGCGCACCTGCGGCCGCGGGCTTCCCGGAGTTCACCTTCTCGACCACGTCCGGGTTCGCCGCGATCGCCCGGTCGATGGCCTCGAGCAGCGCCGAGTCGTCGGACACGAGCGCCAGCCCGCGCTTCTCGATGATCTCGGCCGGCGTACCTTCACCGGCCAGCAAACCCTCGAACACCTGCCGGGCGAGCTTGTCGTTCAGCGTGCCGTCGTCGACGAGCTTCTGCACCTCGGCGACCTCGGCCGGACCGACCGGCAGGGCGTCGAGTTCGGTACCGGAATCGTTCGCGGCGCGAGCCAGCTCGCCCAGCCACCACTTCTTCGCCGCGGCCGGCGGCACCCCGAGCTCGACCGTGGACACGATCAGCTCGAGCGCGTTGCCGTTCACGGCGTCCCGCATCTCCAGGTCGGTGAAGCCCCACTCCTCCTGCAGCCGGGCACGCCGTACCGACGGAGCCTCGGGCAGCGTCGCGCGCAGCTCCTCGACCCACTCCCGCGACGGCGCCACCGGCACCAGGTCGGGCTCCGGGAAGTACCGGTAGTCGTCGGCGTCGGACTTCTCCCGGCCGGCCGTCGTGATGCCGGTGTCCTCGTGCCAGTGCCGGGTCTCCTGCAGGATCTTCCCGCCGGACGACAGCACTGCCGCCTGCCGGGTGATCTCGTAGGTCACCGCGCGCTCGACCGAGCGGAACGAGTTCACGTTCTTGGTCTCGGTGCGGGTGCCGAGCGCTGTCGAGCCGGACGGCTTCAGCGACACGTTGACGTCGGCCCGCAGCGAGCCCTGGTCCATCCGGACGTCCGAGACGCCCAGGGAGAACAGCAGGTCGCGCAGCATCGCGACGTACGCACGCGCCACAGCGGCGGCCTTGTCGCCGGGCACCTCGATCGTCTTGGTGACGATCTCGATCAGCGGGATACCGGCGCGGTTGTAGTCGACCAGCGAGTGCGTGGCGCCGTGGATCCGGCCGGTCGCGCCGCCCACATGGGTGGCCTTGCCGGTGTCCTCCTCCATGTGCGCGCGCTCCATCTCGATCCGGTACGTCGCGCCGTCGACGGCCACCTCGGTCCAGCCGTTGAACGCGATCGGCTCGTCGTACTGCGAGGTCTGGAAGTTCTTCGGCATGTCCGGGTAGAAGTAGTTCTTCCGGGCGAACCGGCACCACTCGGCGATCTCGCAGTTCAGCGCCAGGCCGATCTTGATCGCGGCCTCGACGGCCTTCGCGTTCACCACCGGCAGCGCGCCCGGCAGACCGAGGCAGACCGGGCAGGTCTGGGTGTTCGGCGGCGCGCCGAACTCGGTCGGGCAGCCGCAGAACATCTTCGACCGGGTGTTCAGCTCGACGTGGACCTCGAGGCCCATCACCGGGTCGTACGTCGCCAGCGCGTCGTTGATTTCGAGTACCGCGGCGGTCATCGGGTCACCTCCAGCTCCGGAGCCTTCGTCATCAGTACGCCGCCCCACTGCTCGGCGAGCGCCGACTCGAGCGCCCCGCCGACCTTGTAGAGCAGGTCGTCGCGCAGCACCGGCGCCATCACGTGGAAGCCGACCGGCAGGCCGTCCTCGTCGGCGAGGCCGCACGGGAACGACGCGGCCGCGTTACCGGCCAGGTTGGACGGGATCGTGCAGAGGTCGTTCTTGTACATCGCGATCGGGTCGTCGATCCGGTCGCCGATCGCGAACGCGGTCGTCGGCGTGGCCGGCGAGACCAGTACGTCGACCTGCTCGTACGCGTTCGCGAAGTCGCGGGCGATCAACGTCCGCACCTTCTGCGCCTGGCCGTAGTACGCGTCGTAGTACCCGCTGGAGAGCGCGTGCGTGCCGAGGATGATGCGGCGCTTCACCTCCGCGCCGAAGCCGGCCTCGCGGGACAGCGCGGTGACCTTCTCCGCACTGTTCTCGCCGTCGTCGCCGACCCGCAGCCCGTACCGCATCGCGTCGAACTTGGCCAGGTTGGACGAGGCCTCGCTCGGCAGGATCAGGTAGTACGCCGGGAGCGCGTACTGGAAGTGCGGGCAGGAGACCTCGACCACCTCGGCGCCGAGCTTCGTGAGCAGCTCGACCGCCTCATGGAAGCGGGCCTCGACACCCGGCTGGTACCCGTCGCCGCCGAGCTCCTTGACGACACCGATCCGCAGACCGGCGACATCACCGTTGCGCGCGGCCTCGACCACGGCCGGGACCGGCTGGTTGATCGACGTCGAGTCCATCGGGTCGTACCCGGCGATCGCCTCGTGCAGCAGGGCCGCGTCGAGCGTCGTACGAGCACACGGACCGGGCGTGTCCAGCGACGACGCCAGCGCGATCAGCCCGTACCGCGAGGTGCCGCCGTACGTCGGCTTGACGCCGACCGTCCCGGTGAACGCACCCGGCTGGCGGATCGAGCCGCCGGTGTCGGTGCCGATCGCCAGCGGGGCCTCGTACGCCGAGATGGCCGCGGACGAGCCGCCGCCGGAACCGCCCGGGATCCGGGTCAGGTCCCACGGGTTGTGGGTGGTGCCGTACGCCGAGTTCTCCGTGGAGGAGCCCATCGCGAACTCGTCCATGTTGGTCTTGCCGAGGATCACGATCCCGGCGGCCTTGAGGCGCTTGACCACGGTCGCGTCGTACGGCGGCTTCCAGCCCTCGAGGATCTTCGAACCGGCCGTGGTCGGCACACCCTCCTGGGTGAGCACGTCCTTCAGCGCCAGCGGCACGCCGGCCAGCGGGGCGAGCTGCTCGCCCGCGGCACGCTTGTCGTCGACCGCCTTCGCCTGCGCCAGCGCACCCTCGGTGTCGACATGCAGGAACGCCCGCACGTCACCGTCGACGGCGGTGATCCGGTCCAGGTGGGCCTGGGTGATCTCCACCGAGCTGGCCTGCTTGGAGGCCATCAGATCCGCCAGCTCGGCCGCGGTCTTCCTGATCAGGTCAGTCATCGTCAGTCCTCCTCCAGGATCCGCGGCACCCGGAAGCGCTGCTCCTCCACGGCCGGCGCGCCGGACAGCGCCTGCTCGGGGGTGAGGCACGGGACGATCTCGTCCGCGCGCATCACGTTGGTCAGCGGCAGGGCGTGCGAGGTCGGCGGGATGTCGTCCGCCGCCACCTGGCTGACCTGCCCGACCAGGGTGATGATCTGGTCGAGCTGCGGCGCAAGGTGGTCGAGCTCGTCGTCGGAGAGCTCGATCCGCGCCAGTCGCGCCAGGTGGGCGACCTCTTCGCGGGTAATCGATGGCATGAACTGATCCAATGAGTGCAGTAACTGGAGGCGCAACACGTAGATCTTCTCGGTGTTACCCACGCCATCTTAGGGGGCAACATGACGGTGAGGTTTCGTCGTCCCCCGAGCTGTGGACAACTACCCGATGAGATGGGTGGGCGTGTCCTTCCCTACCGCTCTGTAACATGGGCGGCGACAAGGCGTTATGCGCATGGTGATGGGCTGGGAGATGATCGTTCGGTGTTCCTGCTGCGCTTGATCATCCCCGACCGGCCCGGGTCCCTGGGCGTCGTGGCGACTGCTCTCGGTGAGGTGAACGCCGACATCCACGCGATCGAGATCGTCGAGCACCGCCGGGAGAACGGCACCGCGGTCGACGACATCGTGGTCGACCTGCCGCCCGGCGTGCTGCCGGACCGGCTGGTCTCGGCCTGCAACAGCGTCGCGGACGTCGAGGTCATCTGGTTCTCGCGGTACGGCGCCGGCGGCGGGGTGCACATGGACCTCGAGGCCGTCGAGCAGATGACGTCCGCGCCTGCGGACGCGATCGACATCCTGGTCGAGCAGTCACCCGCCGTCCTGCACGCGGACTGGGCGGCGCTGCTGGACGGCACCGGCAGCGAGGTGAAGGTCGCGCTGGAGACCAGCGCGACACCGGAGTTCGGCGACGTCGCCGGCCGGTGGCTGCCGCTGGCGAAGGCGACCACGCTGGAGGCCCCGGACCACAAAGGCCTCTCCGAGTCCGTGCTGGTCGCGGCCCCCGCTGGACTCCGACCGCCGCGTGCTGGTGATCGGCCGCCGCGGCGGCCCCGAGTTCCTCGCCTCCGAGGTCGCGCGTCTGTCCTACCTGGCCTCGCTGGCAGTCACGATCCGCGCCACCGCCTGACCCCACGCACACGAAACCCCGCTCGCCGAAGCGAGCGGGGTTTGTGGCGTTCCGGGCTCAGGTGAACTGGAAGTAGGCGAGTGCCCAGAGGCCGGCGATCACCAGCAGGACGACGACGCCGACGAGCGCCACGATCAGGACCGCCTGGCTGTTCGATCCGTTCCGGTCCGGGAGGTCGAACTGGGTGGGGCCCCAGGCCCCGCCCCCGTCGACGCGCTGGACCGCCTCGGGCGGCGGCTGGGCCACCGTCCGCGACTCCCGCTTCTCCCGGGGGAACTTCACATCCGGCCTCCGTGCATCACGCGTAGAACGACTCGTACTGGATCGTGACCCGCTGCGACCCGTAGCTCCCGCTGCTGTCGCCGTCGATCTCGACCTTCCAGCCGCCGACATAAGCAGCGTACTGCTTGCCGTCACTGTGCGCCTGGATGTACGCCTTCACCGCTGCCGCATTGCCGCCCTTGAGGACACCGAACGCGTCGTTCATCGCCGCGGTCATCGCGCCCTTCACGGCGCTGCCGCTGTCCGCGGAGGCACTGAACTCGATCATCTTGATGCCCTTGTTCCCGCTGGCCAGGAAGAACACCCGCTGCGATCCGTACTTCCCGACGTCCTTGCGGCAGGAGCTGGTGCAGACGTACGTCTTCGCCTTCAGCGCCGTGGTCATCTCGGCCACCGTGGTGTCGAAGGTCTGGTCCGGAAGTTCCAGCGACTCCTCGCCGTTCTTGTGACCGGACACCCGTAGGTCCGAGCCGTCGTTGCTGAGCTGGAACGAACCCCAGTTCGTGCCGACCTCGGAAGACCGCTGGCCGGTCTTCACCGCGTCCTGGATCTTCGTCACCGAGTCGCCGCCGAAGGTGTCGTTGCCGATCGCCTGCAGCGCCTGACCGAACGCCACCTGGGCGTTGTTGTTGTTGTCCCCGTCCTCGGTCTCGACCCGGGCCGCGATGATCGTGCCGTCGGACTTGAACTGGAAGATGACCTG
Source organism: Kribbella aluminosa (assembly GCF_017876295.1). Taxonomy (NCBI): domain Bacteria; kingdom Bacillati; phylum Actinomycetota; class Actinomycetes; order Propionibacteriales; family Kribbellaceae; genus Kribbella; species Kribbella aluminosa. Next base: position 2,223,486 of record NZ_JAGINT010000001.1, on the reverse strand, counting down.
GGACGACTTGCTGGTGCCGTCGACCTTGAAGCAGCCGCGGTGCGCGCCTTGGCCGGTGTTGAACAGGTCGCTGCAACCGAAGCCCATGCCCTGCAGCTTGTCGGTCACGCTCTTCGCCTGGCCGGTCGCGTTACCGAGCTCGCCGCCGGTACCGGCACCGGCGGACGGGGACGCCGACGGGTCGCCGCCCTCGCTCTGGCTGCTGGTCGGCTGACTCTGCGGGGTGTCGCCACCGCCGAAGGCGCGGATGCCGAGGAAGATCAGCAGGCCGATCACCACGATGCCGACCACGCCACCGCCGATCACCAGCGGCAGCTTGTCCTTGCTGATGCCACCCGGACCCTTGGAGCCGCCACCCGGGCCGCCCTGACCGCTCGGCTGCCACTGCCCGGGCTGTCCGCCCTGCTGCTGGTGCCAACCACCCTGCTGCGGCTGCTGCTGACGCTGCCCCCAGGACTGCTGCTGGTACGCACCGCCGCCCTGCTGCGGCTGCTGACCCCAGCCACCACCCTGCTGCTGACCAGGCTGACCGGGCTGACCGGGCTGCTGTTGACCAGGCTGGCCCTGCTGGCCGGGCTGCTGTCCCCAGCCACCCTGCTGCGGCCGGTCCTGCTGAGGCTGCCCCTGCTGAGGCTGACCTTGCTGAGGCTGCCCCTGCTGAGGTTGGCCTTGCTGCGGTTGCCCTTGCTGCGGCTGACCCTGCTGCGGCTGCTGGCCGTGCTGCTGAGGTTGTTGGGGCTGCTGAGGCTGTTGCCCCCAGCCACCGCCCTGAGCGGGAGGTTGTTGCCCCCAGCCACCCTGTTGAGGCTGCTGCGGTGGCTGCTGGGAACCCCCCTGTCCCCCGTGCTGCCCGCCTGGCTGGCCCCCCGGCTGCCCAGGACCCCACGGTCCCTGCGGCGGCGTCGTCATATATCTTGCTCCTTCTGACCCAGATCTCGACGTGCAAAGTTAACAGTCGGACGGCTCAGCGCTGTCGGCGGATCCGTCCGGCCGGCGATTCTTTCCGGAGTTTCTTCCTGGCGATTCAGGACTCGTCGGCCGCCGGCCTGCTCGTGACCGCGGCCGCCGCCTCGGCCCCGTCGTCCAGCAGCACCCGGAACCCGGCGGAGTCCAGAATCGGTACGCCGAGCTGAACGGCCTTGTCGTACTTCGAACCCGGGGACTCGCCGACCACCACGAACGACGTCTTCTTGGACACCGAGCTCGCGACCTTCCCGCCGCGCCCGACGATCGCCTCGGTCGCCTCGTCGCGGCTGAACCCTTCGACGGTCCCGGTCACCACGACCGACAGCCCGGTCAACGTCTGCGGCAGCGTCGGGCCTGTGCGCTCCTCGCGCATCAGCACACCGGACGCCTGCCACTTGTCGACGATCTGCTGGTGCCACGGCACCTGGAACCACTCGATCATCGCCTGCGCGATGGTCGGCCCGACGCCCTCGATCTCGGCCAGCTGCTCCTCGCTCGCGGCTCGCACGTCGTCGATGTTGTCGTACACCTCGGTGAGTGCGACGGCCGCGGTCGGCCCGACGTGCCGGATCGACAGCGCGACCAGGACCCGCGACAGCGGCCGGGCCTTCGCCTCCTCGAGGTTGGCGAGCAGCTTGCGCGCGTTCGCCGACAGAGCGCCGGCCTTCGTGGTGAAGAACTCGCTCTCGGCCAGCTTCTCCTCGGTGAGCGCGAACAGGTCGCCCTCGTCCGCGATCAGCCCGCCGCGGATCAGCGCGTCCGCCGCCTTGAACCCGAGCCCCTCGATGTCGAACGCGGACCGCCCGGCCAGGTAGAACAGGCGCTCCCGCAGCTGGCCCTGGCAGTACTGCGAGTTCGGGCAGCGGATGTCGACGTCGGACTCCTTGGCCGGCGCCAGCACCGTGCCGCACCATGGGCACCGGGTCGGCATCTCCCAGGCAGGCAGGCCCTTCGGGCGCAGGTCCACCACCGGCCCGAGCACCTCGGGGATCACGTCGCCCGCTTTCCGCAGTACGACGGTGTCGCCCGGGCGGACGTCCTTGCGGGCGACCTCCTTGGCGTTGTGCAGGGTCGCGTACTCCACCGTGGACCCGGCCACCCGGACCGGCTCCATGTGCGCGAACGGGGTGACCCGGCCGGTCCGGCCGACGTTCACCTCGATCTCGATGAGCTTGGTGTTCACCTCTTCCGGCGGGTACTTGTACGCGATCGCCCAGCGGGGAGCGCTCGAGGTGGAACCGAGCGCGCGCTGCAGGTCCAGCTCGTCGACCTTCACCACGACGCCGTCGATCTCGTGGTCCACCGAGTGCCGGTTCTCGCCGTAGTACGCGATGAACTCGTTGACCTCGTCGAGCGTGCCGACCCGGCGGGCGCGGTCGCTGACCGGGAGGCCCCACGCCTTCAGCTGCTCGTACGCCTCCGAGAGCCGGCCGAAAGGCGTCCCCCCGGCGTAACCCTCGACCTTGCCGAGGCCGTGCACGACGAACCGCAGCGGGCGGGCCGCCGACACCCGCGGGTCCTTCTGCCGCAGTGATCCGGCGGCGCTGTTCCGCGGGTTCGAGAAGACGTCCTTGCCGGCTTCGACCAGCTGGGCGTTCAGCTCCTCGAAGTCCTCGACCCGGAAGTACACCTCGCCGCGGACCTCCAGGAACGCCGGCAGGTCGTCGCCGTGCAGGTGCTCCGGGATGCTCTTGATCGTGCGGACGTTCGGCGTCACGTCCTCGCCGGTGCGGCCGTCGCCGCGGGTGGCGCCGCTGACGAGCTTGCCGTTCTCATACACCAGGTCCAGTGCGAGGCCGTCGACCTTGAGCTCGCAGAGGAACCCGCTGTCGAGGATCTGCTGGACCGTGACCTCGCGCTCCAGGCGCTTCGCCCACGCCTCCATCTGCTCGGCGGAGAACGCGTTGCCGAGGCTCTCCATCCGCATCGGGTGATCGACGGGCGTGAACAGGGTGGAGATCGGGGCGCCGACCTTCTGGGTGGGCGAGTCCGGGGTGCGGAGCTCGGGGTACTGCTCCTCGATGGCCTGCAGCTCGTGCATCAGCGCGTCGAAGTCCGCGTCCGAGACGATCGGGCTGGCCAGGTAGTAGCGCGCCCGGTGGTCCTCGATCTCCTGGCTCAGCGCCGCATGCCGCGTCCGGACATCCGCGGGCGCCCCAACGTTCTCGCTCATAAGCAGAACTTACATGGCACTACGGACAGTTCTCGGTTACTCGTCAGCGGCTTCGCCGACCACGTCGACGACGTCGCGGAGAAGTTTCAGGCGGGCTCGGGCGTCGGCCACCGACGCCGCGGCGGCGAGTCCGCAGGCCGGCGTGATCACGACCTGCTTCAGCCGCTCAGGGTCGAGCCCCAGCTCGCGCCACCGCCGTACCAACGGCTCCGCAGCCCGCTCCGGCCGCGGCAGCGCTCCTGTGGTCGGTACGACGCCCGCGTAGATCTTGGTACCAGCTTCCGCCGCAGCGGCGACCTGCTCCCAGGCCGCGTTGTTGAGCAGTGACACGTCCACGGCGATCCCGCTGGCGCCGGACTTGGTGAAGACCTCGATCGGTGGCCTTGCTGCGCAGCAGTGCACGACAGTAGGCGCAGCACCGGTGAAGAGGCTCAAGAGCTCGACAGCACCAGGACCGTCGACAGAGCGGTGCTTGCTCCAGCCGGACGCTGTTGGCACAGCACCAGCCAGTACGGCGGGGAGCCCGGGCTCGTCCAGCTGCAAAAGGACCTCCGCCCCGGGCACACGCTTGCGTACGTCGGCCACGTGCTGCTCCACGCCGTACGCCAACGCCTGTGCGAGGTCCCGCCGCGCGCCGTGGTCCGCCAGCACCTTGTCACCCCGCGGCCGCTCCACGGCGGCCGCCAGTGTCCACGGGCCGGTGACTTGTACCTTCAGCGGGCCTTCGTACCCGTCGAAGTACTCCTCGAGCACGTCCAGGTCCTCGTGAAGCATGGCCCGCGCCCGGCGCTGGTCCAGGCTCGCCCGCGCGTCGCCGCCACCTGTCAGCCGCCAGCCGACGGTCTGCAGGTCAGCTGCAAGCTCAGTCAGTACGGCGATGGTCCGGCTGATCATGTCGCCGTACGGGCGCGCCGGAAGCTCCGGGAAGAACGGGAGGTCGACCAGCTCGAGTACTGCGCGCGTCCACTCGCGGATGTCGTCGCCAGGGACGGACCCGAGACCTGTAGTCGTCATACGGCGGCGCTGACGCGCTGGACCGAGTCGATGGTGGCGGAGCCGATCACTCGGGTGCCGTCGTACAGCACGACGGCCTGTCCTGGGGCGACGGCGGAGGTGGGCTCGTCGAAGGAGACCTGCACGTGATCGCCCTGGACTGTTGCGACGACGGGGACCTCCTCGCCGTGGGCGCGGAGCTGGGCGGTGGCCTGCAGCTCGGCGGCCGGTGCCGGGCCGCACCAGCGCGGCTTGGAGGCGGTCAGCTCGGAGACCGCCAGCTCGGCGCGCGATCCGACCGTCACGGTGCGGTCCACCGGGCTGATGTCCAGGACGAAGCGAGGCTTGCCGTCGGCGGCGGGCGTGCCGATCTTCAGGCCCTTGCGCTGGCCGATGGTGAAGCCGTGGGTGCCCTGGTGCTCGCCGAGCTTGTTGCCCTGTGCATCGATGATGTCGCCGGGCGCCTCGCCGAGCTGGGCGCCGAGGAAGCCCGCGGTGTTGCCGTCGGCAATGAAGCAGATGTCGTGGCTGTCCGGCTTGGCGGCGACCGCCAGCCCGCGCCGCTCGGCCTCCTCGCGGACCTCGGTCTTGACCGTGTCGCCGAGCGGGAAGAACGCGTGCGCGAGCTGCTTCTGGGTCAGCACGCCGAGCACGTACGACTGGTCCTTGGCCGGATCCACCGCGCGGTGCAGCTCGCGAGCCCCGTCGGCGGTGTCGACGATCCGCGCGTAGTGCCCGGTCGCCACCGCGTCGAAGCCGAGCGCCAGCGCCCGCTCCAGGACCGCGCTGAACTTGACCTTCTCGTTGCAGCGCAGGCACGGGTTCGGCGTCCGGCCGGCGGCGTACTCGTTGACGAAGTCCTCGACCACGTCCGCGTGGAACCGCTCGGCCAGGTCCCAGACGTAGAACGGGATGCCGATCACGTCCGCGGCCCGGCGGGCGTCGCGCGAGTCCTCGATCGTGCAGCAACCCCGGGCACCGCTGCGGTACGACTGCGGGTTCCGGCTGAGGGCCAGGTGTACGCCGGTCACGTCGTGCCCGGCCTCGGCCATCCGCGCGGCCGCGACCGCGGAGTCCACTCCGCCGGACATGGCTGCGAGTACCCGCATCAGGTGTTCCTTCCCACGTTCTGCAGGCCGGCGGACTTCGCCCGCTCCACGACCGGCCCGATGTTGTCCAGTACGGCGTCGACGTCGGCGCGCGTACTCGTGTGCCCGAGGGTGAACCGGAGCGAGCCCCGGGCCCGCTGGTCGTCGTACCCCATCGCGAGCAGCACGTGGCTGGGCTCGGCGACGCCGGCGTTGCACGCGGAGCCGGTGGACACTTCGATCCCGCGCGCGTCGAGCAGCAGCAACAGAGAGTCGCCCTCGCAGTCGCTGAAGGACAAGTGTGCGTTACCGGGCAAACGGCCGGCCGGGTCCCCGGAGAGCTTGGCGCCCTCGACGGTGCTCGTGATGCCGTGGATGAGCGTGTCCCGCAACTCCATCAGCCGCACCGCCTCGGCGGCCTGGTGCTCGACCGCGTGCTCCGCGGCCACCGCGAACCCGGCGGTCGCGGGCACGTCCAGGGTGCCCGAGCGGACGTCACGCTCCTGTCCCCCGCCGTGCAGGATCGGCGTCAACTGCGTCTCCTTGTGGACGACCAGCGCCCCGATCCCGTACGGACCGCCGAGCTTGTGCGCCGACACCGTCATCGCGTCCACGCCGAGCGCCGCGAAGTCCACCGGCACCTGCCCGATCGCCTGCACCGCGTCGGTGTGCACGGGTACGCCGTACTCCTGCGCGATCGCCGCGACCTCCGACACCGGCTGCAGCGTGCCGACCTCGTTGTTCGCCATCATCAGCGTGACGAACGACACGGACTCCGGGTCCCGCTCGATGGCCCGCCGTACGTCGTCCGGCTGCACCCGCCCGAGCTCGTCGACCGGCAGCCACTCGATCTCGGCACCCTCGTGCTGCCCGAGCCAGACCGCCGGGTCCAGCACCGCGTGGTGCTCGATACCGCTGAGCAGGATCCGGCGCCGCCGCGGGTCATGCGCCAGGCGGGACCACCACAAGCCCTTGAGCGCGAGGTTGTCCGCCTCGGTACCACCCGAGGTGAACACGATCTCGCTCGGCTGCGCGCCGAGCGCCGCGGCGATCGACTCGCGCGCCTCCTCGACGGTCCGCCGCGCACACCGTCCGGAGCCGTGCAGGGACGACGCGTTACCGGTGCGGCCGAGGTGACGGGTCATCGCCTCGATCGCGGCCGGGAGCATCGGAGTCGTCGCCGCGTGGTCCAGGTACACCGTGCGACGGTCGGTGGAAGTCATATCGGTTTCAAGGGTATGTCCGCCACGGATGTTCCCGCTCCCCGGGAGCCAACTGACCCGCCCGCACGTCATTCTTCCCGAGGACCCGAACCGGGGCACGGAAGGCGGCGGCATGAGCGAGCGAACAAAGAGCAGAGCCGACCTTGTCGGTCGGGCCGGAGCCGAGCGGAGCGAGGCGGCATGAGCGATTGGTGGACCGAGCGACGGCAGAACCAACAGCTGTCGGACCTGCAGAGCGAGATGTCGTACGCCCGATCGGAGGCGTCCAGCCTACGGTCGCAGCTGTCCCGGATCCAGGGCAGCCTGCAGAGCCGGGTGGAGAGCATGTCCCGGGCGTTCGACGCGTTCGTCGAGCTGTCCGACCTACGCCAGGAAACGGTCGGCTTCATCGACGCCGCCGAACTCCGCCGGTACGCCGCCCGCGTCCTGAGCGCGATGGCATCCGGCACGGAACTCCCCGCGGCCGGCCGGCCCGTACCGCAGTACTGGCTGGAGCCGGCCGTCGTCGCGCTCATCTCGCTGTACTCCGGCACGCCCGACGAGGAGGCGGTGAGCACGGCGATCAAGCTCGACGAGCGCCGTACATCCACGTTCCTGGCGCTGGCGTTGGCCGCGCTCGGGCAGCGCCACCAGGTACGGACCGAGTGGATCGACGCGGCGTTCGGCGTACCGGCCGATGACGGGACGCTGACCCGGGTACAGCGGGTGCTGTGGACGACGGCCGCGCGCGGCGGCTTCAGTGCGGAGTCGCTGGACCTGGTCGTACAGCGGCTGCAGACGGCCGTATCCGCCGACGGGGCGTGGCTGACACGGCTCGAGTCCCGCGGCAGTGCAGGCTCCCGGCCGCGGGGTCTGAAGGCCACGGAGACCCAGGACGCCGCGTGGCTGCGGCTGAGCCGGGTCCGGGACGCGGTCGACTCCATCGTCGGCAACACCGAGGCCCGCGAACCCGATCCAAGCCTGAACCTCCGGGCCGCCGTCCCCGCCGACGTCCCTGCCGAGGTCCGGGCCGACGTCCCTGTCGAGCCGGAGAAGAACAGCGCGGCGGCGTTGCTCCGGCTGCTGATCTCCGAAGGCAGCGAGCCGGAACGCGGGACGCTGGCGCGAATCGCCGTACTGCGGGCACGCGTCACCGGCAGCTCCGACGCAGTGGAGACGCTGTCGGACTCAGCCGGGAAAGTGGACGCGCTGCTCGCCGACGACCTCGCGATGGCCGCCGAGCCACATCTGGCCGCGACCGCGCTGCGGGTGATCAGCCCATCGGTACTGCCGGCAGTGGAGAGCCTCGCGCACATCGCCGACCAGCCTGCCCCGTCGGAGGTGTCCGTCGACAGCGGTTCGCGCAGGATCACCATCCGCCCGGACGGACCCGACCAGCTCGAGCTGGGTACGGCGACGTCCGCGATCACCTCTCGCGTCGCCGGTGCCACGGCCAAGCAACAGGTGACACCGATCGGATTCCTGGGCGCGGGCGTGCTGGTGGCGCTCGGGCTCGGGCTGCTCCTGCACTGGTTCTGGATCCTGGTCGGCCTGGCGCTGATCGGCATCGGCCTGAACAGCTACTTCAAGCTCCGCTCATCCATGAAGGCCGACCGCGACCGCGCCGCCGGCGAGGTCACCAACCTCAACGACCGCTGCACCACAGCAGCCACCGCCCTGACGGACTACACCAAGAACACCGCCTCCCGCCGAGCAGCCATCACCTCCGACCTGACCGCAATCCGCGATCACCTGACCGCCTGACCCACCCACCAGCAACACCCAACTGGTCCCAAGCACACGCCCAACGTTCAACTGGTCCCGGTACATGCTCAACGTTCAACTGGTCCCAGTACCCGCCCACCGTTCAACTGGTCCCGGTACACGCCCACCGTCCAACTGGTCCCAGTACACGCTCAACGACGCCGACCTGACCATCGGCGGCCTGACCACCGGCGGCCTCGTCCAGCCCAGGGTGCGCCGGTCTCGACGCCGTGCGGCGGGGAGACCGCGGCACTGCGGACAGCTCCGCCATCCAGCAGCCCTACCAGCTCAGGTACGCCCCTGAGCTGGCAGGTTTCAGTGGTCAACCGGGCGCTCGTGTTGGTTGCCGCCTTCCGGGCGACGCTGCAACCGCGTGATGTGCATTCCGGACAGGAGGTGTCGACCGGTCGGGTAGTGCACCTCAGCGTGATCGGGATCCCGCGTACGCCGTCCCGCAGGTGCACTACCTGTCGGCCTGCCCACGGACAGCCCGGAACGTGGCGTTGGGGAGGATTACTTCCCAATCCGGGAAGCAATCCACCCCAACCCCGATCCCCAGCCGCTGAACAGCCCGTGCAGGTCGAATCTGTGCACCAAATCCCCATGCTCAGCGCCTCGGGCCACATCTCCGATGCACCAAGCCGCCGGGTCGCCCGACCAACCGGGTGGCCCGGTGGACGGGTGGAGGGGTGGACGGGTGGAGGGGTGGACGGTTGGAGGGGTGAACGGGTGGAGGGGTGGAGGGGTGGACGGGCGGCCCAGTCGCCCGATGGCCCGGTGGCCCGGTGGCGCGGGAGGCCCGTGAACGGGCGGCCCGGTCGCCCGGTGGCCCGGTAGGCCCGGTGGCACGGTGGGCCCGGTGGACAGGTGGCCCCGCGGCCGAGTGGACGGGTGGCCCGGTGGACATCGGTGGCCGGGTGGACATGGGTGGCTCGGTGGACGCGTGGCCCGATGGCAGGGCGGCCCGGTAGCACGGGAGGCCTGGTGGCACGGGAGGGCCCGGTGCACAGGTGGCCCGGCGGCCCGGCGGACGGACGGGCGGCTCGTGTGGCCGGTGGACGGGCTTGATGGGGCTCTGCTCGTGGGTGGCGGAGAAACTTCCACGGTCTGACCGGCCCTTGAGCGCGCTCGCCGGAACGGCGGACGGGCTGGGCGTCGGCCGCCCTTGCGACCCGCACGTCCAACCCATGAGCCGGTCGACCCTGAGGTTGCGCCTACCGGACGGGGCCGATAGCGGACAGGCAGGGCGAGGGCACGGCTCCGGCAGAAACCGGCAAGGCGAGTGCACGGCACCGGGACAAACCCGGCAATGCCAACGCCCGGGACCGGGACAACCCGGCAAGGCCAACGCCCCGGCACCGGGAGAAACCGGCAAGGCGAAGGCCCGGGCCGGGGGGACCGGGCCGGGCCTTCGGGTGGGGGTTACGACTTGCGTTTGGTTACTTCTTCGGTGGCGGTGGGGAGGACTTTGTGGAGGTCGCCTACGACGCCGAAGTCGACGAGTTCGAAGATGGGGGCTTCGGGGTCTTTGTTGATGGCGATGATGGTTTTGGAGGTTTGCATGCCGGCGCGGTGCTGGATGGCGCCGGAGATGCCGGCTGCGACGTACAGCTGGGGGGAGACGGTTTTGCCGGTTTGGCCGACCTGGTAGGCGTGCGGGTACCAGCCGGAGTCGACGGCGGCGCGGGAGGCGCCGACTGCTGCGCCGAGGGAGTCGGCGAAGGCTTCGATCGGGCCGAAGTCGCCGCCGGTGCCACGGCCGCCGGACACGATGATCGCGGCCTCGGTCAGCTCCGGGCGGCCGGTGGCCTCGCGCGGCTTCGACTCAACAATCTTTGCGGTCTTCGCGGTGTCGGAGATCGTCACGTCGAACTCCTCCACCTCCGGCGACGTCTGTGCCGCTTCGGGGGTGGCCGCGTTCGGCTTGACCGTGATGATCGGCGTCCCGTGGGTCACCTTCGCCTGCACAGTGAAGTTCCCCGCGAACACCGACTGCGTCGTCACCGGACCACCATCACCGGCCTCGACGTCGACAGCGTCGGTGATCAGGCCGGAGTCCAGCTTGACCGCGAGCCGCGCGGCGATTTCCTTGCCCTCGGCGTTCGACGAGATCAGGATCGCCGACGGCTCCACCTTCGCCGCCACCTGCGCCAGCGCCTCCGCCTTCGGCGCCACCAGGAACTGCCCGAGCTCCGGGTTCGACAGCGCGATCACCTTCACAGCGCCGTACTGCCCGAGCGCCGGCAGCGCCTCGGAAACACCCTCGCCGATGAACACCGCGACCGGGTCGCCGAGGCGGCGGGCGATGGTGAGGAGCTCGGCGGTCGTCTTGCGGACCGCGCCCGCGGCGTGGTCAACCAGAACCAGAACGTTCGACATAACTCAGCCGCCCCCTCAGAGGAACTTGTTCGTGGACAGGAACTCGACCAGCTCGGCAGCGCCGCTGCCGTCGTCGTCGGTGACGATCGTGCCGGCCGTGCGCGCCGGGCGGGCGGTCACCTCGACCACCTCGGTCCACGCACTCGACCCACCCACCTGGTCGGCGGTCAGCTCGAGGTCGGCCAGCGACCAGGTCTCGACCGGCTTTTTCTTCGCGGCCATGATGCCCTTGAACGACGGGTACCGCGGCTCGTTGGCCTGGTCCGACACCGACAGCACCAGCGGCAGCGTGCCCTCGATCGTCTCGCTCGCGGTGTCCCCGTCACGGCGGATCCGCACCGTCTGACCCTCGACGGTCACCTCTGAGCCGAGCGTCACGGCCGGCAACCCGAGCCGCTCCGACACCATCGCCGGAACCACTCCCATCCCGCCGTCGGTCGACCCCATCCCGAACACGACCAGGTCCGCCTCCA